>DAOTTJ010000146.1:0-18199 GCA_034437695.1 Ktedonobacteraceae bacterium
ACCCCTGGCTCCACTTGATTTGGAATATCTGGCGCTCCCAGTGCCGGCTTACTGGCCGTTGAGATAGCTCTGCGCCTTTGCCCACGCCTGCCGCCCAACCTCGTAGCCTAGCGCTCGCCCATCGAGGTCGCTCTGCGTGAAGTGCATACCGCTATAGCGCTGCGAAAGACCGGCCTGCTCAGCCGCCTGCGTAAAGGTCTTCCAGGTGAGGACAACGTTGCTGTCCGGCACACCCGGCTCGATCGGCGAGCTATGCGCCAGACGTGTGTAAGACATATCAAATCGATCGCTGCCTGTAAAGCGACGCAGGACATCGGCGGCCGCAGCACTAAACGAACTATGCTCGGCGCAATATTCGGGATACGCAGGCAGTGGGAGTTTCTCCGGCCAGTAGGGCTGCCAGTACGTACCGTTGATCGACTGAAAACCACGACCAGGCCCGGCCCAGGCTCGCACCTGGCGGTTGGCAAAAAGATAGCGAATCACTGTCTGTGGATAGGGTGAGTCATAGGCCCGTTTAGCCGCCCAGGTGGCAATGCTCGCATCGAGCAGGGCGTTGCTGAGCACAAAAAACAGCGCGACATTCTGGTCCAAACTGTGGTTGTCGCGTGCCGAAATAGATTGCGCAATCGACGACCAATGGCTGGCTGGCTGGCCCTGCATCACTCCCAGACTCCAATACTCGGCAATCACTTTCTGCTCGTCGGTCAGGTTAGCGCTATATTGCAGGATCTCCTGCGCCTGCTGCATATACTGTTCAGAGGGATAGTGCGCCGGCCCTCTTGTGGAGAGAAATTGCGTCGGACTAGTCAGAGCAAAGGGCGCAACATTGGCCCACTGCGCTCCAATAAATACCTGGTTGGTCAGACCTTTGTGGCTGGTGGGAACTGCCATTGGCTGCCATTGACCAGGGTTTTTCAACGTTTTATAGGTGTTAACTGTATGATAGTCAGTATAATCAGAATACGCAGAAGGGTTAAGCGTCCCTGACTGATTAGCACCATCTTCGTGGCGGAAAGCCAGCACAGCCAGCGCGGCCATATTGCCAATGCCGCTCGGAGTATCGGGAGCGCTGAAGGTGTCCCTCACGTTGTAGTGCATGCGGGCCATGAGTTGGTCGAAATGACTATGCAGTGTCGGAAAAAGATCCACCAGAGCGTGATACGCGGCAAAACTGATCGTCTGCTCTTTGTTGCCCAGACTCTGCTCTTCGGGTGGCCTGCGCAGACGTACCCCCAGTTGCGTACCTGAAGCGTAGGTATCATAGGCCGCCCAGGCGTCAAACATGCACGTGTGGACAACCGCCAGAGCACGGGCGGCAAGCGGGGGTGCCATCTGAGTCAGAGAGATCGCCTGGAGGGTGGCATTATTCCACGTTACCACTACCTGATCTCCGGTACCCCTGACCACGTTATGAACGCTCTGTGCCGAGCGACTACTCAAGACAGACGCCCAACCCAATCCACCGAGCGCGACAAGACTGGCCGCCGCTCCTACGCCAGCGACCAGAAGCTGACGACGGCGGATCTCGCCCTCGATAAGCGGCGTTTTACGCTCCGGCGGCATCTCTCGTACCCGCGTCTTTGCCAGAGGGGTTGTAACCGCCGTGCTGGGTCCCCGGACGCCTCTATTGACACGCTCAATACGATCAGTTGGTGACTGTTGTTGATCTTCTTGCTGTTCCATATGCTATTCTGCCTTATAGTATATACTAGAGGATTTCTTTCATCTATCACCGCAAGTATAGCAGCGGCAAGGAAAATGGATATGTGCATATTTTGATCGATTGAGTCATCCTGTTTTTGCCGCCTTCGGCGGCAGAAGCGAAGAAGGTGCAGGAAGGGGCTTTGCATGCGCAACCTGCGCATGAAAAGCCCCTTCCTGCACCTAAACAGGGGACGACTCCCCGCTTGTGCAACGATCAGGGGGGGTGGATAAAACGCTGATCTAGTCCCTGTGTGGGCCTGTCAGGTGTTGGAGCGCGGCGCTGGCCGCGAAGTAGCCACACATCCCGTGGACACCTCCACCAGGAGGCGTTGAAGACGAACAAAGGTAGAGCCGTTTATCGGATGTGGCGTATGGCACTGCCTGAATCACTGGACGTGTGAAGAGCTGCCGCAGATCCTGGACGCCACCATTAATGTCGCCACCGATATAGTTGGGGTTGTAGATTTCCAGGTCCTGCGCGGTGGTGATGTGACGGGCAAGGATACGCTCGCGGAAACCGGGCGCGAAACGCTCAATCTGAGCCTCAATACGGCCGCTCATATCAAACGACGAGCCATGCGGCACATGACAGTAGGCCCAGACTGTATGCTTGCCGGCTGGAGCGCGTGTCTCGTCAAAAAGACTCTGTTGCGCGACAATCACAAACGGTTCTGCGGCGTGTTCGCCCTTCCAGGCTGCCTTCTCGGAGACTGCAATCTCCGGCAGAGTCGCGCCGAGGTGGACCGTACCGGCTCGCCGACACGCCTCGGCCTGCCAGGGAATCGGTCCATCCAGCGCAATGTCTACTTTGCAGATACCCATCCCATAGCGGTAGTGCTCAAGCTGACGCTTATACAGACCCGTGAGCCGCGTCCCTGCGATGCGTTCAAGCTGGCGCGGCGTGATATCGCAGAGCACGACCTGCGACGACGGCAGGTCATCCAACGACTTTACCTCTTCGCCTGTGACAATCTCACCACCTAGATCGCGCAGATAGGCGGCCAGGGCGTCAACTATCTGCTGCGAACCCGCTCGCGCTATCGGCCACCCCACAGCGTGAGCCATCATCCCCAGCATCAGACCGAAGGCCGCGGTGGCCGGGGCATCCAGGTCGAGCATCGAGTGGCTGCCCAAACCTGCAAACAGACCACGCGCCGCCCGCCCCTTAAACTGCGCTCGCGCCAGGTGCTCGACCGAACGCAGCGCAGGCAAACCAAAGTGCGCCAGGGTGAAGGGATGGGGCAGCATGACCCCCGGACGTAATGGACCCAGAAATGCGTCAAGAATCGTCTCCCAGTGCTCGACCAGCGGCTGCATCAGGTGGAGATACGCGGTCGCATCGTCCCCTAAGCTCTCGCACGTAGTCTCTAACGACCGCGCGAGTACCGCCGCCGTGCCGTCGTCGAAAGGGTGGGCCAGCGGGACCTCCGGGTGCAACCACCTGACGCCGTACTGTTCCAGGGGCAGACTGCGAAAGAACGGCGAGGCCACCCCCAGCGCGTGAATGGCCGAGCAGATGTCGTGAGTAAAGCCAGGCAGGGTCATTTCAGCCGAACGACATCCTCCGCCGATCGTCTCCTTCGCCTCGTAGACCAGCACCGCATGACCAGCACGCGCCAGGGTAATCGCAGCCGCGAGACCATTGGGTCCCGAACCAATCACAATGGCGTCATAGGCAGTTTTCGTTGTCATATAACTATTTTCTCTCAAGCGCCCGCATCGTCGTTGCCAGGTAACGCAACCGTATCCGTTGGCACCGCTGCATCGCTCGCGACCTGGGGAGCGACTCGCTGTTTTAAACTGGCTGGCCTGGGCTTACGTCCAAACCAGCGCGACGGTGTGACCACTGTATGCATCATAGTACGCAGCGCCGAATTGTGCCAGATATTTTTTGCCTCCGACCATTGCAGACGCCTGTCCAGGCAGATCGTCTCCAGTGCGACCTCTACTTCACAGCCAAAGTACTCGCCCAGGCGGGTGAGCGTGTGCCGCCAGAATTTGTCCTCCTGTCCCTGACCGCCGAAACGCAAACCAAGCTCGTATATGGGGTCGCTGGCTCGCATCAGCACCTGCACCTGCACATTGGTCGCCTCGCCTTCGGCAAAGGCACTGAAGGTGATCCAGCCCGCAAAGACATGACCCTGCGGCGTCATCAGAGTAAAACTCTCTTCATCGGCATACAGGACCAGCACACCTGTCGAGAGCGGCATCCCGCTGACCGAGAGGTTCAGCACCGCCACCTCCCCCGGCGCAATCCCCGTCAGGGGTCCAAAAAAGCGCGAGTTGGCGGGCCAGAACTCAGCAAAATGCTCCTTCCAGGTCTTAATCACCAGCACCGGCCCAAGCGTAGCCGCTGGCAAGACGATCTGGTAGGTCTTCTGCCACATCTGCCCAAAGCCCTGAAGCGGACCCGTAATCTGGCGACCGTCTACGTTAAGGTTGAGCGCTCCCGTAGGCGCGTGCGTGACGCGCAGCGTACGCGTCGTCTGCTGCGCCCAGCTTGCAGCGTTGCGTGGCTGCACGTCATCAGTTGGAGGTGTCATCATGGCTATTTCCTTCTGAAGAACGATAACCGGCCGCTCTGCGGCCCTGACCCTGGCGTTTTCGCAATGGCGTTGAGCGCCTCGTTTTCGGTATCCAGGATCTGAATGGCGTCGTTTAAACGCGTCAACTGGAAAATGTGCTGATAATGTTCGCTTAATCCATAGGCAATTAAGCGCTGTTTCTGGCGACTGACGCGCACCAGCAGCGTAACGATCAGACCGATGCCGCTACTGTTCATATACCCCATCTGGCTAAAATTGAGCACAATGGCCGTGGTTGTCGATGTGCTGGCCGCAGCGTAGGCATTCATCAACGCCGCCTCACCAAAGGAGGTAAGTTCCCCCTGGATGTCAATCACGCTGACCGTCTCGCTCACTTTGCGAACCTGTATGGTAACTTTGGCTTCCGTCATATGCTTCCTGCTCCCTGCTCAAATGTGCGTCTACATGCGCTACTTGTGTTGCATTTCGTGCGTTAATGCTCCCGCTTCGTCGGGGAAGAGTTGGATAAAGTCGGTCAGACGCGTTATGGTGAAGATTTCGACAAAATGCTCGCTCAGACCACATGCCAGGAGACGCAGTTGCTGTTTACGCGCACGCCCCAGCAAGACAACTATTAAGGCAATCCCGGTGCTGTTGATATAATTGACCTGCGTAAAATTGAATAGGACAGCCTGCGAACTCTGCGCAGCCGCCTGCGTATAGGCCGCGTTGAGCACCTCTTCGGCGAAAGCATTGACCTCGCCGCGCAGATCAAGCACAGCAATGCCATCTTGACTACGCACGCTTGCTTCAAACATTCTGCTGGACATAGGCGTCTCCTTCCAGGTGCAGAATCAATTCGAGCGTGTGGGTCTGGCCATCGCTGAGCACGTGCATCTCGTCAACCATATTCTGGATCAGAAAAAGACCCCAGCCGCGGGGAGATTGCAGGCCAGCCAGCTTGGCTTCGATATCAGGCAGTTCGCTTTCGGTCAACGGTTGATCGCCCCCTTGATCGCTGATACGCACTGCCAGTGCCTCTTTACGCGTGAGAATCTGGAGTGTCACAGGCACCTGTGGGTCGTAGTGATTGCCGTGCTCCATCGCGTTCATTGTGGCTTCGGCGACGGCTGTCTTGAGCTGTTCGACGCGGCGCTCAGACAGGTGAAAGGCCTTGACAGCCTCGGCAATATAGGACATGGCGGCGCGTTCATTGCCGGGTTCGCTGGGGATCGACCACTCGTCTAGTGGCTGCCAGCTCTCGCCCTCGCGCACGACGGGCAGAGCGGCTTGCGCTGCGTCGGACGCCACTGTAGAACAGGTCACAGGAGAGGCTGGGGCAACGCCAGGCACTGCTGGCACGACATCCTGTGAGGATGTCTGCTCTTTCTTAACGACACGCCAGAAAGATATCTTCTCGCGAATTTGCCGGAAAAGTTTTGCCATCTCGAACTCCCATATGCTGTCCTGCGGATTGTTCTGTGTACAGTATACGACAAAAACGTGAGCTAAAAAGGCAATGATCTTCCTACTACTCAGGGCTATCTTTGAAGTTAAAGGACTTCAAAGCCTCGCTCTTGAAGCAATTGCTTGAGCAGCTCCATATTTTCTTGAGCGACATGCACGACACGCGTCTCAGGCGCGACCGACTGACCCAGCAGAGCGCCGATCTCTTCGTCGGCGAGCAGATCCTGCAAGACTTGCGCGGAAAGACTGAGCAGAGGCGCAGCCTCAACGGTCAGCGATGGTCGCTCGCTATAGCCCTGTCCCCAGAGCTTGAGGCGTACTAGAAAAGAGCCAGGGATACCATTGACACAGTAGGTCTGGAGAAACCGGATAATCTGTGTCAGGGCCAGACCAGAGTTGAGTGCTTTTTGCAGGGCCTGAGACGTGATTCTGCGCCATCCGCTGGCCTCGTCGAGCTGTGTGACACGCTCTAATTCAATCGCGAGATAGAGGTTAGGCAATGCGTAGCGGGGTTGCAGTAGACCATCGGGCAGCAAGATCCATTGTGCCTCACTGGTTGGCAGGGGAGCACCATCCAACAGGTCCTGGTGCTGCGTCGCCGAGGTCAAGGCGGGCAAGTATTCGCGCTGCCAGAGTAGCTCCTGGAGATGCGCGAGGTGGCGCGTTGAGACCTCGATCAGCGTGGGAGCCAGGCGACGAAGCAGCCAGGCCCCCGCCTGGGGGTCGGCGGATAGCTCGTCGAGCAGGGCCGGGTCATCCACTTCGAGCAAGGTTGCCGCACGCCAGACCTCGATACGCCGCGCCTGGCGCTCCCATTCGGTCAGTGAGTACTGGACGTTCTGCGGTAAAGCATTGCCGGCCGACTGGATGAGCAGTTGTTGAATCGTCGCGGCGGTCAGACCTTGCTGGATCGCACGTATCACGCTGGCTTTGCTCAGATGGTATTGGGCGATATGCTCCAGGCTCGCACGCTCGGCAAAACGATCCAGTTCGATCAACAGGCGCTCGGCGATCGGGGCCAGAGCCACCAGGTCAAAGTTTGGCTGCACAACTAATCGACCCCAGGGTGGATCAAGCAGGTCGGGCATGGTCTCGCTCGCCAGTAGACCAGCCGCCCGCGTCAGACGAAAGGAGCTGCTCGCCCCTTCACCCTCACATTCGATGACCCCCAACCAGTAGAGCGGGCCGGTCAACATGGCGCGAATAAAGCCGCCCTCGACCATATGCCAGCCCTCGCGGTGCGTCAGCCAGCCACGGCGCAGGCGAAAGTCCCAACCATAGGGGTTGCTGCCCATCGAATAGCGCTCGGCCCGCGCTCCATATTGACGTGGAAAAAGCAGATAGGGAACGCGCAGCTTCATTCGCGCAACAAAACGTGCGAGCGGATACAACTGCTCACATTCCACCAGCCAGAGATGCTCAATCACCTGCTGACGAGCATGGACTACCTCCTCGTGAGCCGCCTCCAGCAGCCCTGGTCCTGGTCGCACAACGACCTCAGGCAGAAAGACAAGCTCGTTCCAGAAGGTCGTCTCCTGCCAGAGATGGAAACAGCGCCAGGCTCGCACCGCCAGCGGCAAGGCAAAATAGTCCTGCGCGGGAGCCGCGTACAGCGCATTATTGCGCTCGATCAGCAGACCCAGCTTCATCAGCAACAGACGTAAAAAGAGGAGTGGCGGGGCGTCACTCTCGGTGTGGATCAGCTCCATCGAAAGGTCGTGCAGAAATTTGCCACAGGGGGCAAGCTGCTCGATCACCTGGCGCAACGCCGCCCGCGAGAGCAGATGGCTGCTCACCAGCGGCAAGCCGTCGCGCATACCAGCGACCAGCGACCAGTAGAGATAAAGCGCCCGTTGAAACGTATAGATGCCCTCGCCGGGCAGCTCTTCAGCCGCCAGGAGGGGCAACTGTTGCGTGTCTACCAGTTGCCATTCCTGGCGCACCAACTCGCGAATAGTGTGCGGCACAATCAGCACGCCGTCGTAGACCCCATTGGCATAATCGCGTCCGACAAAATTGGTCTGTTTGCCCCAGAAGAGCAGACCGAGCACCAGCAAATGATGAAGAGCCTGTTCAAAGGCCCCGTGTGGGTGAGGCGTAGGATAGAGCGAGGGATTGCTCAACGCCCCCGCCATAGACGGGTTCCGCGTTGGACCCGTGCCATGCTTATCGCCCACCTGGGTAGCAACCGAGAGGAAGGGCGAGCCAAAGGTCTCCAGATAGAGCGCCAGGTCGCGACTATTAGCGCGTCCGCCGCAGATCACCAGCTCGCGCAGAACCTTGACCTCGGGGTCGCTCAACGTGTGTAGCAGCTCCCGGCAGGACTCAGGCTCGAACAGATAGTCGGCCAGTTCCTGGACCTCCAGCATCGTCGGGTCGCCCGGCACATCGTCGAACGGTTTGCCTGTAGCGAGCGCCTGGGCCGCAGAACGCGCTTTCAGCATGATCTGCATATGATAGGCTGGCACCGTCTGCAACAGGTAGAGATCATTTTGCTCCATGAACCCTTATCTCTCCTCGTGCAAAAGCGGAGCCTGCCCGCGACGTTTTAACTCTTCCAGTAACTGTTCAAGGCCCTGTTTTTTCAGCATCAGCAGAGTCGGATGGATTGCACGAACCACCTGCTCATCTAACGAAGTCAGCGCATCAAGTTGCTGCATAACCGCTGCATCGGCGACCTGCATCAACGAGACATCGGTGTACAGACGCACACGACCATAGCTGGCGATCCGCCGCTCCAGACTGCCCAGAAGCTGACGCAAAGCCAGATTCTCTTCACGCAACAGACTACGTTTTAAGAGCGCTTGCAGATCATGTGGATCGCGTCCCTGGCTGATGGCCTGGCTTAAAGAACGTGCGCTCATTGAGTAGCTCAGCTTTTCCTGTTGTACGCCGGTACTCTCAGCAAAATCTTCAATACAGGCGATCATCGGCCAGTTGGCTGCCAGACAGGGAATGAGCAACTGCTCGTCAGCAGACACCGTCAACACCACGTTCGGCTCACCTGAGGCGCTGACCTCGACCTCGGGAATGGGCTGCCCACGAAACAATCCATTGCCCAGCGGGGTCAGACGAAAGCCAAGCAGCTGCTCGCTCGCAGAAAACGCCAGATCACAGATCCCCAACCAGTGTAAGGGACCCTGGATCAACTCAGCCAGATAGCGACCTTCACCACGCAACCAATCGACCAACTGCGCCGGATGCAACGGCTGTCCCTCCTCGTGCTCAATCCACCAGTGAGGCGAGGGGAAAAGCTGCTGGCGGCGCTGGAGAAACGTCGGATGGAGGCGATAGATAAAACGAGCGAACGCCGAGAGATTGATCCACTCTCCAGGTGGCACCTGGATCAGCAAGGCCAGCAACTCCTGACGCGCCTCGCTATTCTCCAGCTCTAACTCGCCCCGCCGCAGCGCCGGCTGGTTTAGCGGGGTTGCCCGGCAACGGATGCGCGTGCCGCTCTCAGCAAGGTCAAAGAGTTCCGCGTACGAAGCCTGAGTGACCCAGTTGCGAAAAAGTTCGTGCAAGATCCCGTCGCGTTCAGGACCAAGCAAAAGCTTCGCGGCCTGCGGCAAGAGGCGCAGGTGGCCCGCCCAGTTCTCCTCTTTATACAGCATACCGCTCTGGCGCAGCAGACGTGCGGCAAACGCGAGAAGACCCCGTGGACGCGAGACCGCAGTCTGAAGCGTCTCGATGATCGAACCTGCCAGATCGCCCTCGGGCGGAGGCAGAGCCAGCGAGCCATCGGCCGCCAGGCGGGCAGACATCGCAGCGCTGCCACGCGGCGAACGCCTCTCGGCAGGTCCATCGGCCACGCCGTCTAGCATGCGAGCTATCAAGAGCATATCAGCCAGCAAGCGATAGGGTTCGGCCAAGCGCACAAGCGGCAGGGTAGGATTATTTTTGCCATACGGCAGATCCACCGCCAGAGCGGTCACGGGCAACGTCACGTGTAGCGCCTCGCGCATCTCGCGGGGAATATACCAGCTAATATCCAGCGCAGACAGATGTGCATTGGAACGCGGCTGAGAAGACTGGTGCTGGTTGGTACGCACCAGCAGAAGCTTGGCCTGGAGAGTCACCAGCATATCCTGCAACGTACCCGCGTGCTCCAGACCAAAGCGCTCAAACAGTCCACGCAGTTCCTCATCGCTCAGCAGCCCACCAGCCAGCGCACACGCCGCCAGGAGCTGGCGTTCGGCCTTAGCCAGCAGACCAACCACGCGCCTGACCGCCTCTGGCTGACTCAACGTCTCGATCATCGTCTCCATCAACTGCTGCTTCCCCAGGTTAGTCACAACAATCCCATACTCACGAGCCACCGCCCGCAGCTCACTTAAACCAAGCTGAGACAACGTCTCATCCACCGTACTCACCTGGCGAGTACGCGATGGCAACGGATTAAAGTACGCCTCAGGCTCAACCTCAGACGCACGCTCCAACTTTGTATTGAGAACAACCGGCGTTGTCTCATCTGATCTATCCGGTAACACAGCAGCGGTATCTTCCTCAGAAGGTGGGAAAAGCGCGGTAAAGAGATAGGGACGGTAGATCCACTGATAAAGCAGAGCCGCCGCATGAGCACAGATCCATGTCGTCTGACTACCGCACGTACACAATGCCCGGCATGAGATACGATTCGCTACCTCAACTTCAACCTCAAAACGTTGAATTGAGAGAGAAGACGTGAGCGGCAACTCCCCTGCCTGTTCCGGCGAGGCAATCAGAGGTTCGGAAGATGAAGCAGGGAGTGCTACAATCCCTGAGAGACGCACTCCCTGGCGTTGTGTCACGGAAACATACCCGCTACGTCCATACTCTTGTCCCAACGACGCACTGGCAAGTCCCGCCAGGCCAACGATATCAGCCTCACGAAGGCGTTGCAACGCGCCAGGCACGATATCATTCATCCCTGTTTGTCCACGTTTTAAGCACATCTATCGTTAAAAATTTTTATCATCATAGCATGAACCAGCCAGACAGGTCAAATCAACATGACCACCTCAGTGCTCCTTCATTCTCCATAAGCCTCTGGCTTGCGCCCCCCCTCCCCAGGGTTTTGGGATCGGCTTGCGAGCGTGTGGCCACGACCACACGCCCGCAACCCGATCCTTATATTCCGCGGGTGGAGCAACACGCCGAGAATAAAATAACCCTGCCCCTACTCTCACTCATACTATATGTTATACTGCATCATAGCAACTATTCATTATTTGGAGTCACTCTATGGAAAATACAAACACAAGCACAACCGAGCAGGCACCCGTCGAACACCGCGAAGTTTACGGTACAGCCAAAACCGAGAGCCTGCGCGACTCCGGCTTATGGCGCATCGCTCTCCCGTTGGTAGTCATCTCGGGCTGTGTAGCTCTACCCGCTATCCCACTCATCTTTCTGATTCCACTCTTGATTAAATCGTTCGACCCGGCCAATCTCGCCAACCTGCAAGGTCATCCTCTGACGTGGCTGTGGATAGTCATGATCCTGCTGGTCATGGTCATCAACGCGGTGATTATTCGCGGCCTGCTCAAAATCTTTTTCACCCAGGCCGGGAACTACAGCTAAAAAAGCTCAGGACCTGTCCTCAATGAGTGGTTGCAAACAGGGTCACCCCTTCGAGCGTCAGCAGCCACTCTTTCATAGGTAAACCGCCGCCATAACCGGTCAACGCACGATTGCCACCTATCACGCGGTGGCAGGGAACGATGACCGCGACGGGATTGGCTCCATTGGCGGCCCCAACCGCACGCACCGCCTTAGGTCGACCGATATTCTGCGCGATCTGTCCATAGCTCCGTGTCTGACCATAAGGGATTCGATACAGCTCCTCCCATACACTGCGCTGAAAGACGCTTCCACGCAGATCGAGCGCACAGGAGAACTGCACCGCATTACCGGCGAAATAGCTGCGCAACTGGTCCATCGCCTGCTTCAGAGCAGCCACCTCCTCGCCCTCCACCACCCGCTCGACCGCCATATGACGTTCAAGCCACGCCAGACCAGACGCACGCGTGGTACCAGGAGTACCGGTCCAGCACACGCCCGACTCGGTGGCAATCACCGTACAGACGCCGTGCGCACTCTCAACACTGCTCCAGTACAGTGCCTCACTCTGTCTCTTTGCTTGCATAATCCCTCGCCTTCAGCCAAACATCGTGGTACATCCGTTCGTACACACGCAGTGTAGCGCGAAAGAGCCACCACGTCAAGCATCGCAGAGAGGGGCCAGGGCTATCTCATTGCTAAACACAGAGAAGGAGGACCGACCAGAGATCTCCCTGGTCGGTCCTCCTTCTCTATCATAAGGCGCAGTGTGTGTTTACACCCACGTCACGCCCTTAGCTCTCTCAATCAGCTTATGGGGCCACGCGGCGACCGCTAACGGCCCGCAGGATTGCAATCAGGATACACGCACCGATGATAGCAACAATGGTCGTGCCGATAATACCAGTACCGCCACCAAAGCCGAGCAGGCTGGCGATCAATCCACCCAGGAAAGCTCCGATCAGACCAACGACGATGTCACCCACGATGCCATAGCCGCTTCCGCGCATCAACATGCCAGCCAGTGCGCCAGCAATCAAACCAACAATCAGCCAGGCAATCAAGCCACCGGGATCTAATGCAAGTCCTAAAACCATGATATTTAACTCCTTTTTGTCTTTAACAGCTTTTCGTTACAATTTCGCTTATATTGCTCTGCCAGGCTTCCTGTGACGCATCGCCTGCGGCGACACAGAGGGAGAAGAAGACTGGGGTACAGCCCCAGACCCCAGTCAAGGGGTTGCACCCCTTGTATCCCTGCTGGTCATTCGACGCGTGACAGAGCACTCTTGCTCTATCACACTTCCTGTGACCAGTCGCCTAAGGTGACTGAAAGGAGAGGAAGGAGTTGTACCCCTTGCATCCTCGCCTGCCTATCGACGTTTGACAGAACACGATGACGATCTTTTTTGTTTCGTGAGGTCCCATCCACTTTAACCGCTAGCCAACCATCGGGTCGGCATTCATTTTTCCGCTCTGTCTTCAAAACGTCTCAGGAACCAGAAAGGGAGACAAGATTTCTGCCTTTTCGCTGCAACTGAAAAGCTTCTCAGCAATCCTGGAGTTTCCTAAGAGAATGCTTAGAACGGTAGGCCTTTTTTTAATTTATCCTGAGACCTCTCTACAGTAGAGCTTATTCGTATTGCAAATGGCCTAGCTTCGGGTTAAGCTAGGAACAGAATAAAACAGAAAAGCAATGTCTCAGAAAAAAACATAAACAAAAGAGGAGAGAATAAAAATGCAAGTACAAGCCACATCAATGAAAGCAGATGCAGTTCTTTGTGAGAACCTCGATGCACTCCAGGTCGAACGGGTCCTGGCAGGGGATAAAGACGCCTTCGCTGTTCTAGTCCAACGCTATAGCAGCCCACTCTTCACCTTTATCTGCCGCTTTCTAAACGACTACGATGCGGCCTCCGATATCTTGCAGCATGTATGGACGCAGTGCTATCTCTCGCTGCCCAAACTCAATATGGAAGCTTCGCTCAAACCCTGGCTCTTTCAAGTTGCCCGTAACCGCTGTCTCGACGAGTTGCGCCGGAAACGTGGCATTCCCTTCTCTGAGCTTCAGCTGGCTGACGAAGACGAGGAGCTTTCACCCCTGGAAGCAATTGCCGATCCGCATCCGCTGCCCGAAGATCTGGCCGAACAACACGATCTACAAGCCAAGCTTCAGGAAGCCATCGATACCCTGCCGGTTAAATATCGCTCCGTGGTTCTGTTGCGCTATACCGCACAGATGAGCTTTCCTGAGATCGCGGTAGCGCTCAAAATGCCAGAGGCAACGGCGAAAACCTATTTTCAGCGAGCCAAGCCTCTGCTGCGCACTGCACTCGCTCGCTATGCACTGACCGCTGTCGCCCACTAAACTCTCCCCTGGCTGACAGGATCAATGCTCCTCCCCCTTCAGGGGGATTGCAGATCATGATAAAGTATTCTTACTTTAGAGAAAGAGAGGAGGAAGACAAACATGGCAACCGAAGCATATTGCGTGAAGTGCAAAGCGAAACGCGAGATGAAGAATCCTCAAGAAGGCACCATGAAAAATGGTCGCCCTGTCTTGAAAGGTCAGTGTAGCGTCTGTGGCACGAACCTGAACCTGATTCAAAGCACCAAGAAGGTGTGAGCATCCCGCCCTTTTTATAAATAGATCGAAGCAAGCTGCCGGTAGTCGTCCGCAGCTTGCTTCGATCTATTTATTGATTGGGACCGACGCGACCGAAAAGGATATCTGCGAGCAAGCATAACATTCGCCAACAGAGGGCTTTTTATGCACAGGAAAGAAGATAGACGGAGGAAATGCTCAGAAGATAGAGTCGAGGTCCTATCCATGTGGAAGATTTATGTGAGCAAAGGTAGTCTGGGACACATCTGACTCTATCTCCCTCTAAACATAGTATAACGCGCCGACGAAATCTGCTAGCTAGACGCTCGGAGTGGGTGCGGACCAGCCGAATGGGAGCGGCGAGCGAAATTGTTTGCGGGCGGGCGGCTGTCTGAGCGCCAGGTCCTGCAACCAGGCGTCTTCAAGCGCGAGGGCGAAATCCTGAATCGAGGGAAAGCGCCGCGCGGGGTCTTTCGCTAGCGCACGTTGCAGAATGTCTTCGATTGCCAGCGCGACCTCGACGCCCCTGCTGCGCAGTGGCGGCGGTGGCTCGAACAGATGCTTATGTGTCACCTCGTCAAAGGTCCCCATAAAAGGCCACGCTCCACACAGTAGCTCGTAGGTCATCACCGCCAGCCCATACTGATCGCTGCCACGCAACGAACGCCCCTCTAGCTGCTCTGGGGCTGCATAAAGCACCGTCCCCTCAAAGTCAGCAACATTAGGAACGAGACTGTAGGAGACGGTAGCAGTGCCGAAGTCGTTGAGGATGACCTCGTTGTCTGCGCCCAGGAGTATATTCTGCGGCTTGACATCGCGATGCACTAATTGATGCTCATGGATATAATAGAGCGCCTCCGCTGCCTGCTTGACGTAGTGTATGACCTCGTTCAGGGGTAAGCTTGTGCCACGGGGATAGTTCTGACGCAGGGTGCCACGTGGCGCGTAGTTCATCACCAGGTATGGAATCCCATCATCAGTCAGACCAAAGTCATAGATGTGGATGACGTGTGGATGATCGAGCTTGTTCAACATTGCCGACTGGGTCAGAAAACGTTGCACTTCTCGCTCTGCCGTCCGCGCATAGAGCAGCTTGATAGCCACAGGATAGGCCAGTCGGGGATGCTCGCCCAGATAGACTTCACTGTTCTGACTCTGACCCAGTAGACGGAGTAACCGGCAACCGGCTATATATTGTCCTGGTAGGACTTCGCCAATGCTCATGCTTTGTCCTTCATGCCTCTCATCGCGAGCGCCGAGGGGTAGATTGAATAGGCCACCATCTACATGTATCTAGATCATACCATACAGGTTGCGCGAGAAGCGCAGACATCGCTCTCTCTGGTAAAAAAGTACCGCGCCGCGCCGGTACATTGAAAAGGATACGTTGGAATGTGTCAAGCCGTATCCTGCGCACAGACATTGACGCAGGATACGTCCATTGAACGAGGATCAGGCGATGGTCAGAGCCACATCATCGACAAAGAAGTCAGTCGGCAGACTAGAGTCGGTCCGCCCCTGGAAGTAGACCTCGCTGGTCTGTCCTTTGTACGCTTGAAGACTGGAAGTGACCGTGAAGCTATAGTGCATCCAACCCTGGGCATTGGTGTTACACCGCGTCTGCACCGTGGCAATCGTTGCGCCTGCGGTGGTCCGCAGCTTGGAGTAGACGTGATCGTAGCAGGTTGTGCTTGAGACCTCACTGGTATCGATGTAGAGCCAGTAACTGAAGGTGACACTGGTAAACGACGAGGGCAATTTCACGTTCTGCCAGATCTGATCGTTACAGTTGTCGTACCCACAGAGGTAGGCGCTATCGGCCCCGGTATGCGGATTGGTCGAGTCGATAATCTCATATCCACCGGAACTATACTCTTTCCAGGGACTTGTGCCGTTGTCAAAGCTCGCATTCACCACAAGATTGCCGCCGGTCGGCGTCTTTGTCGGCGTTGGCGTCTTTGTCGGCGTCGGCGTCACTCCTGGCGTCTTTGCAGGCGTCGGCGTCACCCCTGGCGTCTTCGTCGGCGTCGGTGTTACCCCCGGCGTCTTTGTAGGCGTCGGTGTTACCCCTGGCGGTTTCGTCGGCGTCGGTGTTACCCCCGGCGTCTTTGCAGGCGTCGGCGTCGGCGTCGGAGGTGGGGTAGTGCTGGGTGTCAGGCGGCAGGCGCTGGTGTGGTTATCCCACTCCTCCTGGACAATATAGGGATCGCTGCCCCAGACCACGTCTGCGCCCTGAGCGTTGAGTGGACCAAAAACCCACGCGCACTTATCCCCGACTTCATTGCCACTGGAGTCGAGCCAGGCGTTGAGCAAGGGATCGGTCGCGGCCTCCATCTGTTCGTGCGAGGTCACATTGATAGTTTGATCGGCGGCGTCGTTGTTCGGACTAGAACCAGGATCGCAGGAGAAACTGGCCGCATAGGGCATAACAGCATAGATAGTGTTGGTCCCAAAGTAGTTGTGATATGCACAGAACGTGTTGGTTGCACACTGCGACTGTGAGCTATCAAAACAGATATTTTCATTTTGTCCGGTAAAAACAAAAAAGATAGTATCAATACTTGACTGCCAACCGTTGACCTGCTGGGCGTGGGTGACCTCTTTCTGCAAGTCGGTGTCGAGCAATGGAGTCTCCAGATATGCCCGCGTATCTACCCAGGAGGCGATCAGGGTTGAATTCGAAGCAAATCCACCGCCTGACTGAGTATATTGATTAGCTATCTTATAGAGCGGACTGGCCCCGATATCGTTAAAATAACGCTTGATCAGGCTATTATAGTTGGCCGAGACCTGATTGCCCGGCTCCCAGAAAATGGCGTAGACCTTTGTGGTACCCGTCATGACCGGTCCACCATTGTAGATCAGATTGTTGGACGCGGCTGCCAGCAGATTATGCGTGTGCAACAACTTTGCCTTGGAGCGACTTTTAAGAAACAGGTGAGGCTGATGCGTGGTAGCAGTTGCTGTCGTCGGCGCTTGCCTGGCAGCCCCCGCACCGATGGGACTCATAACCAGCAAGGCACAGGCAATCACCATCGTCACTGCCAGCAGGGTAAGTAGTACACGGGAACGTTGTCTCATGCAAGAAATTCCTTTCTGCGGAACGTCACATCAATGGGCAACTTGATTTTCACAAAAACTCGTATAACGCGAATATATCAATATACTCTGGTGCGCCTCCGTGCGGGCCAGCGCAAACGATATCACCTGAATACACCCCAACTCCCACCCAACGCATTCACTGCTCTCCACTCCCCCACTCATCGCATGGCTTCCCCACGGAGATGCCCGCTTTGTCTCAGGCTATCAATAAAGATCATTGTATAAATATACACTGCTTTTTGCCTTAATTCAACAAATTTTCTAAATGGATAGATATTACCTCCATAAGTCAGGGGGATGGCGAGGGTCGCACGTGCGGAAAAATGGCGACCTGATGGCGTCCGCTACCACACCTCTCTTCACCTAAAAGCTGACTGAGATGCCGCTGAGAGAGATTCTCTCCTTAAAAAACGTACTGACTAGCTTATTTTGGGAGATAGATCAGCCAGCATCGCCACAATTGTGGCAAGACAGGTGACTGCATAAAAGCATCCTGGCGGTTGCAAAACCGCCAGGATGACCAGCTAATCCAGCACCTCGCGGACAATGTAGAGCGGACGTGCCCGCACTTCGTCGTAAATGCGACCCAGATATTCGCCGATAATCCCCAGGAAAATCAACTGAATACCGCCCAGAAAGAGCACAAGGATCAGGGTGGAGGCCTGACCAACAATTGCCCCCGTAAACACGCGCAGTATAATCGCCACAACTATGCCAACCAGGCTGACACCGGCCAGGAAAAAACCAAAGCTGGTGGCCAGTTGCAAAGGGACGTGGCTAAAACTGGTAATGGCGTCGAGCGAGAAACGAATCATCTTCCCCAGCGGATATTTTGTCGCCCCGGCAAAACGTTCGTGGCGCTCGTATTGGACCGCCGTCTGGCGAAATCCAACCCAGACGGAGAGACCGCGCATAAAACGGTGCTGCTCACGCATGGCAATCAATGCCTTCACCACCCGCCGATCCAACAGGCGAAAATCACCGGTATCGCGCGGGATGTCGATCGAGGTGATACGAGCTATCAAACGGTAAAATGCCGCAGCCGTCACCAGCTTAAAGGCGGTCTCTCCCACGCGCTTGCTGCGCTGGGCATAGACCACTTCGACACCACTTTTCCAGGCTGAGATCATCTGCGGAATGACTTCGGGCGGGTCCTGAAGATCTGAATCGATGATCACCACTGCATCGCCGCGTGCATGGTCAAGTCCCGCCGAGATGGCGATCTGATGACCAAAGTTGCGCGAGAAGTCGA
>DAOTTJ010000147.1:0-11530 GCA_034437695.1 Ktedonobacteraceae bacterium
GATTAGAAGCACAACAATTCTCATAAGACAGCTTGACCTAGGGCCGAGATATGCTGAAATTAGGACATGGGTATAACGGTTACAAAGAGTACTATTATATAGTAACCCGTCTCTTATTGAGCAAGGACCGAGGTACGTGTAAAATGAGGATAGTGGCATGAGGAATATTGTCTCTTTCACTACGTATCTCATCCTTGCATTTCCACCATCTTGGTCCAAGAGCCGAAAAATGCAACACACGAACAGGGGTACACGTAATATATGATAGAAAAAGGAGATGGTCAACAGTGATCGAATATGTGCGCAAACGTGGTTAAGGGAGCGGTAACTTGCCCGGCGAGGGCCAGATATCTGGCAACAGATACGATGTATTGCATGTTGATCCTGGGTGGGAGAGCCACGGAGGCTTATCCAGAGGAAATGTGCAGCAATAGGATGTGATGAACACGTTTCACCACATTTTGAAAGGCAGCAAGAAACGCATGACATCATCCCTGAGTTCCTTCGTTGGACAAGCATTGACCTGGGTTCCTACCGCTGCTTTTAAGGCGCGTTACGATCTCATCACACCGGACAGTACCACACTTGCAACATTGGATATGAGCAATTGGACATCATCGGCGAATGCTCTCGTCCCGGAAGGGACACTCTTCATATATAAAGAGGGCTGGTCTGGTCAGAAGATCGTTATCTCTCTGGGTGAGCAAGGACCGCTTCTTGCCACCTATCAACGCAAATGGACCGGAACAAGCGGACAGCTTTTGTTCCCTGATGGACGCGAGTTCCGGTGGGGCAAGGTCAACTTTTGGGGATCCCAGAAAGCTTGGACAGACCCTACTGGCAATACTGCCTATGTACAACTCTCGGTTGGTGCCTTCTCGCGCAAATCGACCGTCGAGGTCTACCCGCAGGCCGCAGAGATCCCTGAACTTTCGTTCCTCCTGGTCCTTGGCCTCTACAATATTCTTCTTGAGAGACGCGATGCTGCAGCGACAAGTGCAGCGACAAGTGCATTTCCAATCCAAGGATGAGATACTGGCGCTAACGTCAGTTATCTAGACTTTATGCTTGTAGTCCTGTCAACAACGTTCACCACGAAGTTGCCTCCTGTGCTGGCCCACCAATGGGCATTGGGTGTTCCGCTTCGCTATGCAGCCGATGCCCATTGGATAGTAGCAGGGCTGACGCTTCCTCAAAGTAACGGGTTGGTTGAAGCTGATCAACCATAGGGGCCACGGTCAAGTGAGGTTTGCTCTTGTGACGTCAACGCGTGCTCATCGCTCTGTAGGTTCCGGCGAATAGCTGTTCACAATGCCTTTTCTCTACAACTAAGTTCTAAAAGGACCGTATACAACGGTAGGAATGCGGGCATGTTGTGGTTGGCGGGAAGAGATGCACCAACCAGCAGTGAGGAGCAAGACATCCTTCGTGCGCTGCAACACTGATCCTGTGAGAGGCGTACATACGAACCAGATGGATGAGGCTGCATACAGGTGAAAAAGAGAGTCGATTGCTCGACTCTCTTTTTCGTTCGTTGCGGACGGCGGTTATGCCTTCCGGCCTTTGATACTCATCAGGGTATTGGTTGCCTGAAGGAGCAGTCCTGATCCCCAGATGAGAATGCAAGTCCATTGATAGAAGTTTATAAGATTGTTTCTCCCTAGATTGACTTTCTCTGAGCCGTTGCTCAAGAGTCTTTCTCCAGAGCAATTCCTCACTCAGCCGAGATGGACAGATTCCTCTCGCTCAATGTTGGGATTGACCGTTGAGTGGGATCGCTTCTCAGATCATTGCAGGGAGATTGCCTCACACAATTGGTAAATGACCTGAAATGCTGGGACTGACAGGTTTATATCTTATAACGGGCGCGAAACACACAACAACATAACGGAGTCACAATGGGCCGAGCGCGGGCGTCGGGCAGGATGAGTCAGGAGCAGGGCGAAGGCAGGCTATGCTGGCAACTCTTGGGAAGCTTCTAGCTCCCTCGCTCTCCTCCTCAGTTGCTCTGCTGTTTGCTTCAAGCCCAGGGAGGCCAGCACGTTAGCTTTGCTATAGTACGTCGGAGCATGAGTGGGATCAAGGGCGATCGCCTGATCATATGCTACCAGGGCCTCTTTGTACCACTTAAGCTCACCCAGAGCGTCCCCTTTGAAAGCGTAAGCCTTAGGATCACCGGGATCAAGGGCAATTGCCTGATCATACGCTTTGAGAGCCTCCTCGTAGCGTTGAAGATTCTCTAAGGCAATCCCTTTATTGTAACAGGCAGTAACATTGTGAGGATCAAGAGCTATCGCCTGATCATACGCCACCAGGGCCTCTTCAGAGCGCTGAAGCTCACCGAGCGTATTTCCTTTGGTTGTGTAAGCCTCAGCATTGTTCGGATCAAACGCAATTGCCTGATCATACGCTGCAAGGGCCTCCTCATAGCGTTGAAGATCATACAGGGCAATCCCTTTATTGTAACAGGTAGCAGTATTGTGAGGATCAAGAGCTATCGCCTGATCATACGCCACCAGGGCCTCTTCAGAACGCTGAAGCTCACCGAGCGTATTTCCTTTGTTTGTGTAAGCCTTAAAATCACCGGGATCAAGCGCTATCGCCTGATCATACGCTTTGAGAGCCTCCTCATAGCGTTGAAGATGCTCTAAGGCAATCCCTTTATTGTTATGGGGCAAAGCCTCATCAGGAGCAAGAGCAATTGCCTGATCGTAGGACACGAGGGCTTCTTCGTAGCGTCCAAGTTCATTGAGGGTGTTTCCTCTATTATAGTGGGACAAGGCTTCATCGGGAGCAAGCTCAATTGCTCGATCGTAGGACGCCAGCGCTTCTTCGTAGCGTTTGAGATCGCTGAGGGTGTTTCCTTTCTGATTGTGAGGGCGTGCTTCATTAGGATCGAACACTATCGCCTGATCAAACGCTGCTAGCGCCTCTTCGTGCCTTCCCGCTTGCGAACGCTTCTTGCCAACGTCAATCCATTCATCCCTCGTGCGCCCTTGCAAGGTCGGTTCATGCGCGGCATTCCGTTCAGGTGTCATCCTTGTAGCCCTTCCTTTCTCTCCATGCGAATATGGCTCAGATTGCTCACTATAGTATAGCATTGCAGAGGTATGGCCAGGTGTCAATCCCAACATTGAGCGAGAGGAATCTGTCCATCTCGGCTGAATGAGGAATTGCTCTGGAGAAAGACTCTTGAGCTTCCAATGGCCCGCAAAGGTAGGCCGATTCTTCCCGCTCAACGTTGGGATTGACAGATGTAGAGGAGCAAGTCGATCGAGATATATTGTTTCAAACTCGCAAGCGAGAAAAGGTTCGTTGCAACTTGCTTACTTGCAACGGTACGAGGTGCCAACAGATGTTTCAAACTCGCAAGCGAGAAAAGGTTCGTTGCAACTACGGCGACACGTCGACTTTTTCCGCGTCGGACGTGGGAGTTTCAAACTCGCAAGCGAGAAAAGGTTCGTTGCAACCCCTGTCCTTGCAATATAGCATAGGAAGCCACGCGAAACAACCTTTTGCGAGAGGCTCTCTTTTGTGCTATGCTCCCTATCAACACAATCATCTCCTTTCTAGAGATATTCCTTTGGTGCCGCCTCTCAAGGCATGCGAGAGGCTATGCTCAACGTAGCAACACCAGTGATGGATCACTGGCCACTGTTTTACCGAGGATGTGTCGGGACTCTCAAGGATTGGCTTGTACGCACCGTCTCAGCAGCTCTACGCAAAGGTGATGCCAGGCTTACCCTTGATCGTGTGCGGGAACAGGAACTCGTCGAGGCAAGCTTGGCCGAGATGGCAGCCGACATTGTTTCGGGCGAACAACAGGTGGCGCTTACGAGCGGCGATCGTTCGCAGTTGAAGGAAACTCTTCACAAACGTAGTATTACAGCCACAATCCATGTCCGAGTGGGTTGCTGGCAACGGACTTCCTTGAATATATTATGAGAGCATAGGATACATGAGGAAACGCGTATGGCCGAATCATCAAGGCTTCACCAAGATAAAAATGATTTTATAGATTCCACGTCCCTCTCTTCGCAGCCAGATAGCCGAAGAGAGGGACGTGGTAAAACGATGCCTGAGTCAGACTTGCTGGTGACCAAGTTTACTATCCCACCTCTTCGTTCAGCATTGCTTCACCGCTCACACCTGCTTGAGGTCCTCGATCAGAGTTGCTCGGTTCCCTTGACCCTGCTTCTGGCTTCAGCAGGCTTTGGCAAAACGACCCTGCTCTCGGTCTGGGTCAGCCAGCATACCAGTCCGGTCGCGTGGGTGACGCTGGATAACCAGGACAATGACCCGACACGCTTCTGGGCCTATGTGATTGCCGCACTTCGGCACAGCGGCTCTCGTCTTTCCACAGTAGGCGAGTCAGCGGAAGCGTTGCTGCACTCATCACAACCTTCTTTACTGACAGGCGCTCTGACTTCGCTCATCAACGAACTGGCCACCCATGCGCAGGACACCGTCGTGATTTTGGATGACTATCACCTGATTGGCGAACCGGCCATTCATGAATCGCTTCAGTTCGTGCTTGATCATCTTCCTCCCTGCCTGCACGTGCTCCTTGCTAGTCGAAGCGATCCCCCGCTGGCTCTTGCTCGTCTGCGAGTGCGAGGACAACTTGTGGAGATGCGGGAGACCGATCTCCGCCTAGATCGCGCAGAGGCAGCGAGTTTTCTCACGCAGGTGATGAATCTTTCGCTCTCCGAGGAAGAGATCGGACACCTGGCGCAGCGCACAGAAGGCTGGGTAGCTGGGCTCCAGCTGGCAGCCCTCGCCATGCGCAGACACCCTGATAGATCGTCCTGGATCTCGGCATTTACCGGCAGTCATCGCTTGATCTTGGATTATGTCCAACAGGAGATCCTTGAGCCACTCCCTGAGGGGCTGCAGCGTTTCCTGCTCCAGACATCGGTGCTTGACCGCATGAATGCCGAGGTCTGCCAGCGGCTTTCCGGGGAGCAGGCCAGCCAGCGGATGCTGGAGGTGCTGGAGCGTACCCACCTCTTTCTGGTGCCGCTCGACGAGGAGCGGCGCTGGTATCGCTTTCACACGCTCTTCCGCGAGGTGCTACTGGCTCGCTTACAGGCCACCCAACCCGAGCTGGTGGCACCTCTGCACCGGGAGGCGGCGCTCTGGTATCAGCAGCAGGGATGGTCATACGAGGCGATCTCCCACGCGAGGGCCTCGCAGGATTTCTTGTTCATGGCTGAGTTGATCGAGAGCTCTGTCGAGCGTTTGTATCGACAAGGGGAGCTGAAAACGCTACTCACCTGGATCAAACAGCTTCCCCAAGAAGTCTTGCGCGTGCATCCTCGTCTGGCAACGAGCTACATGTTAGCGTTTCTTGTGCTGTTCCCTTTCTCTCCTCAACAACAAGAGGAAAGGACGTATCTTCAGCAACTCCGAGCAGGCGTGGAGGAGGGGTTACAGCGCGAAGACCAGACCACTATTTCGGAAGCCGAGCGGGACCGATTGCGCCATCGGCTGAGCATTCTTGATGGCTGGGAGCTGGTGGCACGGGCACTCTCGGATGGCAGTGTGGAGCAGTTGAGCAAGCTTGCCGAGCAGGTGCAACACTTGCCGCCTGATGACGACCCCATGTGGCAGCAGCATCGGCTAGCGCCGTTCGCTATGGCCTGGCGCATGGCAGGGAATTTTCCGCCGATGGTGGCAGCCTTGCAAGAAATGAGGAAGGTCACCCGGATCACGCAGAATAGCTACCTGGAGATCCAGGCCCTCTGGGGGTTGATTGTCGCACTGATCGGCTCTGGGCAGATCTTGCAGGCACACGAGCGAGTCCTGGATCTCCACCAGTTGGTCGACCGTTTGGGAGGACCGCTTCCAGTGGCAATGTATCCCGAACTCTTCCAGGCTCAGCTTGCCTACACCTGGAATCAACTGGAGGTGGCGAAAAAGGCTGCCGAGATCGCCATTGAGAAGACGGCACCTTTCCAGTACATGGACATTCTCATGAGTGCCTATGACGTACTCGGGCGTTGCTGCCTAGCTCAAGGCGATCTGACCGGAGCTGAACACGCCGTACGCGAGATGGAGCGGGTGAATCAAGCTGCTGGAATCCCGCTCTTTCGTCCCGAGATCGAAAGTCTCCGAGTCCAGCTCTGGCTGGCACAGGGCGACCTGACCCGCGCGGGAAACTGGGCAGCACACACCCCTTCTCGTGAGTCTGCCCTCTTCTATAGCCACGAAAGTGCCTCTCTGGCGCTGGTGCGCGTCTATCTGGCCGAGCTGCGGTATCCACAAGCGTTGCAACTGCTCGTGGTGTTGCTCGGTGCTGCCGAGCAGGTTTCGCGAGTGGGGAGTGTGATTGCCATCCTGGCGCTGCAAGTCGCCGCTCTGCAAGCATCGGGAGCCATACACGAGGCGTTCCGTGTGCTTGATCGTTTGCTCACCGAAGCTTTGCCTGAAGGGTACAGGCGTGTCTTCCTCGACGCTGGCATACCAATGCGCCAGGCTCTTCAGACATGGCTTGCCACTTCGCCTAAACAGAAGCAGGATGTTTCTCCTGCCGTTGTTTCCTATGCCCAGACGCTGCTTGAGGCGTTTGCACATGAGCAGTACCAGAAAGCCGAGGAGAAGGCCAACCCCGTTGGTTCTCCATCGTTCTCACGCACCCTTTCTCCACTGCCTGAGCCACTCACCCCACGTGAGCAGGAGGTTCTGCAGTTGCTCGCGCTGGGAGCCTCCAATCAAGAGATCGCCAGGCAACTGGTGGTCTCGTTCGCTACGGCCAAGAAACATGTCGCCAGCATTTTGAGCAAGCTGGGAGCAAAGAACCGGACGCAGGCCATTGCACGTGCACGCTCGCTCTCGTTGCTCTGAGCGCGTGGTCGAGAGGCACGGCATCACCAGGATCGCACCGATGCAGGCCGTAATGCAAGGTGGCCTTTTGGCTACCATCAGCACCCTTTTTGCCTGCTCCTCTCCCCTCTCGAAAGTATCCTCATGGTAGCCGTTTGGCGACTGTGTTCCTCCTGCGTAACGTGTATCCTTGTCTTAGATGAGCAAACGTCATCCGAACGGAGCATTCGCGTATGAGATAGGTCATTCTTGATCGAAAAAACAAATGAGGAGTACAAATGAACACATCGCTTCAACATGCCAACGACAATACAACCACATCGGCACCGAATGGCGAAGATTTCGCCAAACCACCTGCCCCGGCAACTCCAAAGGCTACCCGGTGGCTCGCTCTCGGCGCGGTCGTCGGCCCGGTTCTGTTCACACTGGCCTGGTTCATCCTCGGTTTCTTGAGCCCAGGATACACAGCCTGGGACACCCGGATTGCGCCCTACTTGCCCATTAGTCAGCCCATCAGTGGCCTGGGCCTCGGCATCACTGCTCCCTTCATGAATACCGCCTTCGTCCTCAACGGACTCCTGATCCTAGTCGGCGTGGTCGGCATCTTCCAAGGTATCAGGGAAATGGGTATCCTTGCGCGTTGGAGTTGCATGGTGCTGCTCGCGCTCTCGCCGCTAGGCATGGTGGTGGACGGCTTCTTCACCTTGGAAGCGATTCTGCCTCATACAGCAGGCTTCCTCCTAGGCTGTGCGACTCCGGTGCTGAGCTTTGCGGTCATCGGGCTCTTGCTTCGCCGCGTCGAGAGCTTTCGGCGGTTCGGCACCTGGTTGCTGCTGGGCAGTCCACTGACGCTGGCGCTGTTGATCCTGTATTTCCTGACCTTCTCACCCACCGTGGCGGGAATTCGAACCGGAGTGGCAGGCCTGACGGAGCGCATCTTAGGCATCGAAGTCCAGGCTTGGTTCGTGATCATGGGTCTACTCGTCTTCCGAGGTCCTTCAGGGAAACAAAGCGAGCGTTTGACAGCAAGAAAGGTTGCTCTATGAACAAACCCGCAAGAAAAGCGCTGATTATTGGCTGTGGGGTTGCTGGTCCTGTCGTCGCCTTATTCCTGCAACAGGCAGGCATCGAGGCCGAGATCTATGAGGCGAGGGACGCATCGACCGACTATGGAGGCAGTTTCCTGAATATGGCGTGCAATGGACTCGGCGTCCTCAAGACGCTCGGCCTCGACGAGCGGGTGTCACGCCAAGGATCGCCGATTCCTCGCATGGTAATCTGGAGTGGAAAGGGCAAGCGTCTTGGCGAGGTCCGCAATGGGGCCAGGGCGGAGATGGGAGCCCCAAGCATCAATATCCTGCGATCCCGGTTGCACCAAGCGTTGCGTGAGGGAGCCGAGCAAAGGCGAATCAAGATGGCCTTTGGCAAGAAGCTAGCTGGCCTCTCGACAGGTACGCAAGGCGTGGTCGCCACCTTTACCGATGGGACCACAGCCGAAGGCTCGTTCCTGGTGGGCTGTGATGGCGTGTACTCTCGCACCCGCCAGCTCATCAATCCGGATGCTCCCGGCCCACACTATACGGGTCTGATCAGCACGAGTGGCTTCGCGCAGTGCTCCAGCTTTCCTCCCACCCCGGACACGATGCACTTCGTTTTTGGCAAGCGGGCCTTCTTCGGCTATCACATCAGTTCCTCTGGTGAGCTGTACTGGTTTGTCAATTTCCCACAAAAAGAAGCGCCCGCAAGGGGAGATCTCGACATGATAGTAAGCGAGGAGTGGCAAGCGTGCATGCTCGATCTTTTCCAGGGGGATCTCCCTCTCATCTCCGAGATGATCCGGGCGACGGAGAGCGCGATCATCGGCTATCCGATCTATGATATCGCCACGCAGCCCCTCTGGCAGAAAGGTCCGGTGGTCCTGGTTGGTGATGCCATCCACGCGGTGTCGCCAGGTAGCGGACAGGGCGCATCGCTGGCTATGGAAGATGCGATCGTCCTGGCAAAGTGCCTGCGAGGCCAGGACGATCAGGCGCTTGCCTTTGCGATCTATGAGCGTCTGCGTCGAGCACGCGTCGAACGTATGGTTCAGCATGGGCGCGGAGCAGGTCAGGGGAAGGTCATGACCTATCCGATCCAGGTGTGGCTTCGGGACCGGCTCGCGCCACTCTTTCTCAAACTTTTCGCCAACTCCGCTGCACTCGACTGGATGTACTCCTACCAGGTCAATTGGCAAGAAAAAGAAGAGAATGCCACAATAGCATCACCGAAAGAAGTGTAAATCATTTTTCTCTGTGGGTGAATTTTTGATCATTAAGTGGGGAGTAAAATGGGTAAAAAGAGAGAGAAGGTGATGGGAGTCATGAGGCAATGTATCTCTTATGGCTCTCCAGGCTCTTTCCTCCTGCCAGCTTGCTCGCCCACATAATTGTCCACTTTTTAACAATCCGCCCATTTAAGTATCACATTTATAAAGAGAAGGTAACGGTTCAGATGGGCCATGCAGTCGCGAAAAGGCAAGCAATCTGTTACGGTAGCGGCATGAACAAGGACGAAGAGATCGAGCACCTTCGAGCAGAAAACCAGCAATTGCAGGGGCAAGTCCAACGCCAGGAAGACGAGTTGCAGCACTTGCGTCAGGCGAAGGAGGATCTGCGCGAGGGATTGCGCTTGGCGATGAACAGCCTGGAGTCCTACCAGCAGCCTTCCCGACGCTGGTATGTCCTTTCTGCTCGTAGCCCTGTTTTCTCAGTTTCAAGCCCGAACGGGCATCAGCAGCCTTCCCGACCGTTGAAAGGATCGTAATCGTAATGAACGACGAGAATGAGTTTCAAACCCGAACGGGGAGGGGTGCAAGTACTTTGGGAGTCGAAAATGCCATTTTCCCGTACTCACAGTCGAAACCACTTTCCTAGCAATAGGAGAGCAAGTAATGTAAAGATACATTTCATCTCAGAAATCCTCTCCCAGTCGTCCCTCTCCCACAAAAATACGAGAGCAAGTAATGCCTATATACAATGCGCTTTTCTTGCCTAAGACGTTCGAGTTTCTTTCTTGACAACGCAGGAACTCCCTTTGCAGTGTATTCAGTAACAACATGTCCACCAACAAAAGGAGTCCCGTGCTATGATACCTGCTTCTCACCTCTTTGACCAGTCCACGATGGCCGCGCAACTCGATCATGATCCCGTCGTCGCTGCGTATCGTGCCTTCTTCTCCTTGCTCGATTGGTCCATCGTCGAGCAATGGGACACTGATCACCATCGGCGAGGTCGGCCTGGTCATCCCACCAGTTCCTCTCTCAAAGCTTTTTTTGTCCGCATCAACGAGGGCTTGATCTACACGACACCATTGCGTGTTTTTCTCGCCAAGCATCCTTTGCTCGTCATCGATCTCGGTTTTCATCTGGTGCTGGACTTCACGCACTCTTACGGCTTTGATATCGAGCAGACCGTGCCGTGCCGTTATTGGTTCGGCGAGCGCTTGCGTTCTCTTGATCGAGGATTGCTTACCGACCTGTTTGCTGGCACGGTTCACGCCTTACAAGACGAGATGCCTGGCCTCGGTGAAGTCGTCTCCTTTGATGTCAAGCATATCTACGGCAGGGCGCAAAGAGAACAATGAGCGAGCCTATGTCCCCGATCGCTACAACAAAACCAAACGTCTGGCAGGAGATCCTGATTGCCGGCTTGGCGTCAAACGCAGTACGAATAAGGAACGTCCTGATGGTTCCACCGACGTGAAAAAGGAACTGCTTTGGGGCTATGGCTACGGTGTTGCCGCTGCTACCACGCCTGACTACGGCGATGTGGTGCTTGCTGAAGACACCCAACCGTTCAATGAAGGTGATGTCACCTATTTCCGTCCGTTGTATCAACGCGCCGTTCTTGCCCTCAATCAGTTTCCTACCCATATTGCTGCTGATGCTGCCTCTGATGCCTGGTATGTCTATGAAGCGGCTGTTCGTCATGGAGGTATTGCGGCGGTTCCGTTGAATCAGCATAGCAAGACACCCTTCGCTCGTCTCTCCGATGGAACTCCCTGCTGCCCCCTTGGCCTCCCGATGCATCCTGGTGTCCAGTTCAACCACACCCTTGGGTACCGGGCGCACCGTTTCCACTGCCCGCTGCTCTTTCCTCAGCCAACTGGCCAGACGTGCGATCACGTCCAATTCGGCAAAGGGAAAGGCTGCGTCAAAGACGTGAACTGGCAACCGGGTGGCATCCAGCGCGTCACCTTGGACCGCAAGACGCCCCTCTTCCATGCCATCTCCACGCAACGGACGGCCTGTGAGCGTCTCAATAGCCAGGCAAAGGAGCTTGGGATCGAGCGGCCACGCGTTCGCAATGGTCGCTCGGTCGCCAACCTGAATACCTTGATCTCTCTGGTTATCAATGTGCGTGCGCTCCAACGAGCGAAAACGATCAATGCACAACTCCTTTCCATTCAAAAAGGAGTTCTATAAATGAATTACTTGCACCCCTCCAACGGGCTGAATCGGCTCTTTAGCCCTATATCTATCTTCAGGGAAATGGAAAAGGTTTGCCTTTCAATCCCCAACGGGCTGAATCGGCTCTTTAGCCGGTGACATTCATGGACGTAGTAAGCAAATACTACGATTCTTTCAATCCCCAACGGGCTGAATCGGCTCTTTAGCCGGGAACCTGTTGATATGTGTACATGTGATTTGTATACCTTTCAATCCCCA
>DAOTTJ010000148.1:0-5060 GCA_034437695.1 Ktedonobacteraceae bacterium
CGCTCCTGGAACGCTTCGGCTATCACGCGGTGATCATCCCCGATGCCTTCGATTTCAATATCCAACCAACACCAATAGCCGATCTGCGCACAAAACTCGGCGTACGCCCAAATGACTTGGTCATCGGCACAATGGCACGCATCATCCCACGCAAAGCAATGGAGGTGGCTATCCAGTTCATCGTGACACTCCAGATGCGCAGAAATGAGTATCTCGGCGACGGACGCGGCATCCAGGGACGCTCTATCACTGAAGATTCGCGCTTCTTTCTTCTACTCCCCCAGGCAGCCGGCCTCGATGAACCAGAGAATCTTACCTACTTTGAAAAGTTGCGCCGCTACGCCGAGGAGGTGCAGATCGAACTCCTCTATGTCGGCGACAAAGTCGTAGCCGATAGCGCCCACACCGAGCACTCTACCAAACTACCTTTCTATAGCCTCTACCAGGCCGCCGATATCCTCCTATTCCCCAGCTACCAGGAAGGCTTCGGCAATCAATTCTTGGAAGCGGTCGCCCTCGGCAGCGGCGTGGTCGGCGCTCACCTCTATCCAGTCATGGAAGCCGATATCTTTCCACGCATTCCCGCCGGCGGAATAATCCCCCTCGGTACCAATAGCGACTATACCCGCGATATCGCCTCACTCGTCCACCTGCAAGCAGACATCCTGCGAACAGCCATCGATCAGGAGATCTCTTTTCTCCTGCATCCAGACGAGGAACTGGCCCTGGCCCTCCAGACACGCCAGGCGCTCAAAGCAGCCTTCGACGCCAGCGTAGTCGGAAAAAATATCTCAGACCTGCTCGCTAGCATGATACCTGCACCTACCCTCTAATTTAAATGTTTCAAAGTCGGAACTGCCCTACCCCAGAGAGAAGAAGGTGCTTCACTTCAGCGAAACATCTCCCAAAACCCTGGGGGGGGGAACTGGACACCAGAGATACACACCTGCTACTATTACAATTGAAAAGAAAAAAGAGCAAAGCCGCTCACCAGACCCTTCCTTCCTGACTAATCACAAACACGATCGAAAGAGATAGCTATGCTCAAAAAACCCTGGTGGCAACAACTCCATTGGCCCGAATACGGCGCTGAACTGCTGGGAACCGCCTTCCTGGTCTTCGTCGGTTTAAGCGCGGTTACCTTCGACCTCGGCGCAGGCTCCCCCCTGGCCACACTCCTCCCCAATGTCAGCGAACGCCGCCTGATTACCGGACTCCTGTTCGCCGGCAGCGGCTCGCTGGTGGCGATCTCTCCACTTGGCAAATTGAGCGGGGCACACATTAACCCCGCAGTCTCGCTCGCCTTCTGGGCGCATGGAAAGATCCATCACTACGATTTCCTCGGCTATATCATCGGTCAGTCTCTCGGCGCAATCCTCGGCGCAAGCCTGCTGGTCTGGCTCTGGGGCAGCCGCGCCGCAAGTATCCACAATGGCATCACTAGTCCAGGCGCTGGCTACCCACTCTGGGGCGTCTTCCTGATCGAAATGGCACTCACTTCCCTCCTGGTACTGGCAATCTTCCTCTTTGTCAGCAGCCGTCACCTGATGCGCTGGACACCCCTGATGACCTGGCTGCTCGTGGCAACGATGGTCTGGCTGGAAGCTCCTATCTCTGGCACTAGCCTCAATCCCGCCCGCAGCTTTGGACCCGACCTCGTCTCCTGGTTCTGGCAGACCCAGTGGCTTTACTACCTCGCCCCTCCACTCGGTGCCTTGCTCGCCGTCGGCATCTTTCGTCTCTTACGCACAGCCGGCGTAAAAGATGTGCTGACTGCCAAAATCTTTCACACTCCCTACTACCGCAATATCTTCAAAAATGTCAAAGCACCCACCCACGAACACGCGTAGCCCGTGGACTGCGGTCTGAGGCTGTGTCCCAGCTTTCTAACCCTACAATATATATCAGGTTAAGAAATCTTAACCTGATATATAATTCTCAACCTTTTCTCAACCATCGTAACCCCTCAAAAATCACAAATATGTTATACTATCGGAGTTAGCACGTCGTATCTCCCCTCTTCTTATTTTTAAGGTTCTAGTGTGACTTAGGAGAGACTCTCATGAGCAAGTTTCGGCCTTTTCAGCACCCCCTCTCAGTAACGCTGTCAATTGTCGTGATCCTCGGAATGCTCATCGCAGCAGCGGCAACATTCAAGATCGCGTCAGCTGAAGCCTCCGGGGTCGGATCTGTCACCCTGCCAAATAGCGCCTCGCCCTGGACCAAAAGTACTAGCGCTCATCTACGTGGGCATCATTCAACCAGCGACCTCATAACGGTCGGTATCTGGCTGAAAACGAGCAATGCAGCCGGCGAGCAATCACTGCTCAAATCGCTGTACAACCCCACCAGCGCTGCCTATCATCAGTGGCTCTCTCAGAGTCAGTTCAGCGCCCAGTTCGCGCCAGCTGCCTCTGATGTCTCAGCAGCCCAGTCTTTCCTGACAGGCGCAGGCCTGCACCTGGTCGCCTCGCCCGACACAACGCTCATCCTCGCTAAAGGAACGAGCAAACAGATCGAGCAGGCATTCCAAACTACTCTCAATGACTACCAGACCCCTCTGGGTACGTACTATGGAGCAACAGCGGATGTCAAGCTCCCAAGCACCTTTAACCAGGCTGTCCTGGGCGTCGTTGGACTGAGCGATCTGCCTATCTCACATTCAAATATGCTGACAGACGCCAGTAGCAAGCCGAATGTCGGTCCTCCACCCTATGGCGGCGGTCCTTTCGGTAGCGGCCTCACCCCCTCGCAAATCACCGGTATCTACGACGCTACCTCTGTCCAAAAGGGTGGAAACTCGGGACAAGGCGTCACTCTGGCTGTCTATGAACTGTCTGGCTATAAAGCCAGCGATATCGTGAAATACGAGAATCACTATAATCTCCCTCATATGGACATCAGTAACGTTTCAGTTCTGGGTGGAACAAGCGACCACTCGGGTGCCGGCGAGGTAGAACTCGATATCGAACTACAGATCGCAATGGCTCCTAAAGCCAAAAAACTGCTTGTCTATGAAGCACCTAATACGGAACTCGGTGCGCTTTCACTCTACATGCAGATCGCTAAAGATAATAAAGCCGATTCTATCAGCACAAGCTGGGGCATCATCTGCGAATTCTTTGTGAACTCTCAGATCACACTCGCCGAAAATCAGATCTTCTTGCAAATGGCCGCCCAGGGCCAGAGCATGTTCGCGGCCTCGGGCGACGCTGGCGCGTATGGATGCGCTCGGGCCGACTTCCAACCACCCGCTGGCCAGGACCCCCAGATCGGCGACCCTAACAACCAGCCCTATATCACAGCAGTCGGCGGTACTTCTTTCCAGGGTCCCGACGATGTGACAACCTTTGACCCCGGTACCAACCCACATCCCACTTACCCCTACGGCCATACCGCTTCCGGCGATACTATCGAACTGCCGTGGACGGACTACTGTGATGTCGCAACTTGTGCCGGCGGCGCAACCGGCGGCGGCATCAGCCGCGTCTGGGGCGAACCCGACTACGCAGCTAATCTCTCTACCGGACAGTACTACCCCGGCGTCATCGGTTCCTACTCTCAGGGTGGGTCCTACTGCGGACAACAACCCGGCGTGCTCTGTCGCGAAAATCCAGATATCTCTATCGATGCCGATCCTAGCACTGGCTACTCGATCTATTGCACAGATCCAGGCGACTCCTTCTGCGCAACTGGCGAGTTCGGCTCACCCGGCTGGATTCGCCTCGGCGGCACTTCTTGCGCCGCCCCCGTCTGGGCCGGCATCGCCGCACTCGATATCCGCCAGCACCACAACAAACGTCTCGGACTGTTCAACTACATCGTTTATCCCTTTGATTCAACATCGGGATATGCAAATCAATTCCACGATATCGTGTCGGCATTTACCAATGGAGCCAGCTTCGTCAATAGCGCAGGCCAAACCGTCGCCGGTTATGCTGCCAACCCTGGCTACGATCTGGAAACAGGCGTAGGCACCCCCGATATCGCCAAGTTTATTAAAGCGTAAGAAAGAAAAGACGAGAACGACGTACTGCTGGAGGTACAGTGAGCTTTGCTCCCTGTACCTCCTTTGCGCTCAAATTTGCTCCCATCAACCTCATTCCTCCACAACGGGAACTTTCCCCCATCTCACAACGTCTCTCTTACAGTACAACCTGACATTGCAAATTTTCGCAAAAGTCACTCAAAAAGGAGCCTTAACTCGTGCAAAAACGTGCAGCCAAAATCTATTACCACTCATTTCTATCCATCATTGCGTGCGTTTGTGTGCTTTTTTTTGCGCTCACCTCCTGCGGCACAAACTCAACCACAAGCGGTTCGCCTTCCCCGTTTACACCACTGAGTTCGGCCAACCCCACTCTCACTATAACCTCCACTCCCTTACCTACACCTACAACCTCGCCAGCTCAGGCCGCCAACGGCTGTCCCAATCAAATAGCTGTCAAAATCCCACTGATTTCTGCCAGCGTGGTCCTGAAAAGTTCCAATAACAACGCAACTGTCACAGTCAACCAGGGAAGTATAATCGAAGTAGACCTGCTCTTTGGACGCAAATGGCAAGGACCAGCCAACACGCTACAACATTTTCTTACGGTGCAAACACCCTCAGGCTATAGCTCAACTACTGCCAAAGCCTGCATCTGGCACTTTACCGCCACTAGCTCAGGAACCGCTCACTTGACCTTCGCCGGCTTTGCCCTCTGCGCAAGAGATCAACTCTGTCCGATGAATGTCATAGATATCGAGTTCACTGTGATTGTCAAATAACCCACGCCTATTCCCACCAAGCAGCGCAACAAAGAGTTTGATTGTTCTATCCATCTTGTCTGTTCACGCTGCTCTTAGAGGGCAGCCCAGGATATATATCTGAGATCTCCCCCGCATAAATGACGGGGGGTTCGGATCAGCTTTCTCTCCGTTGCTTTCGCCTTCAAGATGCAAACGCTTCACCGTTCAAGGGCCTTCTCAGACGGCCCGTCCACGGGCAGATTGGCGAACCAATCCCGTGGCACGTATCCTGTCACCAGATACGCCAGTCCTACGACTGATAGCAATTG
>DAOTTJ010000149.1:0-24278 GCA_034437695.1 Ktedonobacteraceae bacterium
AAAAGGGATATGCGCTGGATCGACGATTGGATCGAAAATGACCGGATTTTGCGGCATACCCGCCAGAAAAGAAGCGCGAGCAAGGCCGAGCAGAGGGTCTGCTTTGCAAGAACTCTCGTCGATTCGGGGGTGAATAATCGTGCAGCTTGTCAGATCGCGGTCCAGAAAGGCGACGGCGGGGATGCAGTCAAAGAGTGCTGTACATGCAGGAGTCAGACCAAAGAAATCTTCCGCAGCGGCTTCGACGCCCTGTTCCTGAGCACCGAAGGACGAGCTATTCATATACATCTCCAGGATCTTCCATTTGGGGTATTGTTGGGTCAGCCCGATCGCCAGTGAGGCTTCAGAGGCTTTGCGCTGGAAAGTTGTCTCTCTGTCGTTGCTCAGATTTTTGATCAATTGCTGAGTGAGTGTGCTGCCGCCGCTCATGATCTGGCCGTCGGCTGAGAGATATTGTGAGAAAGCACGCAGGATACCCTGGGGATCGACGCCGACGTTGGTCCAGAAGGTCGGGTCTTCGGCGGCAATCATTGCGTCCTGCATCACGCCGGGCAGGTATTTGTAGGAGATAGGTGTGCCGCGACCATTTTTGCTGTAGAGCGTATAGAGGAGCGTATTATTGCGGTCATAGATACGTGTTGATTGATCGATCTGCTCATCGGCGAGGCTTTGCAGGCGGGGCTGCTGTTGCTGATAATAGGCATACGAATAGCCGAGACCAGATGAAAGCATAATGACCAGCAGCACCGCCAGGAGCGAGCCAATAATAGTCCCGATACGTCTGGTGCGCTTGCGCCGTATATACTTGCGCTCCCTGCGCTGGCGCATCAGCCAGGCGACGCGCGTTGCGCGTGAACGTCGCCAGCGAGCTGAGCGAGGTCTTATCTCCGTATAGTGAACCAGTTGCGTGATCTCCTCGGTTGGAGGGTCTGCCATAGGTGAAGGTCGAGCATCTGGTGCGACCTGGCGGTAAGAATGGGAGAGATGGCGTGTCGTCTGGATGGTCTGCATCTGTCCGGTCCACGCGCGAACCGTGCGGGCGGTAGTGGTCAGAGCGGCGGGGAGAATGTGTGGACGGCGCGGGATAGCGGTGCGTGGTCTATCAGCCGTAGTGGGAGGTGAGTCATCGAGACCCGGCGTGGGCGATATAGGTGCAGGTTCGAGTGTGCCGGGCTGTTTGGGGGTAGTCGGTTCAAAGAGATTCTCTGCGGGACTGCGAGTGGGGAGAGCGGGAACTGTCGCGACCTCCAGGAGTGCCTGGCTTACCGCCTCGTCAGCGCCTTGTCGCTGATCGTCCTGAGCAGGAATCGTCTCATGCGTGGGTGTAACTGGTTGAGAAACGTCAAAAGAACTATCAGATGAATGCATAAGAAAATCCTTTTAATGAACTGATTTGATATTCCCACAGACATATTGTCAGTAGTAGAGAGAGAGCATTGTGTGCTAACTTTTAATGTAAAATGTAAAAGGAACACAACTCGAAATGTAGTGAAAAGTTCCCTGTAAAAGAGCACCGCGTGCTCAAATTGTCTCTTGTGCAAGTATAAATTCATAAAGTGGAATATCCAGGTTCAGAGAGTAAGACGAAGAGAGCGAGATAACTTAACATATGCTGCCATTTAGCAGAGTGAGTGCAGGCGCTTGAGAGCGTCTTTGCACATCTATAGCTCAGCGTTTGTGCTCGCATGCTCCGGGAGTTTTCTATCTGAAGGGCAGCTCTCATTGTAAAAGATTGCATCTGAGAGAAGAGGAGAAAGCCGCAGCGCTGGGTAAAACTGGAACATCCTGATGCAAGAAAAAGTGAGAGTCTTGTAGGGTGAAGCACGATGTGGTACTATAAGTAGACTTTCTGGATAGAAAGCCAGATGCGACAAAAAGGTGGAATCGCGTCTGGTGAAACATGTTCAGCGATAAGCAAGCCCGATAGCAATCTGGCAAGGCACATTTTAGCGCCCTGGTGCGTGTACCCTTGCCTTTTTCTCGCAACTTTGCTATGCTCGTAGGAGGCAGGTTTTTTAGCCCTGCAAGGCGTCTTATTCGCTGATCCCGGTACGCCTACGGTTATATGCTCAGGAACCTCTTTTTGCTGGTAAGTACGAGCTTAGAAAGAGAAAAAGTTGGGGAGTAGACGGTAGTGGAAGAGAAGAATCGAGGAAGCTAAAGACCTATGGAACAACTCGCTCTGTTAAGTATCATACGCACAGATACGGCGTATCGTTTTCGTCTGGAACTTCCCGATGCCGGGCATACGCAGGTATTCCCTGCACCAGGAGCACAAGAACACACTACAGACGTGACTCCTGAGATCAGTGAACGCCTGCGCCGTCTGCTCCAGGTTGCCTCGCAACAGGTACAACAGGCTGTCGATACTCGTGTTCAGAGGCGTGGAAGTGCCAACGATGCGCTCCAGGCCCTGGGACGTTATCTATTCGATAGCCTTTTGCCGACAGCTCTTCAGGAACAATTGCGGCAGTTGGACATTCCTCTCCTTCTGAGCGCCAATACACCAGACATCCCCTGGGAACTCTTATACGATAACAAGTCGGTTCCGGGGCGTTTTCTTTGCCAGCATGTGAATATGGGGCGTCAGATCATGCCTTCGAGAGCGACCCAGCGTTTGCTAACCGGCGAGCGCTTGAGCGATACGACGAGCATCCATAAGCCGCGCAAGATGGGGAGACGCGATGGACAGGGGTTGAGCGTGCTCTTTCTGGTGAATCCGACCGGCGATCGGCCGCTTGCGGAGGAAGAGGTGGCGACGCTGTGTACGACGTTGCCCGAGTCTGTTTCGCGCATCATTCTCTATCGCCAGCAGGCCAATCAGCTAGAAATGCGTATGCGCACCGGCTCCGAGCAGCCGCAGATTTTGCACTACGCGGGGCCGGTCCCACAGATTAACTCGGCGGGGGAGGCAGTACTGGCCCTGGCAGGCAATTCGCGCTTCGATGGAAGCGCCGCCAGCCAGCTCTTTCAGACCCTGCCCAGGCATCCACTGGTCTTCCTCAGCTACTATGACGGTACACAGATCGGCACGCTGAAGCCCGAAGAGACCGAGATTCTGGCGGCTTCGCTGCTGGCGGCGGGCGCAGGTGCGGTGGTGGCGATGCGCTGGCCGGTGGATTTACAGCGGGCGCGTGAATTTACTGTTTTGCTCTATCAGGAGATCGCCGATGGCGTGGCTCCGGGCGAGGCGATGCGGCGAGCGCGGGTTACGATGGCCCAGCGCCGTCTGGAAGACGTGGCATGGGCCGCGTATACGCTCTATGGCGATCCCAGTGTGCCACTGACCTCGGGCCTGATCGTCGGACGCGAACGCACGTTGGATCTGCCTTTCGAGGCCTTTGACGACGAGCCGATGATGCAGCCGATGTTTCCGACCTCGAATACGCTCGATCGGCGTTTTCTGCAAGAGGTGCTGAGTCTGGCCCTGATGGAGGCCCGCCGGATGCGCAAGGACTATCTGGGGACGCCTCATCTGTTTATTGCGCTGACCAAGCTGGACGGTGGCTGTACCCAGGATGCCCTGCGCACGTTGAATTTTTCGCCGAAACAGGTGCGCGATGTTATTCGCCTGGCCCTCGGCTCGGGGAAAGCGACCAGCGACACGCCGATTCTGCCGACGCGGCGCTGTAAAGAGATTTTACAGACAGCTGAACGCAACGCGCTCAAAGCCGGCTCGGCTGCCGTTGACGAGCGAGCCATCGCGCAGGCCGTGTTGGGCGAAAGCGATGGCGTGACCTATGAACTGCTCACCAAGATGGGCATCAATCCAGCGCAACTGATCGAGCTGGTCCTCTCAAGTAGTGCGCGTGCCTTGCTTGAGCTGGTCCCTTCGGTGAGCGCCAGCCTGCCCTCGGCGCAGGTAGAACTCCCCGTCGGCATTAGTCCCGAGGGGGGTCTGGGACCCAAAGGGGGCAACTCGGTGCTTGAACGGCTGGGACGCGATCTGACTCGCCAGGCCAGCCAGCATATTCTGCCGCCGCTGATCGGGCGCGAAAAAGAGATGCGTCAGTTGATCCAGACGCTGATGCTCAAGGATCGCAATAATCCTATTTTGATCGGTGATTCGGGCGTTGGTAAAACGACTATCGTTGCCGGATTAGCCCAGCGGATTGTCGATGGCAAGGTTCCTGCGGAACTGCGCGGCAAACGGCTGATTGAGCTTTCTGCCAGTTCGCTGGTGGCTGGGACCAAGTATCGCGGCGAGTTTGAGGAGCGCCTGTTGAAGGTGCTGGAAGAGGCGGAAGGCGGCGGCGATATTATCCTCTTTATCGACGAGATGCACCTCTTGATCGGCACGGGTCGCGCCGCCGACGGCAGTATCGATGCGGCTGGTATCCTCAAGCCCGCGCTGGCTGGTGGGCGGCTGCGCTGTATCGGCGCGACCACTCCTCAGGAGTATCGAACTATCGAGAAAGATGCGGCAATGGAGCGCCGCCTGCGGCCCATCCAGATCGATGAACCCTCGGCCGAAGAGGCTCAGGCTATTCTCATCGGTATGAAAGAACTCTACGAGCAGCACCACCATGTCACTATTCTCAAAGAAACGCTGCACGCGGCCGTCCAACTCTCGGTCCAATACCTGCCCAATCTGCGCCTGCCCGATAAAGCCTGTAGCGTGCTCGATGAAGCCTGTTCGCAGGCGCGAGTCTTTCTCGCTGAAGACGAGCTTGCCGCCGGCCAGAGCGAGGAACTGGAAGACGAGGAGCTGCTGGAGCAACCAATCATTACACCTTCACTGATTGCTGAGGTCATCTCTCATCGCACGGGCATCCCCGTACGAGCGCCCGGACGCGAGGAGCGCGACCGCCTGCTGAACCTGGAGGCGCTGCTCAAGCGGCGCGTGATTGGGCAGAACGAGGCGGTCAGCCGTGTGACTCAGGCCATTCAAGTAGCGCGGGCCGGACTCAAGCCGCACCATCGACCCGCTGGTGTCTTCCTGTTTCTCGGTCCGACCGGCGTGGGTAAGACAGAGCTGGCTCGCGCCCTGGCTGCTGAGGTCTTTGGGTCCGACGAGCATCTGATCCGTGTGGATATGTCGGAGTATATGGAGAAGCACGCAGTCTCGCGCATGATCGGAGCGCCTCCCGGTTATATTGGACACGATCAGGAGGGTCAGCTCACCGGGAAGTTACGCCGCCGTCCACATTGTGTCGTGCTGCTCGACGAGGTCGAGAAGGCTCATCCCGAGGTCTTTGACCTCTTCCTGCAAGTCTTCGACGCCGGACGTTTGACCGACGCGCAGGGCCATACGGTCGACGCGCAGCATGCGATCTGGATTATGACTTCAAACGTGGGAACCGATATGCTGGGACGTTCGGTGCCGCATGGTTTTCGCTCAAATAGTAAAACCAGTCTCGACGATGCACAGCGCGACCGCTTAATGGAGCGTCTGCGCGAGACGTTCCGTCCCGAGTTTCTCAACCGCATCGATGAAGTGGTGATCTTCCGTCCGCTCACGCAAGAGCAGGCCCGCGCCATCACGCGTCTGCAAATGGATGAACTGGCGGCGCGTCTGCTGGAACAGGGTCTAACCCTCTACGCCGAGGAGAGCGCGATCGATCTGCTGTGTACCGAGGGCTTCAGTCAGACCCAGGGGGCGCGTCCTCTGCGCCGTTTGATCGAGAAGATGCTGACCGTTCCGCTGAGCCTGCGTATTCTGCTCGGCAACATCCCCGAACGCGCCGAGGTCCACGTCAGCGCTGCCGATGGGAAGCTCGACATCGATATCCGCGAGGCAGGAACCTTCTCGGCAGAACAGTTGCTCAGCGCAGAGGAGCACGAAGAGGTAGCCCCTGCCGAGGTGGACGTGCTCTAAAAGCTGGTTGGTGGAATAAAACACGGGTAGAATGACGGCCTGGCCGTTTCTACCCGCGCTCTTTCCTGGCTATTCGCAGCTATCTGAGGAGTTCAGACGCGCAGTCTCTCCGTCTGGTCGTGTTGCAGGAGCCATTTGCGGACAATCGCATACTGACGGGTGAAATGCGCGAGGTCGACGTGTTCATAGGGTTTTTTCCCCATCTGTGGCTGAACTTCCAGATATGTATTGTCGAGTTCATCCATCGTTACAACCTGGCGTTGCAGCATGAGGCGTACATCGTAAAGCTCCCGGTCGTTACCCAACGCGATTTTACTCAGCGCGAGACTGGGCAGGTCGAAGTAGAAGATCTCCAGAGAGCCGTAAATAGAGATAGCTCGGGCGCGTGTGTCCCATTTCCAGGGGACTGGAATAACGTCTTCGGGCGAGGCAAAACGGACACTAACATGGAGTGCCTGCATACAGCGCTGTAAGGCAACTTGCATCTCCTCTTCGTTCGATGTCTCGATAACCAGATCGATATCGTTCGATGTTCCTGCTCGCAGGCCGAGGTGGACCAGAGCGGCTTCTCCGGCCAGATAGAGACGTGAGTACTGATGAGTGAGACTGCTCAAGGCCTGTAAAAATTGCTCAATGCTTGTGCGCGAGATGGCGGCCTGGCTGTAGCGCATGCTCATAGGTGTACCTCCCTGTTCTTCTTTGTCAACGGGTATTATCAGTGACTTATCTGGTTTTACAGCCAATGCTGTTTCGCTGTAACGTTGTGAGCGCCTACATTGAAACAAGCCAGATGAGACCAAACGATGTCTCAGGCTGTTTTGTGATGGTGGGCCATTCAACCGGATGACGTAAAGGTGCTTGGAGGTGCGATCCATCGCGCCAGACAAGGTTCTTTTTCCTGCATCATTGGACAGATTGATGCGGGCTACCTTCACTGACCGGCTCCTTTCTGTAGTAGTTGCTCGGACGTTGCCCTTCTCGTCGGCCACGCCGAAGCAAGGATACAGAAATTGAGCTGCGTTTCCCAGCTACCTTGAAAGGTAGGCTGTGTGACTCCATTTTACCAGAGAACGAGTGTTTTTACCAGTCCTCCACAGTATATATATCAAATATTGCCTATAAAGAGATATCGAGAGAGATAACGCTGTTAATGCGCCATAAACCCTTGCCAGAACAGGTACATCCTTTCGCGCAGGGCGGCGTGTTCTGGTTTGTGCAGATAGGGATCGCTGGCCCAGAGCTGGGCGGCCAGGTCGCGGGCCTGTTCAATCATAGCAAGATCGTTGAGGTCGGCCACTTTCAATTCGGGCATCCCGCTCTGGCGTACGCCGATAAAGTCGCCGGGACCGCGCAGGCGCAGATCATGTTCGGAGAGGCGAAAGCCGTCGTCGGTCTGTTCAAAGACTTGCAGGCGGTCCTGCGATTGAATGCTGGCCTCGGTGCTCAGGATATAGCAATAGGATTGATGCTGGCCGCGACCGACGCGGCCGCGAAACTGGTGAAGCTGTGAGAGTCCGAAGCGATCGGCGTCTTCGATGACCATGACCGTAGCGTTGGCGATATCGATACCGACCTCAATGACCGAGGTTGCGACGAGGATATCGAGTTTATGGTCGCGAAAGTCGCGCATAGTTTGATCTTTTTCGTTGGCTTTCATTGCGCCGTGTAGCAGACCCAGGCGCAGGCGTGGAAAGACCTCTTTGCTCAGGCGTTCGTATTCGACGGTGGCGGCTTTGGCGGCTATCGTTTCTGACTCTTCGATCAGTGGGCAGATGATAAAGGCCTGCCGTCCCTCCTCGACCTGCTGTGCGATCAGATAGTTGGCCTCACTGCGGCGCGTGCCTGCCCGCCAGCGCGTGATAATCTTCTGGCGGCCGGGCGGAAGCTGGTCGATGATTGAGACATCCAGGTCGCCATAGAGGGTCAGAGCCAGGGTGCGTGGGATAGGTGTGGCGGTCATGACCAGCATATGCGGGTGGTAGCCCTTTTGTCTGAGCGCGTCGCGCTGTTCCACGCCAAAGCGATGCTGCTCATCGACGATCACAAGGCCCAGGCGGCGGAAGATCACATCGTCCTGGATCAGCGCGTGAGTACCGATTGCGACCAGGGCCGCGCCGCTTTCCAGCTCTGCCTTGCTCTGTGCGCGTTCACGCGTTTTCTGGCCGCCGGTCAGCAGAACCGTTTTGATGCCAAAGGGGGCCAGCATTGCGCCGATGCTGCGCGTGTGCTGTTCGGCCAGCAGTTCGGTCGGGGCCATGATTGCGCCCTGGTGACCATTGAGCGCCGCGACCAGGAGCGCGGCTGCGGCGACAGCCGTTTTGCCTGCACCTACGTCGCCTTGCAGCAGACGGCTCATCGGACGCGTCTTGGCGAGGTCGACAAAGATCTCTTGCAGGACGCGGCGCTGTGCATCGGTAAAGCGGTACGGTAGTGTTGCCTCGAACGATTGATCGGTAGCAATCGTCGACCAGAGGGTAGAGAGCGTAGCGTTTTCATCGCCTGTGGTTTGGGTGGTCGGAGTGGTGACGATCGGTGGTAGCTGATCGGCGTCGAGCAAGATCCTGGTCAGCTCGATCTGGAAGGCGTGGCCTTCGGGTGCGTCGTGTTCCCAGCGTGTGCGCCTCTCCTGCATGCCGAGCTGAATCAAGAAAAGCTCATCGAAGGCCAGGCGACGCCGGGCCTGTTCAAGCAGCGCCTCGCTCTCTGGATAATGGATCTGCGCCACTGCTTCGGACAGAGTCAGCAGATTGCCCGTGCTGCGCAGCCAGGAGGGCATATGTTCGGGGACAGCATAGGCGTAGTGATCGACCGCCCACTTGGTGTAGCGGCGCAGCGACTTAGCGTAGAGACCTTCGGTGAGCGCATAGACAGGCACCATGCGTCCGGTATTCAGGAGATCGCCCTGTTCCGGGAGTTCGTGGGTGCGCACCGTAAATTCGACCTTATTGCCGAAACGTTGCTTGATGCCAGTTACCACGAGATACGCGCCTTTGGCCTGGCTGAGCTGCTTCTGCAAGTAGCCCTGATTAAACCAGCTCACATTGATACGTCCAGTTTCGTCGCCGATAGAGGCAATCGTGCGCATGCGGCCGCCGTTCATGCGTTTGGTCTCGACCTCCCAAATCAGGCCGATCGTGGTAGTAAGTTCCACAAAAGGGATCTGCGCGATTTTTGTCAGTTTGCTATAGTCGAGATGCTGACGTGGAAAATAGAACAGCAAGTCGCGTACCGTATGGATGCCTACGTTATGCAGTTTCGTTGCGGCGGAGGGTCCTACATTGGGAATGGCTGTCACGTCAGCATTGAGCAGTGCCAGCGAGGCGTGGCCGCTAGAGATGCCTCTATCCAGGTGAATTGGAGCTTCAGCTTTTTTTTCCACAGGAGCTTGAGCTTTTTTCGTCTGTGCGGACTCTCGATCAAGCGGTGCCTGATCGCTGGTCAGTTCAGCCTCACTCGCTTGAGTCGTGGGTGTGGTCCGTGCGTTGCTACTATGGCCGTTGGACGCGGTGGGAACAGCCTGAGGCAGCGGAGGTGGTGCTGGTCGTGCTGTGCCGCCGTTGTGTAGCTCGAACTCGTCTAGAATGCTCAGGGCAGCGCGAATATTGGTAGCACGTTGTAGAGGGTCCTGTTGTCGATAGCCCTCCAGGTGTTCCATGAAACGATGAAGCGGACGCAGGTCAAGCCCGGCGTCTTTACATAGTGTGCTTAAATCCTCAGCCCAGCGCGACGTAAATACCTCCAGGCCTCCCTGGACCAGTCTGTCCTGATGGTTGCTGCGCTGTTCATATTGTAAAACCTTTCGCGCCTTCTCGATCTGCGCGATCAGCGTTGTTGTCTCTGGCATAGTAAAGAAATCTTTGCTAGATAGTGCCCGAATTTTTAGAGATGCTCTACTACTATAGAGGGTAATGGGATGAGGTGTCAAGGTCATATTTTCTAAGCGCCAGGGCTATGGAATGCTCGGCGTGCGACCCCTCCCCCTGAGCAACGGATCGGGTTGCTCAGGGGGAGGGGGATCGTAAGCCTCTGGCTTGCGGAGCATTATATAGCCCTGTTCAAAGAAGAGCAACTAATTCGCCAGAGTTCCATCAGAAAGTGCTCAGGCGGAGCGTTCAGCGGCGGGGGGAGCGAAGTGGATCTCCAGCGCTTTATTGACGAAGCGAGCGCGTACTGCCTCCTGCTTAATCAAGACGGCGGGCAGCGTGATGTCGCGTTTAAAGTTGCCGATCTCAATGATCATCTCGTCACCTTTTTTGGTCATCACGACCTTATCCATTTCGACGTGTGGCAGAGGCAAGCGCAGCACATAAGAGTCGCCCTCGCGCACAATCTCCTGGATGGGGCCGCGATAAAAGATCTGCGTCGGGTCCTGGTCGCCAAAGATGGTCTCGGCCAGTTCGCTGAGTTGTTCGATGCCGAGGATCTCGCGTGGTCGATAGGGGACCTCCCAGATTGGTAGCGGGGCGAACGTCTGGTGGATCTGCTTGCGCAGCTTTTCCTGCGAACGATACATCTCCTGCATAAACACGTCCTGGTAGTCGTTGGCGGGTAAGACGCGATTGCAAATCAGGGCGTCGATCGGGTAGCCAAAGAGGGCCAAGTAGGTTTCGGCACGCAGGGCCTCTTTCACCACCATGCGTTCGGGATTGACCACGGGACGATACGAGCTAATTTCGGGATTGCCGAGCACATCGCGCAGCGTCTTCACGCGTTCGCTGAGCTGGTTGACCGCATCGAGGACTTCGCCTGAGGGGATAAACGCCTTGATGAAGGGGCGAGCCAGATTAAAGGTTGCGCTTTTGAGGTTCAGTCCACCCAGGCGGCTGACGTACCATTGAAAGGTATCAGGCATGCTGAGCAGACGTACCGTTTCGCCAGTGGGGGCTGCGTCGATTACCACAACCTCAAAGTTGCCATCGCGGGCATTGCGATAGATATTGAGCAGACTGACAATCTCGTCCATCCCAGGGATCAGGGCCAGTTCTTCGGCCATAACCGCGTCCATCCCACGTTTACGCAGCAGATCGCTCATCTTTTCCTGGAGTTTGCCCCAGCTATGGCGCATTTCGTCCAGCGCGTTCACCTCTTGTCCCCAGAGATTGGGGGCCAGTTCGGTGGGTTCAGAGGTCAGAGACGTATTAAAGCAGTCAGCCAGGCTATGAGCGAGGTCGGTACTTACGACCAGGGTGCGTTTGCCCAGAGCGGCAGAGCGTGCTGCTGTGGCTGCGGAGATAGTAGTTTTGCCGACGCCACCTTTGCCGAGGTAGAGAATAATGCGCATAGTATTCCTGTTCTTTATGAATGATAAAGTTTCGCTGTGCGAAGATAGGGCAGAGCACGAACGTCCGGCGCGTATCTTCAACATCACAGGCCGCCACAGACGGCAAGAGAAGGGTGACTATCAACCTCGTTGTATATCTACGGATGAGAGCTACTTCTGGTTATGCAAAATGCCTTATGAGTTTATGTCTATTGCTCTGTCGCGCTTCCTACGATGCATCGCCTGCGGCGACGAGGAGGGAGAAGAAGACTGGGACTGCATCCCTGCTGGTCAATCGAAGTTTGATAGAGAGCTATAAACAGTTGGGCCAAAAACTGCGAGGATTGGTCAGGTCGTGTGGACAAGACCAATCCTCGCGGGCAGCAACCGCAAACGTTGCCTGGTTCAGTTCTGTACGTAGTTCGGGTACTATGGCCGATGCGGGTGTGCTCGATGGATCTCAAGCGTTTTCGCTCACCCGACTGAATGGATGCCATAGACCTGAACTGGCGTCGGTTTATTTATATTTTGTTATCTAGCGAAAGAAGTATAAGCTAAGCAGCGATCCAATGGTCACGGACGCGATGACCAGCGGACAAAATAGCAACCGTCTTAGAGTTTGATCTGCCCTTGCAGAACCAGGTATTTCAGAAATTCCAGGTAGCGTAGTACTTCAACGCGATCGCTACCACCGTGCTGATACCACTGACGCAGCCACAGAAGTGATACAATCTCATCATCGCTAAAGCCCTGAAGGGTTAGCCTCTCTCCTTCGGTTGTGACCGTTTCTACCGTATTCACCCTACCACTCGTCTGCTCCGACTGTGTTTGTGGGTTTGTCATATTGTTGTCCTCCACCTTTATAATCAGGTATTGCCTTAGCTTCTTTCCGCTTTTTTTAAGTATTTGGAGATAGGGGCTATAATCTATTCAGGTGTGCCTGGTCAGGTATTAGATTGCAGACCCTATGCAGATAAGATGTAGCAACTTTTTGTTTGTGTCATAGAACAGCTTCTTCCCAATCCCTACTCCTGATATTCTGACAAACAAAAGTGTAAGCGGAAACAGCGGCTTCGGCTAGCTACTAAATAACTGCTCTGATGTGAAGTACCTCACTCGTGACTACCTCGCGAGCTTTCAGAGGATACCACTATATATCACATATACGCACGGTATGTACGCTAAGTTCCACACAGTGGTCGCTGGATTTCTCATCAGGCGTAAAATGGTCAGACCTTGAGGGGTAATCAGATAGTTACTCTCCTCTTTAGTAATATGCGATTTTGGTCCAAAAAGGTTACAATTTTATCGCACTTTCCTTGATTGGAACAGAGAATATGCTTAACCCTGCTATACAAAGTATATCTGTATAGCCAAATTGGCCTTTCATTTAAACTAGACAACGCAAAAAACATTACGTTTGTTTCTTCAAACTTGAGATTTTGATTAGCTTGTTCTGCCGCTTTCGCCACCTTGTTGTAAAGCAGCACTCACGCTCATGGCCTTTCTTTGCTGCGGAGTGATGCCTGAGAAGCATCACTCCGATGTAAAAGAGATATTAGACAGATCACGAAGCAGACTGTATACTTTTTACAAAGCGATGGGAAAAGCACGGGTGGCGGGCTATTTCATGCCCGACGTATGGCTCTACTCCCCGAGAAGGGTGGGGTCGCAATCCAGAGGCTTGCACCTCCTCAATAACTCATCAATGGAGATATGACGTATGGGAAAGACAATGTTCGACAAGATCTGGGCGGCGCATGTTGTGCGTCAGCAGCCCGGAGAATCTACCATTCTCTATATTGATCGGCACCTGGTACACGAAGCTACCTCGCCTCAAGCTTTTGCAGGCTTGAAGGTTGCGCAGCGTGCGGTGCGTCGTCCTGCGGCGACGATTGCGGTGCTGGATCATAATGTACCGACGGTGGTTGGCAGACGTATGCTGGATGTGGTAGACAGAGCCAGCGAAGAATGTATTGTGACTATGGAGCAGAATGCGCGTGAGTTTGGCGTGACACTGTTCGATATGCAAGATGCTCGCCAGGGTATTGTCCATATCATTGGACCAGAGCAGGGCATCACTTTGCCGGGAATGACCCTGGTGTGCGGCGACTCGCATACCTCGACGCACGGGGCGATGGGTGCGCTGGCCTTTGGGATTGGGACGAGCGAGGTTGAGCATGTGCTGGCCACGCAGTGTCTGCTTCAAGAGCGGCCCAAAACTATGAATATTCGCGTTGAGGGCAGGCTGGCGCAGGGCGTGACCGCTAAGGATGTCGCGCTGGCGGTGATCGGTAAGCTGGGGACCGGTGTTGGCACGGGACATGTAATTGAATTTAGCGGATCGACCATTCGCGAACTCTCGATGGAGGGTCGTATGACGCTCTGCAATATGGCGATCGAGGCTGGTGCACGCGCTGGCATGGTTGCGCCCGACGAGACGACCTTCGCCTACATCAAAGGTCGCGCCTACGCTCCCAAAGGTGAGCTGTTTGAGCGGGCTGTCGCGTTCTGGCGACAACTGGCGAGCGATCCCGATGCGCAATTCGATGCGGTCTACGAGGTTAACGTCGAGGGTCTGGGACCACAGGTTACCTGGGGCATCAATCCTGGTATGGTCAGCGATATTAGTGGGATGGTACCCACGCCCAGCAAGGTCGCCGATCCCGAGCAGCGCAAAGCCTTTGAGCGTGCGCTGAGCTATATGGGTCTTGAGGCTGGACAGAAGATTACCGACATCAGGATCGACACGGTCTTTATCGGTTCCTGTACCAATTCACGCCTGGAAGATTTGCGCATGGCTGCTCAATACGTGAAGGGTAAACACGTCGCGGAACACGTAAGTGCAATGGTTGTCCCAGGCTCGATGCAGGTGCGGCGTATGGCTGAAGAAGAGGGGCTGGCCGACATCTTTCGCGACGCTGGTTTCCAGTGGCGCGAGGCTGGATGTAGCATGTGTATCGCAATGAACGGCGACCAGTTGTCTGAAGGCGAGCGTTGCGCTTCGACCAGCAATCGCAACTTCGAGGGCCGTCAGGGTCGCGGCGGACGCACCCACCTTGTCAGTCCCGCGATGGCTGCCGCTGCGGCCTGTGCCGGGCATTTCGTAGATATTCGTGAGCAGTAGGTGAGCCAGAAGAAGAGGTATTTTATGGAACCATTTACCCGCCTGACGGGCATGGTCGTACCGCTCGACCGTGTGAACGTCAACACTGATGAGATTATTCCGGCGCGTTTCTTAAAGACTATCAAGCGCACCGGTTTTGAGAATGCGCTGTTCTCCAACTGGCGCTTTACCGATGCACAGGGAACGCAGTCTAACCCCGATTTTGTGCTCAACCAGCCGCGCTATCAGGGCGCGACCATTTTGCTGGCCGAGGACAATTTCGGCTGCGGCTCGTCACGTGAACACGCTCCCTGGGCGCTGCACGACTATGGTTTTCGCTGTCTGATTGCCCCGAGCTTCGCCGATATCTTTTATAACAACTGCTTTAATAATGGTCTGTTGCCCGCGACGCTTGAGCGCGAACTTGTGCGCGAACTTTTCAGCGAAGTCGAAGCCAGTACAGGCTATCAGTTGAGCGTCGACCTCGCTGAGCAGATAATCAAGACGCCCACTGGCCGCGTCCTGCGCTTTGAGATCGATAGCTTCCGCAAGCAGGCACTGTTACAGGGGCTGGACAATATCGGCTGGACGTTAAGTCACAGCGATGAGATCAAGTCCTACGAAGAACGGCGCAAGCAAACGGAACCCTGGATCTTCGCATAGATCCCAACCGGTGATAGCGGTTTTATGAGTCTTCGCTGATTTTGTAAAATCAGGACAAGCATCGTGCTTGTTTTGCAGGTTGCCGCGTTCATCGGGCGAAATCGCCCCACCAAAAAGTAGAAAGTGCAGGAAGGCGTATACATACGCCTTTCTGCACCTAAAACTGGTACTTTGCCGCAGGCGGAGCGCCTGTGAAAAACTTCTATCTGCCATGAATGGAAAAAATTATGCTCTATCCACATTTGCCGGAGGGCTACACTATCCGTGCGCCACGGGATGAAGAGATTGAAACGATCATTGATCTCATCTATGCTTTTGAGCGCAACGAGATAGGCGAAGAGGCAGAGCGCTATACAGCCGGTGATCTACATGCTGATTGGTTGCGTCTGGACCTGGCGACCGACGCCTGGTGTCTTGTGTCGCAGGAAGGTGAGTTGAGCGCGTACGGCACGCTCTGGTCGCACGAAGTGACCAGCTATGGACGTTTGTGGGGGGATGGCTATGTCCATCCTGCGCATCAAGGGCGTGGTCTGGGAGCGACTTTGCTCGACCTGATGGAGGCGCGTTCTGTCGACCTCATCGCGGCCCTGGCTCAGCCGGGGACGCGCCAGGTGCTGAGCAACCATCTCATTGTCAGCAGTCCGACCTCGCGGGCCTTGATGGAGGCGTATGGGTATACGCTGCTGCGGGTGTTTTTCACCATGCGTCTCGAATTGATCCAGGAGCCAGCTGCGCCTGTCTGGCCTGCGGGTATCAGCGTACGTATCTGTGATGGTAGCCAGGAAGATCTGCGCAGGGCCTACGAAACTATCGAGGAAGGCTTCAAAGACCACTTTGCTCACTCGCCGCAGACCTTTGAGGACTGGCGGCTGCATACGGTGCACGAGAACTTTGATCCCTCGCTGTGGTTTCTGGCAGTTGAGGGTGATGTCGTAGTCGGAGCGGCGCTTTGCCGTATGAGCGATACCGAGGCCGTAGCTGGCATGGTGGCTCAACTGGCGGTCTTGCGTCCCTGGCGTAAACGTGGGTTGGCCAGTGCGCTTCTCTATCAGGCCTTTGGTGCATTCTATCAGCGTGGTTTTAAGCGTGTGAGCCTGGGCGTTGATGGCGAGAGTTTAACCGGGGCGCAGCGTGTCTACGAGCGGGCTGGTATGTCTATCGTCATGCGGATTGGGCGTTACGAAAAAGAACTGCGAGCAGGTCGCGAGCTTCATCCCGGAAGGATGGAGTAAGGCTGAAGCGGTCTGGTCGCAGTTGCGGGCGCATACTATGTATATATATGCTGCTGACAGCGTCCGCATTGTAGCTTGTTAAAGAAGCGCCAGCGAGTCTGGCGGTTTTAAGATGCGGCCAGTTGGGTTTCGCCGGTCAGGGCAATTTCGCGGCGTAATAGATCGCGAAAGGCCTCTGCGGCGGGTGAGAACTGTTTATCTTCGCGCCAGATCATACTGAGGCGCGGGCGGATCTCGAGTCCGGTGATCGGGATGCGCAGCAGTTCGCCACACTCCAGTTCGTGCTGCACGCTCATTGCGGAGATAATGGTTGCGCCCACTCCTTTGATCGCCATCTGCTTAATCACCTCGCTATCGGGGACGGTCAGCAGAGGAGTGAGTGCCTGGCCCTGGTGGGCAAAAGCGTGTTCGATCGACTCGCGGATGCCGCTGCCTGGCTCACGCAGAATGAGGACGCCATCGTGTACATCTTCGGGTTTGAGCGCACTGAGTTCGCTCCAGGGATGGTGGGGCGAAACTACCAGGATAAGTTCATCGTAGGCTACCGTTTCGTACTCCAGGCCGGGCTGTAGCTCGGACGGATCGACCTCAACCAGACCAAAGTCGAGGTGCCATTCGACCGTTGCTTCGATGATATCGCGAGATTTAAGAATTTCCAGGTTAATCTTTACACAGGGGTAACGGGCGCGGAAGCTAGCGACTATGCTGGGTAGGAGATAGATCCCGATAATCGGATTGGCCGCCAGGGTCACCTCGCCGGTTTCGATATCGCTGAGAGCCGCCAGGGCCTCCTCCATCTCGCGTTCCAGCGAGAACATGCGCCGCGCATATGTCCGCAGTACCTGGCCGGCGTACGTCAGAGCGATCCGCCGCCCCTGACGTTCGACTAGCTTCTGCCCGACCTCCTGTTCCAGGTTTTGCACAATCTTAGTCACCGCGGGCTGACTTAAATAAAGCTCCTCGGAAGCCCGTGTAATATGTTCAAGTTCGGCGACCGTCATAAAGACGCGTAAATGGTAAAGGTTCACCCTCTTCGTCCCTTCATTTGAAAGGTTTGAAACTCAGCAGTTCTGCCATTGATGATAGTGTGTTTGTCTGCCTATCTTATCGGCCTCTACGCATTTGAACAATAACCCATGTGAATAAATTCCTACTGATACATAGCAATTTAAAGTCGATCAACAAAATCAAGAATTTAGTCTTGAGGAGGAGATCGTGCATATGGTATTGTGTTTGTAGGCTTGGTAGACGCCTGGGGTGTCCGCCTTATTTTCCTGAAAAGGTATTTTCGGAGATCTGAGAAAGGTAGAGAAGAATTTCATGACAGAGAACAAGGGGTATGTGCATCCCGAATTACTGGTGGACGCCAGTTGGGTTGAGGCCCATGAGGGAGATCCCAAAGTACGTTTAATCGAAGTCGATGTCGATACAAAATCCTATGCTGAAGGTCACATACCTGGAGCGGTCGGTTTAAACTGGCAGAAAGAACTTCAGGACCAGATCGTGCGCTCGCCCATCTCGCAGGAGCTTTTTGATGAACTCCTTTCAAGCGCTGGTGTGAGCAATGATACAACCGTCGTCCTCTATGGTGACAATAACAACTGGTTCGCGGCCTGGGCGTTGTGGATCTTCAAGTACTACGGTCACGAAGATGTACGCCTGCTCGATGGCGGACGCGTCAAGTGGGTTGCCGATGGACGCGCACTTACCAGCGAAGTTCCAGAATATACGCATACTACCTATAAGGCGCAGGCTCCCGATACGTCGATCCGCGCTTACCGCGATCAGATCTTGAGTGAACTAGGAGACGACTCGCTGGCCCTGGTCGATGTACGTTCGCCCGGTGAGTTCAGCGGCGAGTTGCTGGCTCCGGCCAATCTACCCCAGGAAGGTGCGCAGCGCGGTGGACATATCCCCAGCGCCGCCAATATCCCCTGGGCGACCGCCGTACGCCCGGATGGTACCTTTAAGAGCGCGACCGAGCTGCTGGATATCTATGGCAGTAAAGGTGTAACTCCTGATAAAGATGTTATCGCCTACTGCCGTATCGGTGAGCGTAGCAGCCACACCTGGTTTGTCCTGCACTATCTGCTGGGCTACGAAAATGTGCGCAACTACGATGGCTCGTGGACTGAATGGGGCAGCCTGATCGATGCTCCAATCGAAAGATAATCTTCCTTTCTGCTCTTTACAGTTAGAGGGAATTGGACGTGCAGATAACCCATCTGTTACGGCTAATTCCCCTATTGTGTTTTTTCTAGCTTTTACGCCTTGTCCTGGCAATAACGAATATTCAATATTATTATGAATTCTATTCCTTCTTATTATATATCCCCCTTTTTGCTTGACTTTCGGTCGGCCGATTATCTATACTCCAAATAGTAAAGTGTAACCAGGGTTACAGGCGGTGTGTTTGGAAGACAGTTTCGCTCAGAGTCAAAGCTTGCGGTAAAGAGGTTCTCTTGCTAAAGAGATTGCTTGCCGGGAGGGCGGAACGGGTGGTCTATCCACGCATAGGTTTTTCTGGTCGTCGAGATCGATGAAGATACTCCACGTGTACACAGGGCCAGGGGAAAGCAAGCCACTGCTTCGCAATACGTTTCAGTGCTGTGGTTGTTGTGTTTTGTACAATAAGGAGTTCTTTTGTGAACATAATGCGTACACAAAGTTTGCGTACTTTTGTTTTGGGTCTTCTCGTGGCAGCGACATTAGCGGCCTGTGGTGCGAGTGGAAATTCTTCTGGCAGCGGTTCTGTGACCCTTAATCTGGGTTACTTTGCCAACCTGACGCATGCGGTTGCTCTGGTGGGGGTAGGCAATGGCACCTTCCAGAAGGATCTGGGTTCAAAGGTCAACCTGCAAACAAAAACGTTCAACGCGGGTCCGGCTGAAATTCAGGCCTTGCTGGCTGGTTCGATCGACATTGGTTTTGTCGGACCAAGCCCGGCGATCAGCGGATACACGCAGAGTCATGGGAGTGCCTTGAAGGTGATTGCTGGCGCTTCGAGCGCCGGGGTGCTCTTTGTGGTGCAGGCCAACGAGAAAATCACTACAGCTGCGGACCTTGCTAATAAGAAGATTGCCGATCCGCAGAAGGGTGGTACGCAGGATGTCGCCTTGCGCAACTATCTCCAGGCGAACGGTCTCAAGCCGACCGACGAGGGTGGCAATGTGCAGGTCATCTCGACCGATAATGCCAGCATCCTGAGTCTGTTTCGTACTGGTCAGATCGATGGTGCATGGATGCCCGAGCCGTGGGCCACGCGTTTGCAGGTTGAGGGCAAGGGCAAGGTTTTCCTTAACGAAAGCTCGCTCTGGCCGGGTGGTCAATTTGCTACGACCATCGTTGTCGTACGCCAGGCTTTCTACAACGCTCACCCCGACGTGGTCAAGAGCTTCCTGGCTGCCGATGTAGAGACGGTTCAATATATCAAAGCCAACCCCACGCAGGCTGCTCAGATCGCTAACACGCAGATTAAACAGATCACCAATTCACCTGTTAAGAGCACTGAACTGACCCAGGCCTTTGACGATCTCCAGATCACATACGATCCGCTGGCCAGCACGATCAGCGAGCAGGCCACCCGCTCTTACGCGCTGGGGTTTGTGAGCAGCAAGCCCGATCTGAGTGCGTTCTACAACCTCGGACCTTTAAACGCCATTCTGGCCTCTAAAGGACTGGCGGTGGTTGCTACGACTTGAAACGTATCTCGTCGTTCTTTGCCTGTAGTGCAGATCATATGGTCTGGTTACCGGATAGAGAAAAAATTTGTATCGTGTGCGGATTGACCGCCTATCGCCCGCTCCTCGCCGTGAGGGGCCGACTCGTCGGAGACGAGAAAGGATCAAGCCATGTCTTTCACATCGGTTGCGAGTGATGCGCCTCGCCTTCACACTCCTGAAAACAGGGAGGCGCAGAGAGGCGGCATTTCGCTTACCATTGAAGGAGTGAGCAAAACATTTGCCGGACGTGCTGGTCTGATCGAAGCTCTGCGGCCGATTGACATTGATGTGGCCGCAGGAGAGTTTATCTGTCTGCTCGGACCCAGTGGCTGTGGTAAATCGACGTTGTTGAGCATGATCGCGGGTCTGGAGACGTTCGATACGGGGAGGATTCTGGCCAATGGCGAGCCTGTGCGTGGTCCCGGTACGGATCGTGTACTGCTCTTTCAAGAGGCCGCACTCTTCCCCTGGCTCGATGTACAGCACAACGTTGAATTTGGGCTACGCCAGGTGGGCGTGCCTAAGAAAGAACGGGCGGACATCGCGCAGCACTTTCTGGAACTGGTACATCTCAAGGGCTTTGAGCGCAGCTATGTTCACCAGCTTTCGGGCGGGATGCGTCAGCGCGTGGCGATTGCCCGCGCGTTAGCGCTCAATCCGGCTGTGTTGTTGATGGACGAGCCGTTTGGCGCACTCGACGCGTTTACCCGTGATCGTCTGCATGGCGAACTGGAGAGCATCTGGTCTGCGACCGGCAAGACGGTGATCTTTGTCACTCATAACGTCCGTGAAGCTGTGGCACTGGGCGACCGGGTCCTGGTTTTTGCGCCGCGTCCTGGACGGATCGTGCGCGATTTCCGCATCGACCTGCCACGCCCGCGTTCGCTGGAGGACTACGAAGTGGTGGACAAAACCGCAGAGATCCTCAGCGCACTGGAGATGGCGATGGGCGAGTCAGCGTAGCAAAGTGAGGCGACCCGTGGCTCAAGCAACTAAGGAGTTATCGACTCCGCCATCTGGTATGAGCTTGCAGCAATTTCGCCAGTCTCCCTGGGGGCGCTGGTTGATCCGCATTCTCTTCTACGTGGTTTTAATCGCGATCTGGCAGTTCATCTTCAGCCTCAATCTCTGGCCTGACTATGATCTGCCGGGACCGCTAGAAGTGCTTAATTCGCTGATTGTGGGTTTCCAGGTAGGCTTATACCTGCAATCCAGTCTGGCCAGTCTGGGACGGCTGGCGGTCGGTTACGGGATCTCGCTGGTCATCGGGGTGATCCTGGGTCTGCTGCTTGGACAGGTCAGTCTGGTGAAGGACACCATCGGTTCGCTCGTCCTGGGTTTGCAGGCGCTGCCCAGTGTCTGCTGGCTGCCGCTGGCCATCCTCTGGTTTGGCCTCGACGATCAGGCGATAGTCTTTGTGGTCATCATGGGCGCACTCTTCTCGATTACCCTGGGCGTCGAGTCGGGAGTCAGAAATACACCTCCAGTCTACCTTAAAGCCGCACGCAATCTAGGTTCGCACGGGATCGGACTGTACACGCAGGTGATTTTGCCCGCTGCCCTGCCAGCGATTTTGAACGGACTGAAACAGGGCTGGAGCTTTGCCTGGCGCTCGTTGATGGCGGGCGAGCTGCTCTATAATACGCTGAGCCTGGGCAACCTGCTGGAAAACGGACGCGATCTGCTCGACTCTGCGCAGGTCATCGGCGTTATGCTGCTGATCATCGTGATAGGAGTCGCGATCGACATTCTGATCTTCGTTCCACTGGAGCGAGCGACACGCTCGCGCTGGGGCCTGGCTGGATAGATGCGTTTGGCTGGATGGAGTAATCGCTGAGAGGCTGGTGGTAAAGCTGCATCGAGGCCGGTTAGCCAGGATGCTATGTAATAGCTTTAGAAGACACCTGGACCGGTGGCAGCTCTGGCGGGACCTGTTCGCTCTTAGGGCGGTGCGTGCCGAAGCGTCCCCACACCAGCGCGATTGACAGCAGATAAAAGATCCCTGTGCCAACAAAAAGCGGGCTGTAGCCGAAAGAGACGATGATCAGGCCGCCCAGTGAGGATGTAATCGCCCACGCGACCTGGTTGGTTGCCTGGTAGATACTATTGGCGAGGCCGCGACTACTTTCTGCTACCTCTTCCATTGAAAAGACCTGTAAAATGCCCTGCGTCATATCCATCGTGCCTTCGCGCAGTGGATAGAGCACCGCCGCCACGGGCAGCGAACCGGTGAAACCGATGGCGAGCAGGATCGGCAGACTGAGCAGACGCGTGAGAGTAATCGCGTTGATGCGTCCGATACGTCTAGCCAGCCAGGGCGCGAGCAGGGTAGTCAGGGCCGTCAGACCATTGGCTGCGCCGTCGATCAGACCAAAGAGGGCCGAGTTGGCGTGCAAGTGACGCACAAAAAAGAGATTAAAATATGGCAAGAGCAGGCCTGCGCCCAGTCCGGTCAGGATTTGCACGAGCACAAGGATAAAGAATGGACTCTGAACGAATGCCCGCAGATTGTCCTTCCTCGTCCAGTGTCTGACCAGGCTCACGCGTTCGCGCCAGGCTAGCGAGGTCGTCTCCGCGCGGCGTTGTATGCGCGAGGGATGCACGTCCTGCTGCAAGAGAAAAAGCGGAAGAAAGCTTGGGATCGCCAGCGCTCCCGCCACCAGCAGCGCGATCTGGTAGGACCGCGCCTCGGGTTGACTGGCAAGTACCCAGTTGAGCGGCGTCAGCGCAGGTAGATTGTGCTGAAACCATGTTGGCAACGCGCCGCCAACGACTTCACCGAGCACAGTAGCAATCTGGGTAAGGACGATATTCAGGCTGAAAAGCTCTGTACGCTCGCCAGGCTCGCTGTTGCGCGTCAGATATGGAGCATTGAGTACGAGGATAAATGCCGCCGCTACGCCCATCAGAAACGCGCTGGCAAGCAGCGCAGGGGCTTGACGAAAGAGAACAGTGCCGACACCCACCACGCCAATCAGGAAGCTCGACCAGATAAGAATCCACTTACCACTCCAGCGATCGATACAGAAGCCCGCCGGGAAGATTGCCAGAGCCGCGCCGAGCGTCCCCGCAAAAAGCGTGGCTCCTACAAAATCCGCATTAAATCCCAGCGCAGTCAGATAGAGATTGTAGAGTACAAGAAAGATACCTAACGTTACTCCACTGAGCGCATTACTCCAGAGATACAGGCGTGCATTCCGTTGAAAGTGTCCAAATTGGCGAAAGTATGCGAATAGACGTTGCATAAGCAGCTAATGAGGCTCCTTCGCTCAGGAACGGGAAGACTGGACCATCGTCATCTCGCGTTCGTAGATTGGAGGCTCACCTACCACTTCTGCCGCAGCTACATCCTCTCGCGTCTGTACGATTTGCTCTGCTTCGTTTGAGCGTGCCTGCTGGCTGACAGGTCGCGTGCGGCGGCGGGTCAGGCCGGGTAAGAAGAACGCTCTGGCCATGCCCTGGACCATCGCGGTACGTGCGCGAAATTCAATCACCGCATTGGCCACACTATCGGTTCCGTGCTCAACGCGCTCCTCGATCCTGGTCGCGGTCGCGGGCAAGCTAGCTGCCACCTTAGGCACTTGAGCGACGGCCTGCATCAGCTTATTATCCGCGACCTCTTTCGGCAAGGGTTGCTTCTGCTGGCTGGCTTCCAGGGTCGCATTTAATTCCTTGACCAGGGGACGGATACTCTTGACCAGTTCCGATTTCTCGTGTATCCAGGCTACGCCAAACATCAAAATCGCCGTGAACGCCAGGCCGACGACAATCGAAACAAACAGATAGATGGCCAGCACAATACTTGCAGCCTGGCCCCACGGCGCAAGCCCGCTACTTGCTAAAATCAGACCCATCTATTCACCTCCCTGAGCGGCGCGTACCTCGGCGTCGTGCAACATCTTCGTCTGGCGTTTGCGGCGCTCCTCAACGCGTGAGAGCGTGCGGCCTTGACCGGCGAAGACTTTAAACATATCGCGTCCTGCCAGTACCAATGACGTTGCTCGTATGCCAGGGGCAAGCGCGTAGTCCCTGGTCAATTGAGCCGTACTGGCCAGCGTACCCGCAGTCTTACCCGCGTGCTGAGCCGTCTCGCGGAGCGAGTTTATTGTCTCACGCGTCACACCGATGGTCTCCTGCATCGACACCATCAGCGGCTTAATCTCGTCGCGTACCACAATAATCGTCTGTACAAGTACAACAATAGCGTAGATTAACAGCGCTGTTGAAAGTAAAGAGAAAACAGCCAGAAAAATGAGCGCAATATAGAGCACATTGAGCAACTGCCCAAAGACGCTAGCAATGATCAGACCAACTACCAGAAAAACGAGTAGCACAATCCCTACAATTTTCGTATACTGCAACGCTTGTTTCATAAGTACACCCCTTTGTCGTGTATTTCAGATGCTATCTGATTATAGCTCACCGAGCTAAACAAGTTCTACTTATTCTTTGCACGTGTCAGCGGCATAGAACGATG
>DAOTTJ010000150.1:0-21055 GCA_034437695.1 Ktedonobacteraceae bacterium
ACTCTTTCCCACAACTTTAGATTTCATGAGGTAGAGCTTCATTCGACCCGCCAGAGTCACGAGGAGATACGCTTTAGCATCTTATATCCCGCAATCACCGCTATTGGTGAAGGCGAAGGGAGCTTCTACTGGATACATAGCGCTGACGCCGTGTCCGATGGAGTAAGACCAGGCTGCAAGCACGCGCTGCTGGTTTTGCGTGTCCCGCATGGTACGCCTGCTATTGACGCTAAAATAAGCTATGAGGTAATCATGGCTCGCAGACTCGGGCCGGGCTGGACTTATCGCAATAGAGTGACGCCGTCTCAGGTAGTGACCTGGCCTTTGCACCAGGCGGCTCCCTTTGCGCGGGAGGACGTTTCCGTGCCAGGGCGTATCACGGCTGTTGCTCAGAAACGCGCCTTTGCCGATGTCTGCATTATTGGTGCTTTGCCGAAAGAAGTGGATGCTTTTATTCGGATAACCGAAGGGCTGTGCCAGACGACATTTACTCGTCAGGAGAGCGAGCGTGGGCGCACCGATTCTATCACAACCATTAAAAATCGTCTTGGTGAGCCGCTCCGCCTGCACGTTTCCTTGCCTCCAAACATCGGACCTGTCGAGATGGGTTTGCACTTGAAACCCGTGCTGCAAGAGTTCTCGCCGCGTCTGGCGGCTATGACGGGTATCTGTGCGGGTGATAAGACCAGGGTTAGTCTGGGCGATCTGGTGGTGGCCGATGGCGCATTCTTTTACGAAACTGGCAAGCTTGTCATCGATCAACAGGGGATACCTGTGCAGTTGCTCGATACGCGTGTCTGGCCGATAGATCTGCGCGTTCTGCACGATGTACGCACGTTTCGTGCCTGGGAACAGGATATCGCCCGTATTCCTCGTCCGCTTTCCATACGCCACCAGAGGGACTGGCTTTTGGAAAAATTGCTGGACCCGCGGACTCCAACGCTCTCCACAATTTCGCCTGCCGAACTGGAGCTTTTTGTGCCAGACGGGCGCGTCGTGGTCGCCTCTTTGCAGTCCGATCTTCCTCCTTTGCTCACCAGCGATGGCCGCCTGGCGAATCCGGGAGCTATAGAGCGCCTGCGCTACGGCCGGAGTAGTTTTCCCTATCGCGATCCACCCTGGCCTGTGTGTCATATTGCCGCGCTGGCCTCCGGGCATCTGGTGCGCAGCGATACACCGTTCAAGACGCTTCAGCAGCCGGTGCGTAGTGCTCTGGCTGTCGATATGGAGGGCGCAACTTTCTATCGTACCGTCGCCGATTTTCCGAGTATTCGCTCTCTCCTGGTCAAAGGAGTCTCTGACTACGCCGATATGTCGAAAGATGATAGCTACCACACCTATGCCGCGACCGCCTCGGCGCTCTACCTGCTGAAGTTTATTCAGGAGTACGTGACTTTGGAGCATATGCCCAGATTGGTCTACGAGTCGGTGTAGGCCACTTTCACTCAGTTCGCGCCTTAACCTCGACCGGACATGGTCGAAAGAGATGATAAGAAGCGCTTCCTCTGCCTGTTGCGTGCTAAGTAGGAGAAGTGCGCATATATTGTTGTCAGACTTCTCTTCAGCAGATGAAAACGGGGGTGATTATGCGAACTGCGCTGATTTTGAACCCTGCGGCCGGAGCATCAAATCAGGCCAGCCATGCGGCGGAAGAGGAAGAGCTTCCTGTGCGGCTGTTGAACACCTTACGCGAGCTTGGTATGGACGCTGAAATCTACTACACCGATGCAGATGATCCTGGTCAGGGTATCGCTAAAAAGCTGGCTGCCGAGCAGGTTGAGCTGATAGTCGCTGTGGGCGGCGACGGCACTATTCATTCGGTTGCGCATGGTATAATGGGTAGCGACAGTATTCTGGGCGTTATCCCGGCTGGTACTATGAACAATCTGGCGCACAGTCTGGGCATTCCTACGGATATCGAGGCCGCCTGTGCGGTATTGACCGAGGGTCGTGTGTATACTGTCGACATTGGGAGTATCAATCAGCACCCGTTCCTCGAAGTCGCCGGGGTGGGTCTGGAAGCCGCGCTCTTTCCAGCCGCTGAAGAGGTCAAGAGTCACAACTTTCTGTCGACCATCAAGGGTATAGTTGGTGGACTGTGGACGTTGATTATGTTTCGTCCTCCACGGGTACGCGTAACATTTGAAGACGAGAAGCCGCGCACCTATCGCGCCATTCAAATCACTGTCTGTAACGCGCCGTACTATGGAGCGCACCTGAGTATTGCGCCGGATATCTTTTTAAACGATGGCTGGTTGGATGTCTTCCTCTATACTAATTTTAGCAAGAGCGAGTTTCTGCGCCACGCTTTTGCGATCAGCCAGGGGCGACGACCCTTTATGCCTGGCCTTTTGCGACGGCGTGTGAAAAAAGTGCGTTTCTCGACTCAAGAACCAGTCGAGCTTCAGGCCGATGGTGTGGCCCAGGGTTTTACCCCTGCACATATCGAGATTCATTCGATGGCTTTGCGCGTCCAGGCCCCTGTGGTCCCAGGATCTGGTCTTCTGGCGGGCGAAAAGGCGTGGACACCGAGTGCGAAAGATGAAAGAAAACAGACATATGTTTAGAACGAGGTCATCCCGCCTGAATCAAGGCGGTAAAAGGTCTGCCCAGACTCCGGCTTCTGCCCGAGGTGGAACGCCCGATACTACTCTGGGACCTGCGCTGACCGATGCGCAGCAGTTGGCCGCAGCCACGGCTTATTCGGGACGTAAAGCCGTTTCACGTGGCGCAATCATCCTGGTCTTCTATTTCTGGGTGCTCTCGGGTGCATTGCTTTTCTCTTTTATTGCCCGGCGCACTCAGTTCTTTCCCGGCGATCAACGCATCACGCGCTCTCTGCAAAAGCGCAAATCTCCCTGGATGCGCCGCCTGATGATCAGCGTCTCCGAACCGGGCTTCCCTCGCGTCAGCGTGCCTCTCTCCATCGGCATCGCCGCGACATTCTGGTTTTTGCGTTTCCGCCTGGAGGCGATGTTCCTGATTTTAAGCACAAGCTCTAACCTGCTCAATGCCTTTATCAAGCGCGTAATCAAGCGTCCACGCCCGACCAAAGAGCTGGTGACCGTGGCCCGCGTGATCAATGAGCCGAGTTTCCCCAGCGGCCACGTCATGCACTATATGAATCTCTTCGGCATGACTACCTATTTTCTGGCGACAAACTGGCGTTCGAGTCGCCTGCGCAACGGACTGATCACGCTGTGCGTCTCGCTGATCGCCCTGGTCGGTCCTTCGCGTATCTACCTGGGTGCGCACTGGCCTAGCGATGTGATGGCCGGTTATATCTATGGCGGGCTGTGGTTTGGCGGTCTGATGGCGGTCTACCTGCGCGTCAAAGCCTGGATTCATCCCGCGAAAGGCGAGACGCCCGCAGCCATGAAACCTCTTCAGCAGCCAGGTGACGCGAAAGATGTAGCCGAATTATAAGCCTCTCCACTTTCGTATTGCACTTCGCCGACAGGTTCAGCACTTGCACCACAGCGCTGAACCTGTCGACTTTTCTTTCTACTCGACGCGCTCTTGCGTTGATGCCGCGACCGGCGAGGCGGTCTCGCGCCTGACGACCGGGGCCACTTTCGTCCCGAATAGCTCAATCGCGTGCATGACTTTGCTGTGAGGCAATGCACCGATGCTCACCTGGAGCAGGAAGCGCTGGTGACCAAAGATCGCATACTGCGCGAGGATCTTCTCTATCACCTCTTCTGGACCCCCCACGACGAGCGCACCACGCGGCGAGGTTGATGCGTCGTAGTCGGTCCGCCCAAGCTTCGACCAGCCGCGCTCTACGCCCAATTTGTTCATCACTGCCATATGAAATGGCGCATCCTCGTCTCGCGCCTGCTGCGCGGTATCAGCGATATAGCCGTGCGAATTGATGCTCACTGGTAATGTGGCCGCGTCGTGTCCTGCACGCCGCGCTGCCTCTCGGTAGAGCTTAACTAGTGGTGCGAAGCGTGCAGGCTCGCCTCCAATGATCGCCAGCGCCAGCGGCAGACCCAGTCTCCCGGTGCGTATGACCGAATTGGGCGTCCCACCAACGGCAACCCAGATCGGTAGCGGACTCTGCATGGGGCGCGGATAGACTCCCTGGCCGTCGAGCGCCGGTCGGTGCCGACCCGACCAGACGACGTGCTCCTCTTCGCGCAGACGTAAGAGTAGTTCGAGCTTTTCGCTGAATAGCTCCTCGTAGTCGTTGAGGTCGTAGCCAAAGAGCGGAAACGACTCGATAAACGAGCCACGTCCCGCCATGATCTCCGCTCGCCCTCCCGAGAGCAGATCGAGCGTTGCGAAATTCTGGAAGACGCGCACTGGATCGTCCGAACTCAAAACAGTAACTGCACTCGTCAGACGTATCTTCTTCGTGCGTTCAGCCGCAGCCGCAAGCACAACCGCCGGGGCCGAGACAGCGTATTCAGGCCGATGATGCTCGCCAACGCCGAAAACGTCCAGACCCACCTGGTCGGCCAGCTCGATCTCTTCAATCAGGTTGCGCAACCGCTGCGCCGGGCTGATCGTCTCCCCACTTTCAGGCGAAGCCATCACATCAGCAAACGTATAGAGACCCAGTTCCATCGCGAACTCCTTACAGGACGACTGTACGCTGGAAACGCACGCCGTCCCCGGCTCCGCTCGCCTATCCCGACGACCAGGCCGTACCTTTTTTATTTAAGCTAACTATTTGTATGTTACTTACAGCACCATTGTATGCACAAAAAATACTCCTGGTCAAGCCGCAGACATAGGGAGCAAACTGTAAGTTCCGACTCGCAAAGAGAGAGCGCCTGTCTTGCGTATAGCCAACGTATTCCATACGAAAGCAGGAGACTGAGCGTGTATAATGAAACACATAGATTTTCTATAGGTTATAATAGACATACACGTACAGGGTCCGGTTTTTCATTTGAAAGATCAACCCTTTGACACACAAAGGAACTGGAACTATCATGCTTATCCGAGTTGGATGCACATTCTCTTACGAGGCCGCGGGACCTACACCCACGGTACTGCTGGTTCAGCCTCATCCTCAGGGCGACCACAAAATAGTCTATGAGGACTGGCAGTCTAGTGCTGCGCTTCCGTTGCACAACTATCACGACATCTACGGTAATCTCTGCCAGCGTGTTCTGCTGCCAGCGGGCGAGTACAGTATCTCGTATGACGCGCAGGTTGAGGTTTCCGATAGCTGGGACGACGTTGATCTCGACGCGCCGCAACTGCTTGTCCAGGATCTGCCCGACGACGTGCTTCTCTACACGTTGCCCAGTCGCTTCTGTCTCTCAGATCAGCTTTCTGATACTGCCTGGCAACTCTTCGGCAGTACAAAGCCCGGCTGGGAGCGTGTCGAGGCCATCTGCGATTGGGTACATAACTCGATCCGTTTCCAGTATGGCTCAAGCCACGCCCAGACGACTGCGGTCGACATCTATCAGCAACGCGTCGGCGTCTGTCGCGACTTTACTCATCTAGCGGTCACGTTCTGTCGCGCACTCAACATCCCTACGCGCTATGTCTTCGGCTATCTGCCCGACATTGGCGTGCCTCCCCCCGACGATCCGATGGATTTCTGCGCCTGGATGGAGGTCTATCTGGGTGGGCGCTGGTGGACCTTCGATCCGCGCAATAATCAGCCACGCGTCGGTCGCGTGCTTATCGGACGCGGACGTGATGCTCTGGATGTGGCGATGGTTACTACCTATGGCTTAGCTACGTTAAAACAAATGACCGTCTGGGCCGACGAAGTGCCAGCCGGGGTGAACGACGCTGTGCTCGTTGCAGAAACAGATAAAATCGGCGAGTGAGGTTTCTGTTAGCTTATGAAGCACGTCCTACCCGACCTTGAGAGCGCTATTGCCTCTATTGATCTGTCCGACGGTCAGTCAGTGGACTGGTTGCGCGTTCGGCGCAGCGTCTATCTGGTCCATCAACACCTGGGCTATGAGTATCCCGGCCCCATTCGGAACTTGCAACAACGGCTGGTGATCGTACCCCCTCAGCAGCATGGCGATCAACTCCTGCTCGATCACCGTCTGACTGTAACTAGTTCTTCTGTGCATACAACCTATAGTACGGATACTTTTGGCAATACACGGATTACCTGTTATGTACCTGCCGTTGAGCATGCGATTGAGTTTGAAGCCTGGATTCTTATCGAACGCCAGGCCAGTGCTGGACCTCACTATCTGCTCACGCAGCATCTGCTCGCCGAAGCATTTAATCAGCCTTCAGCCCTGACTCAGCCCGATCAGGCTCTGCGGGAGGTGGCCGCTCAGTTGCGCAATGGCGGCAAACAGGGCAGCGAACTGGCCTGGCAGATCAATACCTGGGTCTATGAGGCGATGACCTACAAGCACGGTCTGACTGGCGTGCGCACGACTGCCGCCGAGGCGTTTGCTTTACGCCTCGGCGTCTGTCAGGACTACGCCCATATCATGCTCGTTCTCTGTCGCCTGTGTGGACTGCCCGCTCGCTATGTCTCAGGCCATCTCCTGGGCGAAGGGGGAACTCATGCCTGGGTGGAGGTCCTTCTACCTGTGGAGAACGATCCCACACGGACGCTGGTCTTGCCGCTTGACCCCACCCACGGGCGGGCCGCCGGGATTACGTATGTGACCATCGCGGTTGGGCGCGACTACTTCGATGTCTCGCCAACCTCCGGGACGTTCTTTGCTGCTTATAGCGGACGGCTCTCTGCCCGCAAACGTGTAGGATTGGCCTTGTACGAGTACGCCGACTGCGCCGAGTAATCACTCGGCTCAGACCGGCATTGAGGTTGGTAGCAACACTTTTAATGCATCCAACAGACGTTCTACATCGGCTGGACTGGTGTAGCCCTGCACCGAAATACGGATCAGACGCCGGTTATTCCAGATTATGACCGGGATCTCGATTTTCCACTCCTGGCGTAGACGCAGCTGCAACTCAACGGCGTCTCCGTCAGCGAGCGGCATGGCGCACATCTGGCCCCACCAGTCAGGACTATCGGGACAGATTGGCTCCAATCCTGTCAGCGCAGTAATCTCACGGCGTGCGTGGGCCGCCAGTTCATGACACGCTACCCGCACCTCCGCCCAGTTGTGCTCTTGCTGAAAGGCAATCGCCGCTGGCACACTCAGGTAGGCCGCCGGGTCGTCGGTTCCTACCCACCCAAAAACATCCTGAAAACGCGAAGCCCCCGGATTGACGCTCTCCCAACCCCAGCTCACAATCAACGGCTCTAAGCGATCCTGGTGTTCTGGCCGCACATAGAGAAACCCCGCACCTTTTGGCGCACAGAGCCATTTATGACAATTCCCGGAATAAAAATCGGCTCCCAGCTTCTCCATGTCCAGTGCAATCTGACCCGGCGTGTGCGCCCCGTCGATCACCGTGATAATCCCTGCGGCCCGCGCTCGCTGGCAGATCTTTTCAACTGGGAAAAGCAGAGCCGTCGGCGACGTGATATGGCTGACAAACAGCACTTTCGTGCGCGGCGTGACCCCCTGCCAGAGCTGCTCGATCATCTCTTCGTCGCTCGTTAGCGGCAGCGCAACCGTCTGGTTGCGATACGTCACCCCGCGTTGCTGGCACAGAAACCTCCACATGCGGTCCGCCGCTCCATATTCATGGTCGGTCGCCAACACCTCGTCGCCAGGCTCAAGCGCAAGCATCAGCGAACGCGCTACAATATTCACTGCCATCGTCGAATTATGCACAAAGACGATATCATCGACTCCTGCCCCAACGTACGCGGCCAGCGGTCCACGAGCTTCGTCCAGGAGACCGATCAACTGCCGATCCAGAAATTCCACCGGATCGGCCTCAAGCTGCCGCTGCCACTCCTGGTACGTCGCAAAAACCGGCCGTGGACACGCCCCGAAGCTCCCATGATTCAAGAAAGTTATGTCCGAACGTATCTGAAACTCATCTACCGCGATCGGTAAGCCAACACTTTTACTGCTCATAACGCCTCTATCCTTTCAGCAAGAAATTCCCGTTTTTCACCGCCGCCCCTTGTACTATAACAGGAAAAGCTCAGCGTCACCACCAGCCAAAGCCTCATTCCCTAAGAGCCATTTAGCAGGCCATCTTCTCGTGCCAGGGCTTTTCCATCCCACAGGACGAAAGTGCGGCGGCCAGAGGCGCAACCCCTGGCCGCCGCACTTTCGTCTATTCTTAATCCACCAGCGCCAGCAAATCCTCGCGCAGCATCTCCATCTGCTGCCAGATATACTCGTCCGGTGGACGTGTCTGAAAGGCCCGCGTCAGGGCGCGTATATTGATCACAACGCTCGTATAGCGCAGATGTTGCTCGTAGTTTGTTGGTATCGGCATAACCTCCGCGTAGCCCTGTTCTAGCGCCGAGAAGAGGCTGTACGCGGGTCTTGCTCCGTCGCGAATACGAAAATGTGCCAGATCGTACCAGCGGTTCGTCCCGCGAATCTCGCCAAAATCGATGATCCCAGTATAGCGTCCGCGATCCTGAAAAATGTGAGTCGAGTCGAAGTCGCCGTGCGCCAGGTAGGCCCGTTCCTGGTCGAGCAGACCATCGTAGCGGGCCAGGACCTGCTCCAGGCGTCTGCTCTCATGCGCTTTGAGCACGTGTCTGCCCAGATAGTCCAGGTCGGCGGCGCGATACGCCAGCGCGAAGGCCCGGTAAGTTGGCCATTGCGCCCGCAGGTGGACCGGGTGGGCGCGGTTTGGTTGCATCCAGCCAAAGCCTTCGACGGTCAACGTGTTGAGGTGCGCTAGCTGGCGTCCCGCCTCGCGTGCCACTTGCTCGTATGTCCCGCGAGTGAGCGTAGAACGACTGAGCGCACGCCCTTTGATAGTCGTCTCGATCATGACTGGCCGTTCAAGTATCTCGTTAAAATCCTCACAGTAGACTACTTCGGGAACGCTGACCTGCATCTCGCGCAGACGAGCTAGCACCATGATTTCGGGCGCAAAGCTCCCTGCGGCGTCCGGCAGAATCCGCATATAATAGGTGCGGTGCCGCGTCGTAATTCTATATACATACGTCGATATACCCGATAGCACGCGTTCGACGCTGGTATCTCTCGCGGGGAAGAGGCGTCTGGCCATCGTTTCAATTTTGTGTATATCGAGGGGGCTGACGTGGGTCGATTGATTATTCATGGTAGTTATTCCTTGTTCTTGCCTGGCGAGGGTAAAACCTGTCGACTGCTTTGCCGACATGTCCGAGTTCAGCATTGACCTCAGACGAACCGTTGTCAGGGGCTACAGTGCCATAGGTGATCTCCGCTTCACATCTTATCACAGTTTGCTTCGCCGCAGGCGAACTACCCCGAAAAATCCCTGGACATTCACGGGGGCGCAAACGTACAATAGAGCCTGAGAAGCGAAAGGAGCCGATTGTGGAAAATCCCCATCTCGTCGCTGGCCCTCTTGTGCGAGCGATCTACCCCGATCGAGTTGCGATCTGGACCGAATGGAACTCTCCCTGCGATGTGTTCGTGACAGCTGAGGCCGCTGGCACAGACCGCCTGTGCGCGGTTTCTATCCACACAGTTATGGCCGGTGGGCGTCACTATGCCCTGGCTGTCCTGAGCGGTCTGGAGGCGGCTACTTGGTATGACTATCAGGTAACTACTTCTGCGCAGACGCCCGCCGCCTTGTCTGCGGACGCAGCACCCTTACTCCAGTGCTTCCGCACGCTTGATCCCCCCGACGCGGGTCGCGCTCTGCGCCTGGCCTATGGGTCCTGTCGCAAATTGGTCTCGGACAAGCCCGACGCTCTGAATGCCTTAGGTCCCTGGCTGCTCAGTCGGCAGGCCGAACGCGAGACCGCCTGGCCTCATCTGTTGTTGCTGATCGGCGACCAGATCTATGCCGACGATCCACCCCCCAGTCAGGCTCAGACGTTTGAGGATTTTGCGCGTCTCTATGTCAGCGCCTGGGCCGATAAAGCAGGCGCTCGCCAGGTCTTTGCGACAATTCCCACCTGGATGATTTTTGACGATCATGAAATTACCAATAATTGGAATATCACTCCTGCCTGGCAAGCTCAGGCCTTGCACAAGGGCTTTGAGCCAACTCTCGTCGACGGTCTGGTTGCCTACTGGCTCTACCAGGGCTGGGGCAACATCTGCCCGCCATCTTCGCCCGACCACGAACTGCTCGCTCTCATGCAGCAGGCGGTACAGAGCGGCGAGGACGTATTGGATGCCCTGCGTACGCGCATCGGTAAGTCTATTCAGCGCCAGCAGACCCTACAATGGGACTACACGATCCCGACAACTCCGCCTATCTTTGTCGCCGATGTCCGCGCCGACCGCTCGCTGGCTCCTGACCCGACGAGCGCACTTGAGACTATGCCACGCATTATGAGCACAACGCAGATGGATCGTCTACGTTCCTGGTTGCACACCTACCAGGAGACAAACGCGATCCTGGTCTCGTCGGTTCCCGCTCTCTTGCCGCCCGCGATCGGTCTCGCCGAGTATCTCATGGGCGTCCGACCCCTCCAGACCACTCCGCTCCGTCGCCTGGGTCGCGTTCTGGCTGCCAGACAACAGCGCTTCTCCGCAAATATGGGCTTTGAACACTGGTCGGTTTTCCACGCGACCTGGCACGAGCTGGTCGCGCTCTTCGCCGAGCGTCGCCACGATCTGCTTATCTTATCGGGCGATGTGCATTTCTCGTACGCTGTCCAGGCCCGCCTCAAACTCGGCTCGCACCACCCAACCCTCTACCAACTGGTTGCCAGCCCTTTTTACAATGCCCTGGGGAAACACGAACTCAGACTGGTCCTTGCCCAATCGTGGGTCAGGCGTATCTTTTATGGCCGTCTTTTCATGCGCGTCCTACCTCTGAAACGCCGCAAAGAGAGCGTAGCCGCTCCCGCCGGCATGCTGCTGCAAAACGCCCTGGCCCTCGTCACCTTCTCGCCACACCCCGACGCACCAGGCAGATACACCCTCCAGCACGTCTATCTCGGCGTACACGCAGAGCGCTTGCAAGAGATAGGCGCTTCACATTTTCCCACCGACGCACTTCTCTAATACCTTCTATCTACTTAGAACGTCGTGACCGGGTCGCCGGCTGCCACAAAGGTAATCGGCACCTTGCCGCCTGTGGGTTGCAGCCACGTGGCCAGATAACGCATCTCTTCTTCCTCTCTGCTAAAGACATCCACCGTCTCCTCTAACGGCGCTTCCAGTACAGCAGCAACTATCGTCTCAATCACGCTTTGAATAGTTCTTGTCATTGAGTTCCTTCTTTCTGCCAAAAACAGACAAAAACATGCAACCTTTTGTTCTCTATACTGATTATTTTCTTCAAAAGGATATACAACTTTCTAACAGATTTATTCTATAACGTTTTCGTACATATGCAATACAGATCGTTTATTGCATTTTGTAACAAGCAGAGGAGAGAGAAAATGGAGTTGGCGTCAAAATATCATGCTCACTATCTCCGTTATTGTTCTATGCTTCTCTCAGCCCTCTTGCTTGCTTGTGTGGCCTTGCTGGCGGAAACACCAGGCGCTCAGGCCGCTTCTGCTCAGCGTTCACTCGTTTCCTGTCCTACTCCGCCGGCCCTCACGTCCAGTTCTTTGCTGGTAGTGCTGCTTGATCGTTCGGGTAGCTTGACCGCGCAACCCGGCGCAACTGATCCTCAAGGGTATAGTACAAGCATCACTGAAGCTCTGGCCGATCTCTGGCCTGGCACGATGGTCGTCATTCCCTTTGGCAATGACCACGCGTCCGTCCTCGGACCCTATGCGCTTGGCAATGCGGCTCAACGGGCAGATCTGAAAAACGCTATCCAGAGCTATCCTATCGGGGGCGATACGCCGCTCGCTCCTGCTCTGCAACGCGCCCTGACGCTTCTGCAAAAAGCTCCCTCTGGCTCGCGTGCGATGCTCGTCACCGATGGCAGCCCGGACCCTCTGATCCTCAATGGCGTCAATCAACTTGTGGAGATTGCCCAGACCTTGCTTCCACAGTTTTGCCAGCGCGGTATCTCTGTCAGCACGTTCGGCCTCGCGCTCGATCAGACGGCGCAGACCTTGCTTCGCGAGATCGCCAGTACTACAGGTGGCTCGTCGGTCGATGTGCAGAGCGCAGCCCAATTGGCCAGGGCCGTCGTACAACTCTATTCTCAGTGGCAGCACCTGGCGTTTGTGGCTGCGCCATTTAGTCGCGGGGATTTTACTATTCCCATCGATACCTATGCCCAACGTGTTATCTTTGTTGCCTTTCGAACCGACAATAGCTTTAAGGTCACGCTCAAAGGACCCGATGGCCAGTCGCTCCCCGCTCAGGCGGTCCAGCGTTCAGTCGATCGCCATTACGAGATCGACGATATGCTAGTCTCTACCGTCAATCAGCCGGGGATATATAGCGTGAGTGTCAGCGGCGATCCCAACGCGCAGGTCTACGCGCTCGTCAAAACCGGTCTGCACGCCGTTCTACTCCAGCCAGGCAGCCAGACAAGTATTTCTACTGGCCAGCCTCTAGTTATCCAGGCAGAGCTGATGGACGACCAGACACCCGTCGTCCCCAGACCACAGGAAGCTACGATTAACGTCGCGGTCAGTATCCTGGTGAATGGACAACCAGTGTATGTTATCACTGTTGAACTGGTTCAGACTGAGAATGGCGCTCTTTTCTCGCGCCAGATCTTACTTCCCGGTCTCAAGGGACAACTCCATCTGCAAATCGCGGCCTCGTATCTGCAAATCCCTGTCGAGGCCACTCAGGCCCAGATTACTCTGTCTCTCTCTGCCAGCACAACCACTACGACCGCGCAGGACTCCGCCTGCGGCCCTGCGGCCTGTATCTGGCAGGTCTCTCCTTTACTCCTTCCCAGTACGCTGCTCGGTCTATGTCTCTTGTTTCTCGCGTTTCTCTGGCTACTCCCTACAAAGTTCGATGGCTGGTTGCTGACGCAGAACAACCATACAGAGGACTTGGGGCGTCTCCGTCGCTCCCCGCTGCGCAGGCTTTTCTCTAAGTCTGTGCTCAACTCAAAGGAATTAGAAGATATTTTTGACTTTCACGGTGTTACTTTCGAACTGGTTTTAAAACACGAAATGAGTATTCGTGTTTTAATGGATAAACAGAAGATAAAGGTTCAGCACCGTATGCGTACGACTGTAGTATGTGAAGAGGATGGATGTGTAGAAATCGTTGATAAAGATGTTATTCTTATAGAGAAGTGTGCACCCGCGCTACTTACGCAGAAGCGCAATGAACATGTGTAATCGGATGAGCAGGTCTGACAATAGCGGCCAGCATAGGCGAGCTTGTTGGATGTGGCACCTTATTCAGGAGGTTTAATCGTATGCAATCGACCGAGATAGTCAAGGAGCGGTTCAGCGAACTCTCTTTGCCCGCTGCCCACCTGGTCATCGATATGCGAGGTGTGGACAATGGCAGAGCACTCGACTGGCTGCGGGTTGAAATTGCCGATCTGGCCAACGAAATGCAGAGCACACAGGTTCAACGCTGGCGGTATCTACAAAATTTTCTTTCATTCAAACAGATTGATCCTCTGACCCAGCATGCCGCTCCTGCCTCTACTCTAGACGATGAACTGGCGGAACTCTCTGCTGAGTACACACCGTCCACGCAAAAGCTCAACAGGGAGATAAATGTCTCTGCGGCCACTGATGCATCTTCCCGTGCGCTCTTTCTACAAAAGACTACAGAATTGATACGCGAAATCGATCGCATTCGCACAAATCGTATTGTCGCTATGCAGGATATCACCAACGAGAAGCATCTCGAACGTAGTAGCCGCGAAACCGTGGTCCGCGTCATCTTTCTAGTGGACTTCGCTCTGCCCGCATCGCTTACCAGTGCAGCCCTCTACGCAGAGCACCTCAAGCATTATTATCGGAAACTGGAACGCCCAGGTCAGCTCCCTTTGCTCAACACGCTGGTCCTCTGCCTCGGCGTTGCGACACCGAGCGTCTATAAGGAACTGTGTAGAAATAACCGTTGGGATCATCTGGATACACTGATTTTAAGCGAGAACCCTCAAGCAGATGCTACGCTATCCGACAGTCATTCGCAGGAATATCTGGCAGAGTCGTTGCTTTTTGTCTTGGTGATGCTTCCACTTTTACCTGTTTCACCTTTGATATCTGCGAAATCTCCTGTTGAGGCACAAAGAGAACAAGAGACCGCCTTGCCATTACATACCTATACCATCAACCTGGCGGTTCTTGAATACTCTGCTCGTTGGGGAAAGCGTTGGCTTAACTTTAGTCTTGCTCATACTTTTGTTGATCTTTTGCGCCAGAAACTCTCTCACCCCGAAATGGAGCGCCTGCGTCTGACCGACCTCGCTACCAACTGGTTCCAGAACTGGCGTCGGCAGATTCAGGAGGCTATCCCGGATGGATTGCCTGGAGAAGTGGCTGCATTGAGCGGCGTCTATCGCGCTCAGCAGATGGTCCATCAGGTAAAAGTCGATTTTTCTTTGCGTTCTTTCTTTGCTCTCTTCAAGCAAAATGCGAGCATCAAGCTAGAGAAATACCTGCACTTGTTGGCAGAAACGTATGTTACTGTGGGCGACGAACCAGTTTTGCAAGACGCTTTGCTACTAGGAAGCTCTCAAATTATGCTGGCTTTGCGCGAGAAAGAGGGCGTTTCTAGTGAGCAACAACGCCAGAGTGATCTAGGCAATCTCTATGTTGAGGCCAGGCAATTGCTCGGGCGTCCACCGTTTTTAAGCAATGCTAATCAGGCTCTCGCTGGTGCAGCCCTCCAGTTGTCAGTGCTCGGCGACATCTTTAGCACCTTTCGTGAGGAACATCAGCAGAATTCGCTTAATCCACTTGCTATGCGCGAAACTGTAGAAGGTCGCAAGCACGATTTACAGGAAAAAGGCCAGCGTTTGATCGGCCATCTCAAGAAATTATCTACCCGCTGGCCCTTTTTATCAGCTATACCGTTTCTTCAGCCTATTCTACAAGGGTGCGTTTTTTTTCTGCTTTTCCTGGTCACTTTTTTAAGTATCTTTCTTGGCGCTGCCTGGATGCATCATATCCTTCTGACTATCAATTCAGGACTGTTGCTTGGCGCAGACAGTCTGGTCTTGAATATACCGCTCCTCGATCTGTTGGCTTTTCTGCTCTTTCTCATAAGCATTCCGTTGGAAATTTTCACTCTACGCCCACATCTCTTGCATCGGCGTACTAGTGGCCCTGCCCTGGAGGTCGCCTTCTTCCTTCTTCTGCTTTCCTTGAGCGTGACCGATCTGCTGTTGAACTTCTCAATCGCCAGATTTACTAACGAAGCGGGTAGTTTCTTCTATGTGGCGTGGCTGGCAGCCTTACCTGTCTGGACACGCTTTGCGCTCCCCCTGGGCCTGCTCTTGCTTGTGAGTGAAGGTATCTTTTTTATCTTCTGGGTGATCCAGCTCTATCGGGAACCGATGCGTATCGTCCGACGTATCTCCAACTTGTATCACCAGGATATCCTGGATATCCTTACTTTTGTCGCAGACGATGTCGCTCTGGCAATTGCGCAACGTTTCGAGTTATGCGATGCAAAGGGTAGCACAGGTCTGTATTTCTCGCGCATCTCTCAATTGACCAGCTTGCTCGATACTATTGCTGATGCGACACAGCTTCAAGAACAAATTGCCGCCGACCGCCTCCTCTTTAAGCAAAGCACACAGGCTGACGCTCTTGACTACCAGGATGCCGATGTTCTCCTGAATGTCCATCGGCGCGACGAGAGGCTCGAACTGGATCGCCTTACCGATGGTCAGAAAACATTGTGCGCGAGAGTTGTCCACGAAGTGGCGATCTTGCGTGAAATGGCCGCTTTTTTGATCCGCTCTGAAGGTGTGGAAACGCCAGGTGAAATCGAGCAAGATTTGCGCGAACAGGGCCGCCTTAGTCAGGAGGAGTCGCGCCTGCGTCTGTTTATGACTTCCCTGGTCGCGATTGCTCTACGTTGTGCAATCGACCCTCTACCGCTATCAACCAGTACATTCGATCTTGCATACAAGGACGATGACTATATTAAGGACTATATCCAGCAAAACGCGCCAGCAGTCAATTCGCTGATCCAGACGTTAAATAAACGCGTGAGTCAGGCAACTCTACAGGTTTCTTCTGACACGCATGGCCAGGGCTATTCTCAACCACATGGAACGAACGTCGCCGTTGACGCTCTTGCCCTCTGGGGACAGATCTTCTGGCAGCAGCGATCTGAGGAGCACTTTGCTCAACTTCTCAAACCCTCTGGTCTGGTTGAGCATCTAACACGCCAACTCAAGGAGGCCTACGACCCCACTACTATCCTTCGTCGCCTCTTGATGTGTACTGCATTCTTTGGACGTAGCTGGCGCGAAGATCAGGTTACCAATCTCTATCTGTTAATGTCGCAAGCTCACAAAATTCATTTTAGTAAGGGATTAAAATCCTCGGTTTCTCGACGAATTTTATCCATTCCTGACCAGGATCGCATCCTTCTGCTTGGCATCCGGCGTTTCATTGGCGAAACCCCTACACTGCTAGAAGCACGACCTGGAGAAGCTGAAGCATTATCAATCCCCACCTCTTCCAGACAGCTAGAGGCACTGGATACCCCAGGTGCTAGTCTTGCCTCAGAACCTATCATGCTTAGACAGCGCGGTGCTCTCAGGTATGTGCCTGTCTCAAAATTAGATATGCGAGGAGAACATGTGTATGAAGATGAGTAAAGACTCGACTGTTTCGCTTGAAGCAGTCAGTAAGTATTACAGGACCATGTATCTACAAACGTCTATCGCGTCAAAATCAGGGATGGATGGGTAGTCGATAATGGATGAGGCCACCGACAATATGCCTGAGCTTCTCATAGAAGATCTGGATAAGCATTTTTACCTGCTAGTAGAACGTTATGCCAAAAAAATCCAGTCTTACTGTAAGAAGATCTTGCCTGATGAACATCTCTGTGAAGAAGCAACCCAACAAACGTTTATGAATGCTTATATCTCCTTGAAGCAAAAAGTGGCGAATGAAGCTGGACACAAGTGGCTTCGCTCCCGCCTACTCGGTCCCTGGCTTTTCATTGTCGCCAGAAATGTTTGTTATAAGCAATATAATGCGAGAAAAGGCGAAAATCTTTTCGACCCTCTCGATAGTAAGAACGCTGAACTCGTTAGTATCAACGATCCTATGGCAAGTGTGGATGCGGCGATCGATCTGGTCAAGGTCATGAGTAGGTTGCCCCAACCCTGGCAAGATGTTCTCTATCTGCGCTATAGGGAAGATCTGACTCTCAAGGAGATTAGTGAGAAGCTTGGCAAGCCACTGAATACTATTAAGAGTATCGATAGGCGTGCTAAAGAGAAGCTAGCAAACTACTTAAAAGCAATTTCCAGCGAAGAATAGCACGAAGGAGAAGGTGAAGTTCATGTCTGATGAATCTATCAACCAGCAACAAGATAGCCACTCTGAGAACCAGCAGCAGAATGTGTCAAAGGGGCAGCATGTTTTACCTGGTTCCCTCGAAGCCACTATCCTGGCTCGCCTTGGCCTTTTGCAGAGAACCGATCTTGTGGCTGAGCAGGATATGCCCACATGGCAAAAGCACGTTCTGAATATTCAGGAATCGACCGAACAACTGCTCAGTGTTGAAAACCACTCACGCAAAATAAGAGAGTCCATCGAAACTATCGATCGCGCTTTGCGCAAAAGTGAGCATGAAGCTATACGGATGGCCGCCGTTCGTTCCCTGGGAAAACTCTATCTCGCCCGCCGTGGCCTGGTTTCGCGAGAGCCTTTTCTCTATGCCCTGGAAGATCCACACCCCGAGGTCCAGGTCACTGCTATTGAAGCTTTAATCTCTTTTATCAAAACTTCAGGCTACGATCATCTCTCGTCTGAAATGTATATCCTCCTGTAAAAGAAATTGGCTTTGTATACTACGCCTACTATCGTGCGTCTTGCATTGATCAGTCTTCTGAGCGTGGCAAAGATCTTCACGCCGCTTTATGCGCTTCTCAATGACCAGGACTGGCAAATCCGTGAAGCCGCTATCCTGCCACTGGCCTCTTTGGGCGAGAAACTCGCTCCCGAACAACAGCAGTCTTTGAGCGCTACTCTCTACGATGAGCACGCTTTTGTCCGTCAGGCGGCGATTATCGCCACTCTCAAGTGGTGGCCGGTTGACAATGTACTCGAAATTCTCAAATTTCCTACCACTCCTGAGAAGCAGCAGATCAATGCTGTCCGCGTTCTCGGACAGTGGCCTGAGCCTGACGCAAAGATTTCAGCCGACTTACGGCAACTGGGCTGTGACCGCAAAGCTCATAGCTCTGTGCGCATTGCCGCCCTCGAAGCGCTCGCTCAGCGAGCTACTACTTTCCCCGAAGAGGAGATCGGCGAAGTATACTATAAGCTTTTTCAGAGTGAGCCGGACGCGGCAGTCAAATCTGCTGCTGTCTCTCTCCACGATATACTTACTCTCTCCTCAGAGTCTGAAGAAACTACACGCGCAACCGGTACCGGCGATATCTTTCCTCACACTCGGATGAGCGACGATCAGACAGGCAGAAAAGGTTGATGGGATATCTCCACTCGCCAGATAATGGTCAAAATTGGCCTTAACTTTGCAACTTTTTGTATCTTCAGCAGTATATTCTATAAATAGGAATGATCTTTACTCATGTGATACAATGATCTGAGGACTCGCTAGCAGAAAAGTTCTTAACAGGTGATTGGTGTATGACGAGTAGTAATCTCATGTTTCCTGGTGTAGATCAGTGGGTGTAAGAAGCAGACCTTGACACGGGAAAGATAGCTATCCTCATCCAGGATGTTTGTCTATAACAAGAGCGAGCATGCTTGCGCAGGACGTTATCACGCTGTAGCGCTGAAGAATGGCAGTTGAGCAGTTTACTATAGAACGGCGAGCCAGACTGTGTTTGTGACCGCAAAACTATGAGATTGCCAGTGATTTCCAGGAGAGCCTATCTTCGAATTTAAAGAGGAGGGTGTATGCTGAGTGGAAACTTGCAGAACTGGACGTTTAATCCAGCAGAGCCGCTCGCAACTAACCATCAGTATGGGCAGAAGTTCATTGCAACCTATAAGTGGAATACAGAAGTGAAAGCTGTGCTCCATCTATTCAATCGCCTTCCTGCCGATTTTTCAGATGCGGAAAAAGTCAATTTTCCGCAACGCCTTGAACAGATTTGCCGCCTGGGTGGTCGATACGTCGAACGTGTTGTCGATGTCGACGTTGGCGTCGGACACATGTTAGATGCCGATGTAGATAGATGGGGACCAGATACTAGCCTGAAACGCTGGCCATTTATTATTTCGGAAATTCCTTCAGGCCAGCCACTGACCAGGTTTCGTTTATCTATTCAAGAAGCTTTCGTGTGTATCAAGCAGGCAGCTGAGGGGCTGATTGAAATGCACGAGAATTCTATCTCCCACTTATGCATTTGTCCACAAAATATGCTCTATACACCAGATCAATCTGGCAATAAGCCGGGACTCATCCTGGCGAATTGTCATCCCTGGGAGGGAATGGTCAATAGATATAGTCAAACGTTCCATCATCGGCTTGCAGCCGAGCAGTACGATGTACACAGAGGACAGCCAGCTCTCTCTGTCGATATCTATCAGCTTGCCATCTGTGTGTATGAAGCGTTCACAGAGAAGACCCCGTTCTATCACCGAAGAACTGCTCAGGGACTTCGTGACGCCATTCTCAGCGGGGATTTTCAGCTTGATCTAGATTGTCCGCAGGTATCTCGGGTGTTGCGCAAAGCACTGGACCCGTACCCAGAAAATCGCTTTACGAGCGTTCATTCGTTTATGTATGATCTGGAACTGGCTCTGGAGGAAGATCGGGTTTTTCGACGCTTTGGACACAAGCCGGCTGCTCTCTACTCGCGCCGCCAATTTATATGGAAAGGTGGCGTGGCTCTGGCGCTAACTGGCGTTGGCTGGTTGGTAGGAAAAAACATAGTGAATACGCAGCGATTACAGTCAACAATAGATAGAGGAACTGCGATCCAGCAGTTCTCTGCGCCCTCAGAGCAGATTCAGGCGGTTGCCGTCGTTCAGAATGGTGCTCAGATCGCCTGGGGGAGTTCCAGTGGACAGATAAGCGTCGGCGATGTGGCCTCAGGGAGCGTCTCAAGGAGCCTTGTCATTCCTACAAAGACCCCGCTGGTGGCCCTGACCAGCTCCGCAGATGGTCACGACCTTGTCGGCTGCGATAGCACCGGTCTTCTTTCGGTCTGGGATGCCTCCACAGGCAAAGGGCTGACTAGCTATCTCGTGGCCCAATCTCCGCACGCGCTGGCTCTGTCAGGCTCGGAGAAGTACCTGCTGGTCTCCGATCAAGGCAAGGTGCGTGTCTTTACTAACACATTGACTACTCATCATACCAACCAGCCTGTAAGTATCTATCGCGACCACAATGCCAACCGGATCAACAGTCTGGCTATCTCGCCAGACGGCCTCCAGGCCGCCTCTGCCGCCAGCGATGGCGTACAACTCTGGCACCTGCCTACCGCCAGCCCATTCTATGCCTACACTCAGCACAGCGGTGAAGTACTGGCCGTCACCTACGCGGCCAATGGCCAGTGGATCGCCAGCGGCGGCGTTGACAAGAATGTGCGCATCTGGCAGGCGATCGATGCCCCCGGCGCATTGGTCCTAAGCTATCCCCACAGCGTGCCTATCTGTGCTCTGGCATTCTCCGCCGATAGCCGCTACATCGCTTCTGGTGACGCTAGCGGGCTGGTCTATGTATATGATGTCAATAACGGCGTTATTGTATATACCTATCGTGGACACACCGAAGCGGTGATCTTCCTCGCGTGGTCCTCCGATGGCGAAAACATTATCTCTGCCACTCCGCATGAGATTCGTGTCTGGCGCTTTAAGCAATAATAAACCTTCATTTGCAGTCCAGGGCTATTCAAAAGTCATCAGAAGCAAGGGTGCAGGGAGCGCAGCGTCCCTGCCGGGGTTCGGGGCGTTTTACATGGGTAGATTTTTCGCTGAACGCTTCGCCACAGCGAAGCCCAAGTCTCACCGTGCAGGAAGGAGCTTGTCAGGCGCAATCTGCGCCTGACAAGCTCCTTC
>DAOTTJ010000151.1:0-12699 GCA_034437695.1 Ktedonobacteraceae bacterium
CGACCTGGTCAAACTTGCTCACGTATCCACAACGCATTGGCTGTACGTATAGTTACTAGCGGGTCCCCTCGGAAAAGGAGTATCTTTAAAATGCGGAATGAACACGAAGAATCCGTTGTTACGCGTACCCAGGAGAAAACGATTCTGGTAGTAGACGATGATCGTGATGTGGGAGAGTTGCTGCGTTCAATCATTGTTGACCAGACGAGCCACCGTGTGATCTGGATTGCGGAGAGCGACCTGGCCCTGGAGGCAGTGCCGCACCTGAAGCCCTCGTTAATCCTGTTGGATTATCTTATGCCGACGCTAGATGGGCTGAAACTGTTTGATTATATGCAGGGGTTGGAGCATATCAGGAATGTGCCAGTCGTCTTGATCAGTGCGCGAACCACTATTCCTTTTGAGGAGTTGGACAAGCGAGGGATTCATTTTCTGAGCAAGCCGTTTGAGATGGACGATCTCTTACAGTTAGTCGATCGATTGCTGGTTTAAAGCGTGTGGAGGGGGTTTGAGAGCTAGGGAGAAGATGTCTTTGTTTAGTGTGAGCAGTGCGCTTTACTAATTGCACTCAAACTCGACAACGGGGAAGAGATATGGTAAAATAGGGTTCAATATGCGGAGGTCGTCCTCAGCAGGCTCCAGGGGACAGGGATACATCCTGGCGCGGCGAAAAAGGCAGAGACGTGGGGAATAGCCGGACTGCGAGCTTTTTTTGCTGTGTTTGTGACTCTTAAAATGGCCTGCCCCACCTGATGGACTCCCTTTCTGCATCTAGAGAGAACCTATGCGTACTCTATTACTGGCGACAACGAATGAGCACAAACTACGTGAGTTTCGGACAATTTTCCGAGAACTGCCTTTTACCTTGCTCTCATTGCGCGATGTTCATCTCGATATGGATGTCGAAGAGACAGGCACGACGTTTGCCGAGAACGCGACGATCAAGGCGCTGGCGTATGCCAGTGCGGCGAATATGTTAGCGTTGGCTGACGATTCGGGTCTGGAGATAGATGCACTTGGAGGCGCTCCAGGGGTTTATTCTGCTCGTTTTGCCGGGCGGGAGGCCACCTATGAGGAGCGTTTCCGTTTGATTATGGAGCGCTTGGAGGAAGTGCCGTCCTCTCCACGCACCGCGCGTTTCCGCTGTGCGCTTGCGCTGGCCGAGCCATCAGGCTCTGTGCGTGTGGTTGAGGGTACGATTGAGGGCGTGATTGCTGAGCAAGCGCGGGGAGAGAATGGTTTTGGCTATGATCCGATTTTTCTTGTGCCTGAAGCCGGTAAAACGACCGCCGAGATGGCCCCAGAAGAGAAGCATCGGATCAGTCATCGGGGACGTGCGGCTCAGGAGGCTCGTCGTTTACTCGAAAACTGGCCTGCTGATGAGCGGTGACCAACGTGGTCATGTAGAAGAGAAACGCAAGGAACATTTATGGGTAAACAGCCACCTATTCGTGTCGCCCTTGACTTAGAGACAACAGGACTCCATGCTGAGCAGGATGCTATTCTGGAGGTTGCTGCTGTCAAGTTTCAGGGGTCGACTATCCTTGATAAGATGGAGACACTTGTTTCTCCGGGTCGTTCTATTCCGTATCGCGTTCAACGTCTGACCGGCATTACTCCCCAGAAGGTGACTGGTGCACCGCGTTTTGAAACGATTGCCCGTCGACTCCAAGATTTTATTGGGAATTATCCGATTGTCGGTCATAGCATTCCTTTTGACGCTGGTTTCCTCCGTCGGCGTGGTCTTGCCCAGCAGAATCCCCTGATTGATACATTTGAACTCGCGACCGTGCTTTTGCCATCGTTGAGTATGTATAACCTGGGATACGTTGCGGAGAGTCTAGGTTTGACGGTCTTGCCGGGTAGGCATCGTGCAATGGTTGATACGGTGCTGGCGATGGATGTTTTTCTGGCTTTGCACGAGCGATTGCAGCAGGTAGATCTAGCGATTTTGGATGACCTTGCTCACCTGGACGCGCCGCGTTCGTGGCCTTTGCTGGCTTTTTTTCGCAACGAATGGCGCAGTCGTTCGTCTGAGGATGGAGGGGGAAGTGGGCCTGTATCGGTGAGGCGTGGGAGTCTGGGCGACCGTTTTGCGGCCCAACTGGGGATGGACCCGCGTGTCCTCTCGTTTGCGCTGGCGCGGGGCAAGGAGGAAGTGTCGGAGGAGGGAGCCGCGCTGGAGGCGGTATTAGGGGTTGCGGCCGTGGTGATTCCTGCGACGCCTGCCTCGCCTGTTTCGAATCTGGAGGCGCTGGTCGAGGTGATCCCTGAGGAGGTGGCCGGGCCGCCTGCGCAGGAAGACCTGGAGGCGCTGGCTGAGCAGGAGCGCTCCGCGCATCCCAGACATGTCGGGTATCGCACGGCCTATCGGGCGGTGCGCCAGGCATTGGATGAGCGGACATCGCTCTTGATGGAGGTGACGGTGGGGGCAAACGATTATACCCCGGCGTTACTGCCTGCTCTGGAGTGGTTGTGTGCGGCCTCGGGTGAGGCTACGCAGGCGCAGGTGGCTGTGCCGCGTCTCTTGATCTCATGTGCCAGTGCGCAGGCGGCGCGGCGTTTGATCGACGAGGTTTTGCCGCGTTTGCAGGTTATGCTGCGCTGTACGTTTCCGGTGGCCTATATGGCCGAGCAGGGTGGGTATCTATGTACTCATCGCTGGTTTGGTTCGGCGTTGCGGCGTACCAGTGGCGAGCTTTCTGCGGAGCAGGCGCGTGGTATGGCCAAGCTGGCGTTGTGGGCGTATCAGACGCAGACGGGTGAGAAGACCGAATTGACGCTTTTGCCGCAGGAGGCTTCGGCGTGGGAGCGTATCTCGTCGGGGGTTGAGCATGTGCCGTTGGCCGATGGCAAGGGTGAGACGCCGTATAAGCGCTGCCTATATCGGCGCAAGGGCTATTGTTTTGTCAGCCAGGCGGCTGAGCGGACGAAGAGTGCTCAGATTGTGGTGACGACGCATGTGGGGCTGCTTGACGACCTGTCATCGGGCAATTCACAGTTGCGTTTGATCGATCGGCGGGTCTTGTTGGACGTAGATTTGCTGGAGGATGAGATTGCGCGTTGGAGCAGTAGCGAACTCTCGCACCCGCGTCTGCTTGGACTGTTAAACACGATAGGAGTGGAGCTGCCCGATGGGCGTTACCAGGGACTACTTGCGCTGGCTGCGCCCTCGTTGCGCGAAAATGGTCCGGGTGGTCTTTCGTCGACGCCCACGATTGCCAAAAGCGAATTAGACGCGCGGCTGCTCAGTGGGTTTCAGACCCTGCGTCAGGCGCGTACGGCGGTAGATGGTTTATTTCAGGCGTTAGTTCAACTTTTGCAGGAAGGGATGAGCAACGGGGCGGGTCGTGACAAAGGGAAAGGTGAGGCGGGAGGGAGGACGCAGGCCAACCGCAGCAACGAGCGTGTCGATCAGCCGTTGCGTTTGACCGGACAGACGCGCAACATCGCGGCCTGGTTGGAAGTAGAATCGCGCTGGCAGCAGGTAGCGCAGCGTTTGCAGCAGGTGCTTGATCTGGTTCACGAAGCTGAGAAAGCCATGTTGACGACCAGGCGAGGTCAGCAGCGGCAAGATCTGGGGAGCAACGAAGATCAGTCGTTGGCCTGGGAGATGGCGGCGCTGGCTCATCGTTTGCAGGCGCAGCGGAGGTTGGGACAGCAGGTGCTTGGAGCGGCGGGCGAGGCCGAGAAAGAGGCGCAGATGGTTTACTGGTTGAGGATGGCCCCGACGCCTTCGCCGCAGACGCAGCAGCGTCAGAGCGAGCCGGGGCAGTTGGCGCTGCAATATGCTGACAGCTCGCCGGTACTCTATGCGCAGATTATTCAGACGACCGATGTCTTTAAGCAGTATATTCAGCCTGCCGGGGTGAGCGCTATACTAGCGGGGATTGCGCTTTCAGTGGACAGTCATTTCGCGTTTTACCGGACGCGGCTGGGGCTTGACGCGGACAATTGTCCGGCCTTTTCGGTCGTAACCGAGCGGCATGAGCAGACCTTGTTGTATATGCCCGACGATGTGCCGGAGCCGAATATGCCGCAGTACCAGCGGGCGTTGGACGAGGCTATCGTGCAGTTGGCTGGGACGCTGGATGGTCAACTGGTGGCGCTCTTTACCTCACACGCGGCCTTGCGCAGCTCGTACGCGGCGGTCAAGCCTCTGCTGGAGGCGCGGGGCATTCTTGTGCTGGGTCACGGCATTGATGGTTCGCCGCGTCAATTGTGGCAGATGTTTCGCGACCAGGAGCGCGTGGTTTTGCTGGGGACGGGAGCGTTTTGGGATGGTACCGACGAAGTGAGCCGTGCGCCAGCGTGTGTGCTGGTGACGCGTCTGCCCATGCCGGTCCTGAACGATCCGCCATTGGCGGCGCGAACCGAGCACTATGCCGATCAGCTGCACCAGGTTACCGTGCCGCTGGCGGCGCTGCGTATTCGGCGGGCGCTCAACCGGCTGGCGTGGAGCAGTGAGAAACGGAACGCAGTTATCATGTTTGATCGTCGTGTTGTCTCCAAAGAGTATGGCGCGACCGTGCTGCATAGTCTGCCGCAGTGCTTGCAGCGCCAGGGGACGGTTTCGCATATGCCAGATGCGATTCTTGACTGGTTGACGGAGACAGACATGGTAACAAACGGCTAGCATATTGTTCAGTAAGAGTAGCGCAGAGAGGGGTCGAGCATGTCGCAAGGACTATCGCAGCGTGCGGGTGAACGCGTAGTGTATGGGGCCTGTCCGCATGATTGTCCCGATTGTTGCGCCCTGGAGACGCGGGTTGATGGGAATGGGCGGGCGATCAGCGTGCGTGGGCGGGCCGATCACCCGGTCACGCGTGGTTGGTTGTGTGTGAAAGTCAATCGCTATCTGGAGCGTGTCTATCATCCCGAGCGTTTGCTCTATCCGCAGCGGCGTGTGGGAGCCAGGGGGAGTGGCGAGTTTCAGCGCATCTCATGGGACGAGGCGCTGGACGAGATTGTGCAGCGCTGGCGAGCAATCGAGGAGCGCACGGGAGCGCAGAGCATTCTGCCGTACAGCTATGCGGGGACGCTGGGGCTGGTCAACGGTGCAGTCAGCGACGAGCGGCTGTGGAACCGGCTGGGAGCAAGTCGTCTGGAACGCACCATTTGCGGAGCCGCCGCCGAAGAGGCAGTGTTGCTGACCGTTGGGGGTCGGCTGGCTCCCACGCCGCAGATGCTCACGCAGAGTCGTTTCATCCTGATCTGGGGGAGCAATCCCGCGAGTACTGCGCCGCATGTGATGCCGTTTGTGCGCGAGGCGCAGCGCAATGGGGCCAGAGTGGTCGTGATCGATCCTATTCGCACGCTGACTGCTCGTTCGGCTGACCAGCATATTCAGCCCTTGCCTGGCACTGATGCGGCGCTTGCGCTGGGCATGATGCACGTGATGGTGGAGGAGAAGCTACATCGGCCAGACTGGCTGGCAGAGCACGCGCTTGGTTGGGAGGCGCTTGAGGAGCGTGTGCGCGACTTTCCGCCGCAGCGTGCCGCGCGGATCAGCGGGTTGGCGGTTGAGACCATTGTTGAGCTGGCGCGGAGCTATGCGACCACCACGCCAGCGCTGTTGCGGGTGAGCGACGGCATCAATCGGCATACAAACGGCGGGCAGACCGTGCGCATGCTGGCGTGTTTGCCCGCGCTGACGGGTCAATATGGTCTGGCGGGTGGGGGTTTGATGTATAGCACCAGTGACTGGTTGAAATGGGAGCGCGAGGCGGTGGCGCACGAGCACGACCCGCTTTGTCCGCCTGCGCCGCGGGCAATCAATATGAATCGTCTGGGTGCAGCCTTGCTTGGTGAGGCCGACCCGCCGATTCACGCGCTCTTTGTCTACAACGCCAACCCCGTGGCCTCAGCGCCAGCGAGCGGCAAGGTAGTCAAGGGGTTGTTGCGTGACGACCTGTTTACCGTCGTACACGACCTCTTCCTGACCGATACGGCGCGTTATGCCGATATTGTGCTGCCGGCGACCAGTCAGTTGGAGCATGTAGACCTGCACAAGCCGTACGGACATCTGTCTCTGCAATATAATACGGCGGCGATTGAGCCGCTGGGTGAGGCGCGAAGCAACTGGGATGTGATGCGAGGGTTGGCCAGCGGGCTTGGTTTTAGCGAGCCGTGGTTACAGGAAGACGCGGAGAGCGTTGTGCGTGGAGTGCTGGAGGCCAGTCGAGCGCACAACGCGACGCTGGAGGATATCACCTTTGAGCGTCTCAGGAGTGAGGGGACGCTGCCGCTGACCATTCCCGAAGCGCGGCGCGTGCCGTTTGCCGATGGAGTCTTTGCCACGCCCTCGGGCAAGGTCGAGATCTACTCCGCGCAGGCTCTAGCGCGTGGCTACGATCCGGTTCCCAACTGGGTAGCTGAAGACGAACGCGTGCCTGAGCGAAAGCAAGCGAGTGAAGTCAGCGAAGAGTTGCCCCTACTCAGTCCGGGAGCGCACCACTTTATCAGTTCGAGCTTTGCCAACGTCGAGACATTGCGGATTAAAGAGGGCAAGCCCACCTTGCGCATCCACCCGGTCGATGCGCAGGCGAGGAATATTCGCAGTGGGCAGTGGGTGAGGGTGAGCAACGAGCGAGGGTGGTGTCGTTTGGTAGCCGATGTTACTGCCGACGTACGTCAAGGAGTGCTGGCGACAACGACCGTCTGGTGGCCGGCATTCAGTCCAGACCAGCAGAACGTCAACCAGACCACCTCAGATAGTCTGGCGGACTTTGGTGGGGGGAGCACCTTCTACACCAACCTGGTCAGGGTGGAGGCGTGTGGGTTGGACATATAGATGAATAAATGAAAATAGAGATGCATGGTATAATAATCCGCAGAGTCTTATGTCGAGCCATACAAGTCAGAAGCCGGTCTCTGGTTATGCTCGCTGGTAAGGTTCAATCTCTGCTTTTGGGCTGATTTGCAAAATGGAAGTGAGGCGAGTTACATGAAACAACAGAGCGCACCAGACGAGTATCCGCCGACCGGATTTCAGATACAGGGAGAGTACGAAAACGATCCTGAGTATCTGCGTGAGGTACTCAAGCATATAGTTGAAATAGGTGCCTCGTTACGTTTGCAGATGGACAGTCGGACGCTTCTTCAGCGGGTGGTGACCACGATATGCCAGGCGTTGCGTTTCCGCTATGCCGTCCTCTACCTGGCCGATGGGACGGGTTTTTTTCGCATGGCCGCGTCTAACGGGATCGAGCACGAGCAGGTAGCGTATCTGGCGACGCATCCGCTGCAAGACAGTGCAGTGGCGCAGATCGTGGATGAGCGCTATCGCATCAGCGACTCCTACTTCTTGCCAGCCGAAGCTCCGATCTGGCTGGATCAGGAATTTGCCAGCTACTTTGTGATAGTCGACGAGACGGGGATTGCGCCAGTCACACCCATCCCGGCTGACGTGCCGCGCGGCAACGCCTGGACGCCTGAGGATCTGCTGGTGATCCCGTTGGTGAGCGGTGAAAACGAGATGCTGGGTTTTCTCACGCCCGACTCGCCGCTGAGTGGACTGCGACCGACCTTTAGCACGATGACCGTACTTGAGCTTTTTGCCAACCAGGCGGCGGTAGTGATTGAAGGTGCGCGGCTCTATAGTGAGCTGCGCGAAGCGGTGAGTCAGGCCAAAGAGTCGGAGCGCGTCAAGAATAACTTTCTCATGACTGCCTCGCACGAATTGCGCACGCCTTTGACGGCGGTGCAGGGTTACCTGGAACTGTTGGGAGACTATGGAGAGACATTGAGCGAAGAGTCGCGGACGCGTTTCATTCAGAACGCTCGGCGGGGATGTGATGAACTGGTACTCTTGCTTGGCAACGTGCTGGATGTCACGCATCTAGATGTAGCGAAGATTAGTTTTAAGCCTGCACCCGTCTGTCTGGCCGTTTCGGCGGAGTTGATCCTGGAGATTCTGGACCCGATCATAGTGCGCGAGGCGCGGAGTGTAGAGATGACTATCCCGCTGGATCTGCGTATCTGGGTGGATGAATTGCGTTTGCGGCAGATCTTGCTCAATCTACTGGGGAACGCCTTGAAGTATACGCCGCCTGGGACGCGCATTGCCCTGGGTGTGGACTGTCTGGATGTCGAGCAGATTCGCCATACCTTTCCAGTGGAATTTCAGGGTAGCGAGCCGTTAGCGGGGACATTTGTCGTGTTGTCGGTCAGCGATTGGGGGCCGGGCATTGCGCCGGAGGACCAGGGGCGGCTTTTCACGCGCTTTATGCGCCTGGAGACCGCGCGAACCAGTTCGCAGCCGGGGGCGGGTCTTGGTCTGTACCTGTGTCGGCAGCTGGTCGACGCGATGGGTGGATCGATCTGGATGGAGAGTAGCGGAGTGCCGGGCGAGGGAGCGACGTTCTTTGTAGCCTTTCCATGTTACCGGGCCTGAATGGCAGGACCTTAGAAGGCACCTGGCGCGGGTCGTAGGCCATAGAGGGAGGCTATTTGACGGGGGAAAGCGGCTATGTTACCATTGCTTCAGAACATAAATTGCCATTTACGAAGGAAGGGTCGGCGAATATGAACTTATATGAGCAATTGCTAGTCGTACGCGAGCGTTTAGAGGAGATAGGCGCACACGATGACAGTGTAGATCTAGTGGAGAAGCTACTCAAACGCGCAGAAGCAACAAAGCACGACAAAACCAGCGCCTCGCAGGTACAGGTTCTGCGCCATATGTTGCGTATGAACGAAGTGCTTGATAACTATAATGTCTACAACGATCTACAGGAATTGATCAGTGAGCGCGACGATGCGGAGGTTAAGGCGCGTGAAGACGCGGCACCTGCGGCGTACGTTGATACCGAGAGGCATCCCAAGCCCAAGTCCTTTTACAAAGCCAAGAAAGAAAAAGAGAAAAAGAAGGGCTAGCCTGTTAAGAGGCTGGCCCTTCAATCTGTTTTTGAGCCAGGTCAGGACCGCTGAGTTGCATCTGCTGTTTCAGGGCCTGGAGTTGAGCTTCGACATTTTGCTTGTTTGAGATCTTTTGTAACTCGCGGTCCAGGCTGCTCTGATTGCCCCCTGGGAGAGCCTGGACGCTGAGATCGTCGGCCTCGATCAGCGTCTCCATCGCATTGGCGCGGGCCTGCATCGAGAGTACTTTATCCTGTGCGCGTTGCATTGCCTGGTTCATCTCACCCATCTCCTCGGACATGCCGGTCAGAGTTTCATTGATTCTCACCTGAGCCTGAGCCGCGTGATACTGAGCCTTCACCATCTCTTTTTGCGTGTGGAACGACTCGACGCGGAGCGTCAGGGTATGTTGCATCGCGAGTAGTTTCTCTTCCTGGGCGTGGAGCTGAGAGATCTGTTGTTCAAGACCATTGACCTGGAGGATAAGCGTTTCTTTTTCCTGCAAAGCCAGGCGAGCCAGATCTTCGCGGCTGGCCTTTAGAGCCATAAAGGCCTGTTGTTCGCGCTGATTGGCCTTCTCCAGGAGTTGTGATTGTTGGAGTTCCAGACGTTTTTCAGCGGTCACCACATCGGCGATCGAGTGTTTGAGCTGTTGCAATTGTTCGAGTTGTTTGCGGTAAGAATAATCCATAACCTGGCCGGGGTCTTCCGCCTGATCGAGTGCGGCACTGGTGCGAATTTTAAAGAACAGAGCAATACGTGAAAAGATGCTCATAAAGCCAGCTCCTTTTAATAAGGTGTATGTGTTTGTTGATTATTATACGTCAGAACGGATAGAAGACAATCATGCAAAATAATCATATCATAAAGGATGTCTATTATCTTGCTGCCCTGTGAATCTCCAGGGCTATGGAATGCTCAGCAAGCCTCTGGCTTGCGACCCCCCCCACCCCAGGGTTTTGGGATCGGGTTGTGAGCGTGGAGGCCGCGGCCTCCACGCTCACAACCCGATCATTTGTTCAGGGGAAGGGGCCACACGTCGAGCATTGAATAGCCCTGGTGAACCTCTGGAAAAACCTCTGCCAGTCTCCTCTGCGCTCCTGCTTCTGAGGGTTTTTGTATAGCTTTGCGGCTTCCCCAACCTTATTGCTCTGTCAAACTTTCGGTGACCAGTAGGGGTACAAGGGGTGCAATCCCTTGACTGAGGCCTGGGGCTGTGTCCCAGTCATCTTCTCCCTCTGCAAGATGGTTGGTGGTGAGAGACACTGAAGGTGACCAGACAGGCTGTTGTTGTCTTTGTGCCTGAAAGAGTAGATGATCTATGACCATAGTGCGACCAGTTGCTACCCCCCAAGCTGTTGTCGCCGCGCCCGTGCGAGGCATATGTATCGTATATCTCGCTTCCTTGTCAGACGAAGCCGGTTATGGGCCGGCTTGCTTCCGTTCATCCTCTTGAGCGGTTTGCTTGCCAACTGGGCATTGGTGATTCCGATGGCCTTTGCTGCGCCTGCTGCGTCGACGAGTGTGCAGGGAACGATGACCTATCAGCACGCTGGGCAAGAGAATCAGCAACTGAGTGCGAAGCAGAAACCCTTTCTGCGTCCGGTGAACGATCCGGTTGCACTTAAAGCGGTGCCTCCCTCGGCAAAGACAGGTGCGACAACTGCGGCCCAACGTCTGCCGAGTGCGGACCCGCCGAGTATGCAGACGCTGGACTATGTGCTTGATCCTTCATTTGCTCTCTCGCGACCTGCCATCTCGCCAGTCATCCCGATCGTGCGTGTCCACGGTACGACAATTCCGGTTGGAACCACGGCTCTGGTGGCGCTGGGGAGCGATGGTCGTTTTGAGGTTGATGTGCCGCGTGGTGCGTTTGACGCCAGGCATGCAGCGCTCAGTACGGGTGCAGTGCCTGTTGGGCAGCTTATTCTGGATATCAGCCAGATCTCTGGCCACTTTATCAGCTCAGAAGAGACATTAGGCACGTATAAGATCCAGATTGTCGATAGTCAGGGCGATGTGATTCAGGGAGTGCATCTACTCAAGCCGATCACGCTCGTCTACCACTATCAGGTCTGGGAGATGCGTGTTCTGAACCTCAACCCCAACAACGTTATCTTTGCCTGGACCGATCAGCTCAAAGCCGCCGAGGCGGCCAAACAACCGACTAGCGGTCTGGCGTTGCCTGCTATCAACAACGTCAGTGCTCAGACGCTTACCGTGCAGAGCGCCGTCTTTGGGGGAATTATTCACGCCTCAGGGACTCCGGCGATTGCCACTCCCAGCAAGCCTGATCTTTACGAAGTCAGCGGGAATTCCGGGCAGTATGCCTATAGCTATCCCATTGCTGTTGCGCCGGGGACTGGTGGTTTCACGCCTCAGTTAGCGCTCAACTACTCCAGTCAGGGAACGAATGAGCGGTATAGTCCTCAGGCAAGCGCGGGAGATGAGGGTGAGGGCTGGAATCTCAGTTTAGGCTCGATCACCTCCACCTTCTATCCTTCGACAACAACTGGCGGTGGTGGCACCTATTACTCGATCAATGGTGTCGATGGAGTCAGTGACCTGCTGATTTCCACCACCACCTCTGGGTACTACGATACCCAGCATATTTCGCATCTGCGGGTCTACTTTACCGGGAGCTACTGGCAGGCCTGGGGGTTGGATGGCACGTATTATGAGTTTGGGAATACGACCGACTCGCTACGTAAAACCTCAGGGGGAACCTACCAGTGGGACCTGAATAAGATGATCGCCCCGTTTAACAATAGCAGCCAGGTCAAGATGATGCTGGTCGCCTATTTGCAGGATTCGCCCGACAGCGGGACCACCATTCGCGATTCCAGTATCAAGCAGGTCCAATATGGTTACGCTACCTCAACGACGGCCACCTCGCTGAGCATCGTCGCCGGGACCGTCGACTTTCAGTACCATATGCCTAGTACGCAGGGTACCTGGGGGACGGCTTATGGGACTAGCTACAACTGTTTCACTCCTCCACCGACTTCAACGATGATGCGCTGTGATGATCCAATTTCTTATATGGGTATCTCGCCACCTACCGTGATGAGCACGATGAGTCTGGATACAATTACCAGCTATGTCGGAGCTGATACTGACGGTCAGCCCGCCTATAAATATGCCCTGAGCTATAAGGACGAGCCATTTAACGACTCATATATAGATCCCTGGGGATTCCACGAGTCGGCCGCAGGTGAGCACCTGCTGACGCAGATTACGCCGAGTGTCTATGTCCAGGGAACCATAAAACCTCGCAAGGGCGTGATCTTTACTTATCAGGATCAGTTGGAAGACTACTACAACGATCCGAGCCAGGGCTATGGGACCCAGACGCTCTGGTGGACACGTCAGCAAGACCCTGAGCGATGCACTGGGCAATACGCGCTATGTCCAGACGTACAGCGGACTCTACACCGGCTCGCCGACGAACGTCCAGGTGGTGCAGACGCAGTATAATGTGCTCAACAAACCCACCGCGGTCGTCACGACCGATAAGAGTCCGCAGAGCGGAGAAGGCACGACCAGCGTGACCGTCAGCACCACCTACGATGATCTTGGACGCCTGTTGACGATGAGCGATCCCGACCAGGGGACGTTCACCTATAGCTACGACGCCGATAGTCACCCCCTCTCAGTGGTGCAGACCTCAGGCTCAAGCAGCCGCACACTCGGTTTCAACTATGATATGCTGGGTCGCCAGACCTGCGAACAGACCGCAGCGCCAACGCAGAACTCGACCGGAGCGTGTAGTGCGGGCAGTACCCTGCTACAAAACACCTACGACACCAATGAACTGGGAACGCTGGGAACCACCGACTT
>DAOTTJ010000152.1:0-12616 GCA_034437695.1 Ktedonobacteraceae bacterium
AATTCTGCACCCGAAAAACGCCTTCCTGCACCTTCTTCTCTCTGGGGGGAGGCAGTTCCGCCCGACAGTCTAGGGAAGGACAAAAAACGTGCCCGTGAAAAGGTTCGGGGGCTGCGCCCCCGAAAAACCTTTTTTGCTTGTTTTGATTTGACAAAATCAGGAATGACCCATAAAAGGGCGGCTTTAGCGCAGAAAAAGAGAGAGATTACTTGAGTTCTTCTTCGACTACGACGGTGGATTCGCTGCGCGAGCGCGGACGCAGGCGGTGTCGAAGCTGCTCGCGTACCGTCGCAGGAACCTGGCGCAAAAAGTGGGGGTGGCGCACCACGTATTTCCTGAGATGGGGCTGAAGCGACTTCCAGAGCTGGGGTATCTGGGCAATTTCACCGCTGTGGACCGGGTGCTCTGGACTTGCTGGATCGGCCCAGCGTTCGCGAGCATAGATATCGCCCAGGCGCTCAAAGGTTACGGCCTCCTCGGGGGCAATCGCGGCTACCGCCTGCATATATTCGTGCGGCGTTTGCGAGCGATTGAGCGAGATGCCTGCCCAACCAGCTAGAATGCAGACCCGACCGTAGATCTGGCTGGGGAGACTTAAACCGCGGAATAAACGTCGCCACCAGAAGCTGAAGTAGATCCAGCCACCCAGAATGAAGACGACCAGGAGCAGCAGAACGACGCCAACATCGACGCGCACCTGGGCAGCGGCATCGCTGGCCACCGTCGAGCCAGCATTGTGATCGGCAGCGGTATTGAGCGGGGAGTCGTTGCCGAGGTGGCGTTTATTTGGGTTGATGACACTCGAAGGACCCGGAGTAACCGCTGTCGAGGAACTGGAGGCGACGGGCCGAGTGAACAGAGCGAAGGTAGCCGTTGGCTCAAAGTTGATCCAGCCATAGCCGGCGAAGTAAACCTGCGCCCAGGCGTGCGCATCGGTACCGGTGACGGTCCAGAGGCCCGTTGCGCTATCAATCTTGCCATCGGTATAGCCGGCCGCCAGACGGGCCGGGATGCCCAGCTCGCGAGCCATCAGGACCATCGCCGAGGCAAAGTAGTTACAATAGCCGCGCTTTTCCTGGAAGAGAAACCACGAGGTAGCTTCTTGACCCGGCGGCGGGGCTGTAATGGTCGCGTCATACGTGTAGTTGCTGCGTAGATAGTTCTCCAGCGCACTGAGCTTATCGTACATCGTTTTGGAGTTGGCGGTCAACTGGAGAGCCAACGTTTTGATGCGGTTATCCAGGCCAGATGGCAGTTTTGTATAGATGTTGAGTACGTTAGGATCAAAGTAGGTCAGAGGGACGTTACGCTCGGTACCGTAGTCCTGCGGCAACTGAGGCGCGTTAGCGGGCAGAGGGACGTCGCGCAGGTCCTGAATGGTAGCTGCGGAGACATCGGAGAGCGCGGTATAGACATTTCCAGCGGCCAGTTTGCCATTGTCGCGCAACCACGCGGTAGTTTCACCGTCCGACATGTTGGCCTCCAGATGAGTGTTCTGGTTGGTCGAGACGATCTGCGACGCGGCAAAGAGGTAGGGATATTGCTCACCCGGTGGATTGAGCACGGTGATGGTCTGCGTGACCTGGCGCAGATAGGCCGAGCCATCGGTAATCGGCGCACTATTCGCTAGTGCAGCCAAATCGTTTTCTTGCGAGCTGTTTGACCAGTTACGCGCACCGTCGTATTGGTCGTAGCTTATCGAGAGCAGATACTGCGTGCCATCGTCGGTCTTGACGCGAAAAACTGGCGTATTTGTCAGGTTGGGGTTGCCACCGAGCGTCAATAGGTTGGCAAAGTTGCCGTGGTTCTGAGGGACCGCATCGCTATTCACCGCCAGTAAACGGTTCCAGGCGTTCTGGGCCGCGTTCCAGGGGTTGGTGTCGGCATTCCAAACCTGCGCGGCGGCCTGGTTGGTGTACCCCCAGGGCAATAACCAGGAAACTATCAACACACCCAGCGAGAGAAGCGCACCGGCCTGCATAAATTCCCAATTCAGGTCTTCGGAACAGCGCAACCCCAGGCGCTTCCAACGGCTGGACGATTCATAGAGATTGAAGCGCAACAGCAGCAGTAGAGCGGCGCTCAGGTAGATGATGAGAAAGATTACATAGCTGGCATCGATGCTACTGAGGTTTATCAGCAAGACAACAGCGTTGGCCAGCAACATTAGCCACGGACTGCGCGTGCGGTAGAGCAGCCACGTGCTGGTATAGGCCAGCAGAAAGCCCAGGATCAGGATCAGAAAGAGGAAGACAGAATCGTCGCTACTGGTGCCTTGACTAAAGATCAGTGCAAACCAGAGGCGTAAGTTACCAAAAAACGTCAGAAAGTTACCCGCGTAATCGACGCTACTGGTCTGCCAGAAAGTGAGCAGCACGCCAACTATAAAGGCAACTGTATGAATGAGCAGACGCGGAAGACGCCGCTGTTTGGACGCAATCACCCCGAAGATCAGTCCCAGGGCGGTAATCGGCGTCAGGAGGCTCAGATGATCGGCCCAGCCGACCACCTGGACACACCAGATTGAACTGTAGACAACCAGGGCGAGCAGAAAGAAGGTGAACCAGCCTTCCGCCAGTTGAAAACGAGCCAGTACGTTTGTCCCATCTGGCACGTGTCTCTTCTTCTGCGGACCTTCTCCCCGTGGGGGATCGCTGACAATTTTGGCGAGACGGTCAATGACTGCGTCTTGCATAACGTCTTACCTCCGTAGTGCATGGCGCATCTCAGGATCTCGTTCGAGCGCCTCGCTCAAAGAGTCCCCACATTTCACGCGTAGCACTGGTATACCTGCTCCTTCGAGGAGCGCCAGAGTATCTTCGTCGGCGGGACTCTGGTCAAATGAGGCAGCATCGAGGCCAATGACAGCGACCTGTACACCACGGCGCTGTAAATGGCGCACGCCATCGTGCCAATCCCGCGAATTTGAGGGCGTGATAATAATAGCAACGGTATTACGGCTAAAATGGAAAGTATCTACAGCCAGTGCTTCTTTGAGGTCTGGTCCTTCGCCCGACTCGACAACGGCCAGCAGTTCCAGGACACGCTCGATCTGCCGCTCACCGCGATCCACCGAGAGAAACTCGCGTGCGCTGCCATTGACCACCATGCCCAGCGAGAGATCCTGGTGCAGGAGATAGGAAGCAATCGTGGCAGCGATAGTCACGCCGTATTCTTCGGTCGAGTTCTCGGCTTCGCCGGCCTGCACGGTTTCGTGCAGATCTAGGAAGATCCATGCGTCCATCGCCGGGTCCAGGTCAAACTCTTTGACCATCAACTGAGCAAAATGCGCACTGGAGCGCCAGTGAATACGGTTGAGCGAGTCGCCGTGGACGTATTCGCGGATCGTCGTCGCGTTAGTGGTGGCTTGCAAGGCGCGGCGCGAACTGCGTCCACGCCCAGGTAAGCCACCTGTGAAGAGTACAAAGGTACTGATCGGCAGGACGCGCGGCAGCACCAGCAGGTCGCGCGGCGAGGTCAACAAGACCCGCTGGCGAAACATCCCAAAGGGATCGCCGCTGGTCGCCGTCACCGGGCCGAGCTGGTAGCGTCCACGCTGCTTACACATAGTTCGCGCCCGCCACGTCGCTCGCTTGCGGCCACCCATGCTGGCCACGTAACCGGCGCGGTGGCCGGGCAGCGTCGAGCCGTCGGCGATCTGCACCCAGAGCTTAGGCAGTACACTGACGTTGTCAAGCATCAGACGCTCATCAAAGATCTCGCCGACCTGGACGCGCCCGGCAGCCGAGGCGCGGCGAAAAATCATATTGTGCAGGCTATAACGCGCCCAGAACCATGAGAGTACAAACAGCAATACCATAATATAGGTCAGAACATATAAGACATGCCAACCACTGCTGACTGCAAAGAATGCCAGTACAAGCACCAGTACAAACGCCTGCCAGGGTCGCATATGCTAGCGCCCCTTTCCACCGGCCACCCACGCACCCGGCACCGGCACAGTCTGAAGGATCTCATCCAGGATGGCCACCGAGGTAATACCACGTACACGGGCGGCTGGTGAGACAATCAGGCGGTGAGCCAGGGTCGATTTGGCCAGCAACTTTACGTCATCAGGAATGACGTAGCCACGTCCACGCATGGCGGCCAGGGCCTGCGAGGCGCGGAAAAGCGCCAGCGAACCACGTGGGCTGGCACCAAGATAGATATTATTGTGACCACGCGTTGCACTGGCCAGTGCGACAATATATTCTCGAATGGACGGATCTACATGGATTGTACGCACCTGTTGCTGGATCTGCACCAGTTCTTCGGCACGCATAATCTGCTCAAGGTCATCTAAAGGATGATGAAACTGGTGTGAATCCAGAATATTCATCTCGTCCTGCGCTCTGGGATAGCCCAGCTTGATATTCATCATAAAGCGGTCGAGCTGCGCTTCCGGCAAAGGAAATGTTCCTTCATACTCAATTGGGTTCTGCGTCGCCATGACCATAAAAGGCTCAGGCAGACGATAGGTTGAGCCATCTACAGTAATCTGTGCCTCTTCCATCGCCTCCAGGAGTGCCGACTGCGTCTTAGGAGTCGCACGGTTAATCTCGTCGGCCAGCACGATCTGCGCCATAATTGGTCCGGCGCGAAACTCAAAATTGGCAGACTTTTGATTATAAATAGAGATGCCAGTCACATCGCTCGGTAAGAGGTCGGGAGTAAACTGAATACGTTTAAACGAACAGCCAATCGACTTTGCAATCGCTTTGGTCAAAACAGTCTTCCCCACTCCTGGCACATCTTCAATCAACACATGGCCACTACAGATCACTGCGATTAAACTAAAAGCTACCGACTCGGCCTTCCCCACAATCACCTTCTCGACATTATTAATTACTCGTTGTACCGCAGTAGATAAATCCTGTACTGACTGCATATATATCTATCTCCCCGTGATCTTGGATAGGTATCGCAACATGGACACCAATGAAACATTTTGACAAACGCACAACGATCTCGCCTAAGTGTACCACGTTCCGCCACTAAGACAAAGAGAGAGCCAGCAGACTCCCTCGTAAACCTCCCAGCATATTGGGAGCTGACTACTTCTTCTCACATTTTCAATCATTCATATGTCGCGTAAATTCATAGTCGCGTATATTACTACGCTATGAGTGAGGCATTTGTCGCACTAAGGACAAGCAAATAGCCTGTTGGGGACGTGGATGCGGACAGAGAGAAGATCAGCGCAATGAATCTCGTCTGCTTACCTACTGGTGGGAGTGCCGCAAGTATGCTATGATGGCTCAATGGAAAATCAGGAGCAAAGTGACGCGCCTCAGGAACTCTGCGCCACCGTCCACGGCAGGGTGCAAGGCGTGGGCTTCCGCTATTTTGTGGTAGAAAAAGCTCTGGGTCTGGGACTGCGTGGCTATGCACGCAATACCAACGACGACACGGTAGAAGTACTGGCCCAGGGACCACGCCCGGCACTGGAGAAACTGCTGACGCTCTTACGACGCGGACCAACTGCCGCCGAGGTCCAGAGGGTCGAGATCCACTGGGGTACACCTTCAACTCATGTGAGTGGTTTCCACGTCCGCTGGTAGATAGACATAGTATATATAGTATCGCGTACTCCCGGTTTGCACCGGACAGGCAATAGAGACGATTTGTTTTCAAAAGGGGTTTGTGTATGATTGATCGCAAGACCGTGGTGCATATAGCGAAACTGGCCCGTCTGGGCTTAAAAGAAGAAGAGATTGATCTCTTAGGCCAGCAACTCTCCATCATTCTGGACAATATCGCGATCCTGCAAGAAGCCGACGTTTCGGGCGTCTCACCAACGGCTCACGCTTCGCGCCTGGACAATATTATGCGCGACGATGTGTCACAACCTTCTTACGCGCCCGAAGTCCTGCTGGCCAATGCACCCGCGCAGCAAGATAACTGTCTGAAAATACGCTCTGTGCTGGAGGAGGCTTAATCGATGGGCGATCTCTATCAACTGACAATCGACGAGGCCGGCAAGCTGCTACGCGAGGGACATATCTCCTCGGTAGAGCTAACTCGCGCCCATCTGGACCGCATCCGCGCGGTCGACGATAAGGTCAAAGCGTTTACGCTGGTCACCGATGAACTCGCTCTGCAACAGGCCGCCGAGGCCGATCAACGCCTGCACAGCGGCGCTCAGCTCACCCCTCTGACGGGCATCCCACTGGCCATCAAGGATGTCATCTGCACCAAAGATATCGCGACAACCTGCGGCTCACGGATGCTGGAAAACTTCCGCCCACCTTTTAACGCAACGGTCATGGAGAACCTGAACGCTGCCGGCGCTGTCATGTTGGGGAAAACGAATATGGACGAGTTCGCGATGGGTTCGTCAACCGAACACTCGGCGTTCTTTGCTACGCACAATCCCTGGGACCTGGATCGCGCCCCCGGCGGCAGTAGCGGCGGCTCAGCGGCAGCGGTGGCGGCGGGTATGGCGATGGGTTCGCTGGGCAGCGACACAGGCGGCTCCATCCGCCAGCCAGCGTCGTTCTGCAATGTCGTCGGCCTGAAACCAACCTATGGTCGCGTCTCGCGCTTCGGGCTGGTCGCGTTTGCCTCTTCGCTCGATCAGATTGGACCCTTTACGCGCAGCGCTCGCGATGCCGCGCTGCTGATGCAGGCGCTGGCAGGGAATGATCCACGTGACGCGACCAGCTCGCCCACGCCGGTCGGCGACTATACGGCTGGACTGAGTGGGAGCATCAAAGGACTGCGCATCGGCGTCCCGGCGGAATATTGGGTCGAGGGGACCCAGCCCGGCGTGGAAAAGACTGTGCGGGCGGCCATCGAACAGTTGCGCGAACTGGGCGCGTTGGTCGAAGAGGTCTCGCTGCCTTACACGCGCTTCGGGGTTTCAGCCTACTATATTATTGCACCCGCCGAAGCCAGCGCAAACCTTTCACGCTACGACGGCGTCAAATATGGGTACTCCTATCGCGATACTGACGAGATGTGGGAGGCACTGGAAAAGACCCGCGAGTACGGCTTTGGCGCAGAGGTCAAACGCCGTATTATGCTGGGAACCTACGCACTCTCCTCAGGCTACTACGACGCCTACTATAAACAGGCCGAGAAGGTGCGCACTCTGATTAGCAAAGACTTCACTGACGCGTTTGCCAAATTTGACGTGCTCGTCAGTCCAACCTGCCCCACGGTCGCCTTCCGTCTGGGCGAGATCTCCGATCCCTATCAGATGTACCTGCAAGACGTTTTTACTATTCCAGCCAACCTGGCGGGCGTATGTGGCATCTCTATCCCCGGCGGCTTCAGCGAAGGGTTGCCCGTGGGCCTGCAAATCTTCGGCAATTTTCTCGCCGAAGACAAGATTCTGCGCGTAGCCGATGCCTTCGAGCGCGTCACCGACTACCATACACGCTGGCCCGCAACCCTCTAGAGGCGGGGTCCACGCATAGGAAAGTCTCAACCAGGTCGGACTTCCTATGCGTGCAGGGCAAGCTCTACCGGGACGTGGAGTGGCAAAAAAGAGATTTCAATAGCATTGCAAACTGGCTTCTTTTTAAAGCAGAATAGAAAAAATATCTATGAATGCACGTCGAATACTTGCCATCATCCTGATGTTCTTTGCGGCACTGCTCATTATCAGTGTGCCGGTCTGGTTTTTTACGCCCTTAAAAACCAGCCTCTTCGCTCCGACGCCGCCCAACCTCAATGGTCCCCCACTCAAACCGCTCACCTACCGACCTATCCCGCTTCCCACTCCGCAGGCGGTTCTGACCGCGCAGGGCGCACCAGCTCAGATTAACGCCAGTGAGGCTATCCTGCTCGACGCCGCTACCGGCACAATTCTCGTCGACAAAGACGCGGAATCGCCTGTGCCGATGGCCAGCACGACTAAGATCATGACCGCGCTGATCGCGCTCCGCTCAGGAAGACTCGCCACTCAGGTGACTATCGCCCAGGACGCCGCCAACGAGGTGACGCAAAACGATGGCAGTAGCGCACTCCTGGTTCCCGGCGACACGATCCGCCTCCAGGACCTGCTCTATGGTCTTATGCTGCCTTCGGGCGACGACGCGGCAGTCGCCATCGCCGATGCGCTGGCTGGCTCGACACAAAACTTTGTAGCGATTATGAATATCGAGGCCGCGAAGCTCCACCTCTATCAAACTCACTTCGCCAACGTCGACGGTCTGCCCCCAACCGATAGTCAGGGCAATGCCATCAACGGCACCCACTACAGCACAGCCTACGACCTCGTCAGGCTCGCCCGCTACGCGATGAGTATTCCACTCTTCGCCCAGATCGTCCAGACACGCACCTATACCCTGACCGCAACCGCCAACCACCACACTTACAAATGGACCACCACCAATAAACTGCTCGGTGTCTATCAGGGGATGCTCGGCATCAAAACCGGCTCGACTCCCGAGGCCGGCGACTGTCTGGTTTTCGCAGCTACCCGCAAAGGCCAGACGCTTATCGGCGTGATCCTGCACTCCGCAACAGACGCCAGCCGCTTTCAGGATGCACAGACCCTGCTCGATTGGGGCTTTGCCCTGCCACTCAAGATACCACAGATCTGAACCAGATTCCTCTATTGACACGAGCGCTGCCAGTATTTTCTCATCGTGACAAAAAAATGATACAATGCGACTATCGATAGCAGATCAACGGTCTGCCACATCCTATGTATGTATACGCTGTCCGCGGCGCGTCACACCTTTTATTCACGAAACACAGAATAGATCGATGGCACGCCTGGAAAGAGGTTTTATGAACGTATCATTGCCAGACGACGAACAAATCCGCCTTGACGCTCAAACCCGCGCATCAATTATTCAGGAGTTGCAGGTACGTTTTGCACCGGAAGACGAGGTCTTGCGCGGCTCACTTGTCAGAGCGCAGGCCGAAAACGTCCCGGCGATACAGGTTTCTCCCCTGTTGGGGAAGCTACTACAGGTTCTTGCGCTCAGTTGTCACGCTCGAACTATTCTCGAAATCGGCACTCTTACTGGCTACTCTGGAACCTGGCTGGCTCGCGCTCTTCCGCCCGATGGCAAGCTGATTACGCTGGAGGTCAATCCAAAACACGCCGAGATTGCCCGCACAACCTTCGCCGAGGCCGGACTCGGCGAGCGCGTAGAGATACGCGTCGGCCAGGCACTCGATCTCCTGCCAGAGCTTCCATCAGAAGCCCCCTTCGATCTGATTTTTATCGATGCAAATAAAGATAACTATCCACAATATCTAGAATGGGCGCTCCAATTGAGCCATCCCGGCACGATCATCGTAGCCGACAACCTGGTGCGCGAAGGACGGGCCTTCCAAGTCCCGCCTCCCGACGAAATCTCCGCCGGGGTAGCCACCTATACGCACACTATCCTGGCGCATCCACGCCTGGTCAGCGCAGGCCTACTCAGCAACGATAAAGGCAGTGGCCTGGATGGCTTTGCTATCTCGGTGGTCAAGGACGCCTGAACATCTGTCTATCGCCTAACCACTCCCGGCCCCCCTTCAACGCTCGACCCGACCTTCTACGCGCCCGCGTGGGAAGTCGGATCGTAGCTGTATAACAAACAAAACAGCAGACCTACCTAGACCTCTTTCAGCTATCTGGCAACGCGATTTGATATTCTCTATCCAGAAACGTTACTACCACTATATTCAATGTTTGTCTGGTCTATTATGACTATAAGCAATACAGAATGTGGGGCGTTGGGGGTTTTAAGGGAAGGGCAAAAAACCTACCCGTGAAAAGCGTTGGGTGTCCATACACATACATCTTTCCTGCATATAAAGAAACGAGAAACCAGCTCATGCTAGAACTACTCCGCGCTATCGGCGGCATTCTCCTTGTAGATATCGTTCTGAGCGGCGACAACGCCCTGGTGATTGGGGCCGTGTCAGCCGGCCTCTCACGCAAACAACGTCGATCGGCAATTATCGTCGGAGGCACTGGGGCAGCAGTTTTCAGGATCTTCTCTACCCTCCTGGCAACCTACCTGCTGCGTCTACCCTGGCTCCAGGCCGCAGGCGGCTTGCTCTTACTGCTGATCGCTATCCACCTGCTGATGGAACGACCACAAAAACAACAGACCGCATCCAATGCGCAGGACACAGCATCTGGCTCGCGGGCGCAACGTTCGCTGCTCGCTGCGATGCTAACTATTCTGGCCGCTGACGTAACCATGAGTTTGGACAACGTGCTGGCAGTTGGGGCCATCGCCCACGGCAATTTCCCTGCCCTGGTCCTGGGTCTGCTCCTGAGTATCTTCCTGCTTCTCGTCGGCAGCTCGCTGGTGGCCGAACTGATCCGCTGGCTGCCCTGGCTCTTCGATATCGCCGCCCTGGTCCTGGCCTGGACAGGCGCAGATATGATGCTACACGACCAGAACCTCGGAAATATCCTTGATGACTACGCGTGGACCTCGATCGCCCTCCCTGCGGCCTCGCTGGGCATCGTCCTGGCCGCTGACGCTTTTCTCCTCTTCCGCGCCCATCGTTTTACGCGTTCTGCATAAAGATGAGTTTCATTTATCATTGTATCACTTCTGGGCAGCCAGAGCGTGTAGAGGGCAGAGACAAATGTCGCCTTCTCTGAGTTATCGGAGAAGATAATTCATTGTTAAAATGAGCAAATATGTGTGCTGTTACTCTTCGTCTGTCAAGTCACTGATAGTACTAGTGGTCTGTCTCGAAGCACGAGTGCAGAGGGCCGCCGCAGATGGCGCACCTTCCAACGAAGTTGGACAAGACTACCAGACAAGGTAAATGCAGGCGAAAATAGAATACCAAAGAAAGAAGACCAAACATATGACCGATCATGAAAAAAACTTGGATACCCAGGGCAAAGAAGATATTGCTAAAGGTAAATTCGAGCAGGCCAAAGGCAAAGTCGAGCAGACCGCCGGTCAGGTGGCTGGCAAGCACGACATGGAAGCCGAGGGCGCAGCCCACCAGCTCCACGGCCAGGCCCAGACAAAGGCCGGTGAAGTGAAGCGTACCGTAGACGAGACACTGCGCGACAACTAAGCCTCCCGCAGTTCTTTCATTCGCAAGCAACCTACAAAAATCAGGTCTCTGAGTCAGGGACCTGATTTTTCTCTGCTAACATGACTTCAGCTTTCCTCATCCGGTTCTCCGTAGACAAGAACGCCAGGGCGGCTTCCCATCAACTAACGCAGGGATGCGAAAATGTGAGGCAATAAAGCGGTCTCATTCATCCGCACAAAACCGACTAACCTGCCTCCTTCTTCGCGCTCGTTGAGGCAACGAGGAGCTAGTGGGTTGTCTGCTCTAAGGCCTCCATCAGGCGATGCAGAGTCGGCGTGATGAGGGGTGAGGAGCGCAGTTGCGCCATGATCTCCCGCGCCATCTGACGTATCTCTTCAAGGTCGTCACCAAGATGAGCATCGATCCCAAGCACGGAAAGACGCGTGCGGAATAGCGATTGGAGGCGGAGGACGGTCAGCCAGCGAGGGAACCAGAGAAAGAGCACGGTCAGATAGAAGGGCGTCAGGGGAGTACCTAGCGCTCGCAAGGCGAGCAGCCCTTCGCGAATGGCCTGTACCAAGATGACAACGTTAGGGCGCGACCGCGCAAGCTGCACGCTCCCCCCTGTCATCATGACCGCACAGATGATGCCCATATCCATGATCGCGTGGGTTCTCAGCCACATTTGCATGTCAGGATTCAGATGAACGGTGAAGCCTGCCTGTTTGAACACAGCGGCGAGCTGGCGCAGACGCGGCGTTACACGACCATCAGCTTCGCCCAGCATCGTCGGCACCTGACACAGGGCGATATAATGCACAACATCTCCTTCGCATATACCACCCACGTCTGGAAAGCCAGGAACGACGCGCTGCGGATCAAGCTGCTCAAATTGCCGCATGCCAGCCGGATTGTTGAGCAGAAACAGCAGCGTGGGAACCTGAGGATTGGCGGCAAGGATCGGCAAGATGGAAGGAAGTTGGTCGAGTCGTACGGTCACAAGGACAACATCATACCTATCGGTTGGAGCTAGATGTTCAACGACGGACACCTGGGTTGTCGTCCTTCATCCGATCGATGCATCCTCAAGTTGAATACCATGTGTGCGCAACGACACCGTCCGTTGCCCTCGCGCCAGCAGCGAGACGTTGTGTCCCGCCTCCTGAAGTCTGGCAGCATAGACACTGCCAACAACACCTGCCCCATAGATCAGAATATCCATAGTGCTTTCTCCTTCATTTTTGAGCTTAAGATCGTTCCTCAAAAGCGGCGCAAAGCCAACGCGCCATTGCAAAAGAAGCGTAACCGATGGTACAATGAGCGTCAATCAGCAAGGGAACAGAACGTGTTGGCTATGCAACATGGGAGAGGAAAGTGATGCACAAGTTCGATGGCGTTGAAGATCTGAGAGTTCGTCGCACGCGCAAACTGCTCACGCAAGCGTTGATTGAGGGGACTGTGGAGAAAGGGTTCGCGGCCCTCACCGTGCGCGATATTACCGAGCGTGCCATGGTGCACCGCTCGACGTTTTATCGCCACTACCTTGATAAATACGATCTGCTCGAACAGCATCTCAATGAGATATACGACGTGTTAGAGGAGGGAGGGATCATAGGGGAGGGTCGTCCTGAAGGACTCATCGATGAAGGCATCA
>DAOTTJ010000153.1:0-9916 GCA_034437695.1 Ktedonobacteraceae bacterium
GCAGGTTACAGAAAGATCTGGATATGTACGATATTGCTCCATTATGTATTATTATGTATTTATATATATTATTTATACCTATAGAAAATAGTACTATCTTGATTGTATTTCTATGTATATATAGTATGTTTATTGTAGACGATATCTAGCATTTGAATGTACTTGGGAAGGAAGGGAAGTAATTTCTTGAAGAAATACCTTTACCATGCTCGTTGGCTTTTTTGTTTGATATTTTTATGTAGTGCTCTTCTGGTCCTGTTACCTCTTTTTCATAGCGGTGGTTCCTCGCTGGCGATGGTCGCCAGATCTCATGGACAGCCCGCGATTCCACACGGAGCGCACCCTAAAAAACCTCTACCTCACCATACAAGCAAAGGGATTAATCGCACACATGTGGCCACCCTGCCTGTATTTGCCCGCCCGTCCGGGCATCTCTCCGGGACACTGCTTGCGGCAAATGTCAATCCCAAAGCGGCCACGACGGTCTTTTTTACCAACTTCGAAAACGGCACGACTGGATGGACCACGCAGGGAGATAACAATCTCACGCCCACGTATCCGCAAGGACACAAGCTCTGGAATCTGGTCCAAAACCCACAGACGCTGACGGTGCCAGGCGCAGTAAATCCCACGCTCGTCACCTACCCCGATAGTGCCGGCGCGTTGCCTGCGGCCTATAGCGGAAGCCATGCCTGGTGGTACGGAGATAACCCGGCACAGGATGGCAGTCTCTCGACCTCAGCGTCGATGACCTATATGGCCAATCAACAAGACTGGCCTGCGGAAACCAATAGCGATGGTGGGACCTCGAATGGGGCAAATTCGGCCTCGCTGATCTCGCCCTCGATTAATCTTACAAGCGTTGCAAATGCCACTTTGACCTTTGCTACATGGTGGGAAATTGAAAGTACCAATCCTGCTCATTTTGATATGATGTATGTCGAGGCCTCTAAAGATGGAGGCCATACCTGGACCTCCGTCGGGGTACTCAATCCAACCAATAGTCCTACGGGCGGCACCGATCTCTATCCCTATACCAACAATGGTCTGGACACCCCGGCCTCCTGGCAGGCTGCAAGCGTCGATCTGACTGCCTTTGTCGGCTCAACTGTACAGGTGCGCTTTCGCTTTGACAGTGTGGATCAGTACGACAACGGCTTTCGCGGCTGGCTGGTCGATGATGTCGGTGTCTACACCAACACGTCTGCAACCCCTATCGTCGGCAGTCTTACCCCCAATAACGCTACCCCAGGCGATAGCGTGACTATCACCGGCTCGGGGTTTGGTACACAGAAAAACACCAGTACGGTCACTTTCAACGGGATAGCGGCCACGACTCAGAGTTGGAGCAATACCTCGATTGTGGCCACCGTTCCCAGCGGGGCAACGAGTGGTCCCTTGCTCGTGACCGTCAGCGGCGCTCCAAGTGCCGCGGTCAACTTCACTATTCTGGCCTCGCTTACTCTCTCCTCGCCGACTGACCCACCGCTGACGGTCGATCCGGTCAGTGGTCAAGGATTTGCTCCCAGTCAGGCCGTCTCTCTCTACCTCAACGGAGCGAATGGGACCCTGCTCGCCACGGCCACGACTGACGCGACAGGGAAACTTCCCGCCACCAATCTGAGCCTGCCCGAGATGCCAGCAGGCAACTACCTGATCCTGGCAGTCGAGCAGAACAATAAACTGACGGCTGGCACGACGCTATCGGTAACGCCTGCGATGAGCACACCAGCCTCGTCAACCACCGTCATCACTGGTCAGGTTATCACGCTGAATGCGGTCGGCTTCGCGTCCTATGACACGGTGGAGATCCAACAGGATACCACCACGGGAGCCGTGCTTGGCTATCTGTACTGCGACGTGGTAGGAACCTGTTCCAGCACAATAACCCTGCCAGCCTCATCGGTCGTGCAGGGCATCCACATCCTGATCGCAAGTGGACTCTCCAGCGCTCTGGTAGCCGAAGCTGCGGTGAATTTCAGAGCACAGATCATAGCGACCGTGACAAAGGGCGGACCAGGCACAGCTATCCCACTGAGTGGGACAGGTTTTGCCGCTCACGAAACGGTCCAAGTCTACTGGGGGACAACCTCGGGGATCTCTGAAGGGTCGGCCACCAGCGACGCACAGGGCAATCTGTCCGATACGATTAACGCTCCCAACTCCGCTACGCCTGGCAGTTACACGATTACCGTTGCACGTACCAATCAAGCCATTGCAACGCGTACCACTACCTTTACTATCCTGCCAACAACCATGACTTCGACGACTGGCATTCACAGCCAGCAGCCAGTTACCGTCAAATTGTCTGGCTTTCAGGGATCTGAGTACGTGACCGTCACCTGGAATACCAATAGCAACCAGCAGTTAATTGCGCTGTATGTCGATGCAACCGGCGCAGGAACTGCCACATTTACCCCTCCCTCTGTCCCAGCGAACACCTATACACTAACCGCGACGGGCAATACCAGCGGACTGCACGCTACCAGCATGCTGACTGTCGGACCTGGGATCGCCCTGGTACCCGCTACATCTAATCCAGGCAGCACGATCACGGTCAACGGCGGCAGCTTCACCCCCGGCGAAACCGTCAACGTGCATTTTCAGACGACCTCCAATGGGATCGTCTCAGCGGTCGCCGATAGCACAGGAGCCTTTAGCGTCTCTTTAACTATCCCGGCCACTTACAGTACAACTACCGCGTACACGGTCTACGCTGTCAGCGCAAGTGGACCAAACACGGCCTCGGCTCCCTTAACCTATACGACTCCTTCGTTGTATCCCTACTATTACAGCGTCAACTATGGTTCCACCGAGACACTCTATGGCTATGGACTTGCCTCTAATGAAACGGTCACGCTGTACTGGGCCTACCAGCAAACAAGCCAGGTCACGCTGGGAACCGTAACAGCCGCCAGCGATGGCTCGTTTAACGACACTATCACGGTCCCCACTGAGGCCAATCTAGGAACAGTGACTATCGCGGCGATCGGGTCAACCAGTAAACTCGCCGTCACCAATTCGGTCTACGAATACGCTGGCATCGTGCTTAAACCCACCAGTGGTGGACCTGGTACAAAAGTGAAAGTCAGCGGCGGCGCGTTCGGCGGCGCTGAAACAGTCACTGTTTACTACCAGGGGACAGCCGTCACGACGGTGACTACCGCCACCAACGGCTCATTTACCGCAAACATCGTTATTCCGACCACCCAGGGCATCGGCGACACAACGGTGAGCGCCACTGGGGGAACAAGCGGTCTTTCGGCGACTGCCACCTTTACACTCTCGCCTAAAGTCTCGATTACCCCCACAACCGGCACAACCGGCACAACGGTCACCGTCTCGGGTCGCTACTTTAGTCTCTCCAACACGGTGGCAGTCTACTGGTACGACCCCACGACGAGCGGCTACATCTACCTGGGATCGTTCAATACCACCGCAACCGGAACCTTTACCGCGACCATCACCGCACCTTCGGGTCTGACTAGCGGAAATACCTACTACATTCAGGCCTACGACGGCGCAACCGATCTCATGGCACAGGCGGCGTTTATCGCCCAATAAGCTTCTCAACACTAGCGATGATACCCGAACAACAGACGGTATCATCGCCGGTTACCTATGTACATGGAGGATTTTACGCATATGATGCGCACTCGCCAATGGCGCACGGTTCTCATCTGGATCGTGTTGTGTACGATTGTACTTGGAGGCGGCGTCTCTTCACTTCTGCTCTGGACGCATACACACAGTACGTCAGCACTTGCTGCCACAAACTCAACCAAACCCTTTCCGACGTACCAGCATAAAGTCTCGTTTACCTCTGCTGCATATTACGCAAGCTTACACCCACAAAAAACGGCGCTATTAAAGCCAGGCGCGAAACTTCCGGGCGGCCCAAAGCACCCGGATCAGTCGTACACGACACCTCCGGGCAAAGCTCGCAGTCAGCTTATGCACCCGCAGGCCGTACCGGCCACCCCAACCGATGTATTTACCTTTGCCTTCTATGCAACCAATCCGGCCGACGCCACTGAAGGTGCGGCGGTCGAAGTATGTGCGACATCTGACGATGACGGCGCAGCTGTTGGTGAAATCGTCTATCTGACCGCCGATAGCGGTGCCTCCTTCGCGCCCAACGCCATTACATTGGACAACTCCGGGTGCGGCACATCGGGCCTCTATGCACCGACCGTCGGCACAGTCAATCTTTATGCCGCGATCAACTATATTACCCCTGCCTTCAATGCTTTTGGTGGCTACGATGAGTACGGTGAGTATCCACTGCCCTCCGTTGGAGCAGCGCAAATCATGATTAGCAATGCCTCCACCATAACTCCACCAACCAGCGACTTAGGAGATGGACATGGTTCTTCGCCAGAAGCAGGAGAGCCAGTCAATCTTGCACTGGGAAATTATACCTATCAACATACCGACCTGGCACTACCTGTCCGCGAGCGGTCGATTAGCATGACACGCACCTACAACTCGCAGGATATCAGTAGTGGTCCACTGGGTGTAGGCTGGAACTTTCCTTATAACCAATCGCTCAGCTTCCCCAACAGTACTACCGTCCTGGCCCGCTACGGAGATGGACACAGCGACCAGTATACGCTGAATAATGGGACGTTTGCCCCCCTGGCTAATGTAGGAATTCTCTCGACGCTAGTCCAGAATCCCGATGGCACATTTACTGTTACACACAAGGACCAGAGCCAGGATATCTATAGCAGTTCCGGCTTGCTCACCTCTCAAAGAGATCGCAACGGCAATGTACTAGCGCTGACTTACAATAACTCTAAACAGTTAAGTCTGGTCGCCGACGCATCCGGTCGCGGCATGAGCTTCAGCTACAACAGCAACAACACGATTCAAGCGATCACTGACCCACTGGGACATACCACCGGATACACGTATGATGCGAACAACAACTTAATCAAAGTAACAGATGCTCTTGGTCTGGTAACAAGCTATACATACGATAGCTCCCATCACCTGCTTGGCATTACCAATCCGCTAAACAATAGTGCGATTAGCAATACCTATGATACATCTAATCGCGTGATCCAGCAGGTCAATGCACTCGGTGGCACGACAAAGTTCGTCTACAACACCAATAGCACAACAACAGTCACAGATCCGCTAGGAAATACCACGACATACGCATTTGACTTTTTCTACCGGCAAATCAGCACCACTAACCCGCTGGGTTTTGTCACCGATTACACCTACGATAATACCGGCCAGTTGTCTAGTGTGACCGATGGCAATGGAAACACAACCCAATATACGTACGATGCTCAGGGAAACCTCATCAGCATTATAGATGCAGCCGGTGTCTCTATCGCCAATCCGAACGGACACACCACCACCTTCACCTATGATAGCCAGAACCATCTGCTCAGTATGACAGATGCAAATGGGAATGTGACCTCCTATACCTACGACGCTCATGGGAATCTGATGACAACGAGAGATGCCAATGGGGGGATAGCTACTTCCACGTACAATCAGTTCGGCGAACGCCTCACCGAGACAAGTCCAGATGGAGGACGCCACACCACGACGTATGGATATGATACGGGAGGCGATAGCATTACGCTGAGAGACGGCGTGGGCAATGTGACAAGCACCGTCTATAATGCCGATGGTCTGCCAACCAGGGTAACAAGCCCCAATGGCGCAATTATGAGCACAGGCTACGATGCGGATAACCGCGTTATTTCAGCCACCGACGCGCTAGCACATACGGTAGCGTATACATACGATGCCGATGGCAACCGTCTCTCGGTTAAGAGCGCCATTGGCAATATCACTACCTACCACTATGATGTCATGGGACACCTTACCGGAGTAACCAATCCCGATGGCACAACTACTCAATATACCTACGATGCCAACGGCAACCTGATGAAACAGTTGAATGGGGCCGGCAATGCTATCACTTATACCTATGACGCCAATGGCCACGAGTTGAGCCTTACCGATGCGATTGGCAAGGTCACCAGCTACACCTACGATAGCACGGGTAACGTTGCGACAAAGGTCGACGCCAATGGGCAGACAACTGCCTATGGCTACGATGCAAACAACCGACTTCTCCAGGTAAACTATGCCGGTGGGACGATTGTCTCGTTCAATTATGACGGCGTGGGCAATCGCACCAGCATGACCGACTCAACAGGAACCACAAACTATACCATTGACCCATTGAACCAGCTTACAGGCGTCACCGACCCTGCCGGGCGCGTGCTCAGCCTGAGCTACGACGCAGCGGGCAACCAGACGCGTATAGTCTATCCCGACGGCAGGTTCCTCAACTATAGCTATGACAACGACAACCGTCTGAGCAGCATTACTGATTGGAATAACCGTACAGCAACCTACAGCTATGACGCAGTCAGCAATCTGAGCAAACTAAGTCTGCCCAACCATGTAGTCACAACCTATAGCTACGACCTGGACAATCGCATGACAGGAGTCACGAATACAGGTCCTGCTGGAGTCATTTCGTCCTTCCAATATACGCGCGACGCTATCGGCAATCGCACCAGCGTCAGTGCCAGTGGAAGCAATGTAGAAACGGGGAATACCAGCTTCGTTTATGACAAGATGGGGCGATTGACCTCAGCCACCTATCCCGATAGCTCAAAAGTGACCTACACCTATGACACAGCAGGCAATCGCAAAACGATGGTGAAAGTCGCCAGTGGAGTCACCACCACCACAAATTATACCTACAATGCCGCAAATGAATTACTCACCGTCCTCTCCGGCACGACGCAGACGACGATGACCTACGATAACGACGGCAACTTGCTCAGCAGTGCAACGGGGAGTAATACGACCAGTTATACCTATGACCCATCGAATGAACTGACAGGCGTGACGAAAGGCAGTACGACCGTCAACTATACCTATAATGGCGATGGTTTCCGTGTCGGCCAGAGCGTCACCAGCGCTGGCATAACCAGTTCAACGCAGTATGTGCTTTCACCGACCAATCTGCCACAGGTTCTGGAGGAGATTACAGCTCAAGGTACCACCGATGAGGTGTATGGAGCCAGTTTGCTAGATAGCGCCCCACTTTCTACTACAGCGCAGCCCCTCTACTACAGCTATGACGGCCTCGGCAGTGTACGCAATCTGACCGACAATACTGGGGCTGTCTTAGGAACCTATAGCTACGATGCCTTTGGAGCGCTCCGCAACAGCAGTGGAACAAAAAGCGAATTCCAGATGAATGGGCAGCAAACGGATGCCAGCGATGGACTCGTCTTTATGCGCGAGCGCTACTATGATCCAGGGACAGGACGGTTTATCACCCGTGATGGTACAACCGGCTCGCTGGGCAGTCCAGCTACCCAGAATCAATACGCCTATAGCAATAATGATCCCATCAATCACTCAGATCCAGGAGGCAACTGGTTTGGTTGGGATGATGCGACTGCCATCATTGGCGGTGCGCTTATCGGCGGCGGAGCCAGCGTCATCTCTCAGGCAATTAAGGGGGATGGAATCAATTGGAGCCAGGTTGGCTTTGACGCCGCTGTTGGCGCAGCCGCTACCGAGGCGACATTATATACTGGTCCTGCTGGCACCTTAGCTGTGCTTGGAGCTGCGGGAGCCATCCAGGGAGCCGGTGACTATTGCTTTGAGCACTGTGGAGAGAACGACTTTAGTTGGGGAACGCTCGCAGTCGATGCAGCTTTGGGAGCTGGCACCGGTATAGTTCTTGGCAAACTAGATCTGGGCGGTAAGTTCAACGATCTTATAGGTGACCACCTGGCCAATGCCGCTGCAAACGAGACGGACGAGGCCACGCAGATGCTCCTCTATCGTATGAGTTCACTTGTAACCGGCGGCGACTTGCCTTCCTGGTTTCATGGATCAACCGATGGATGGAATAAATTGCTTGCCTCTCTTCCTGAATCGGTGATCGATGGCATTGAAGCAAGTCTCCAGGATAATTCTGGGATCGACGATAAAATCTGGGACTGGCTCAAAGGCGAGTGTTAACGAGATAGATACAGTCAAGACTGGTGTTTCTCTTGTAGGCGTACCTTTGTCATTGGCTGACCCAGGAAAGGAGAGACAGCGTGCAGAAGTTTCTGTAGGCTGCCTCTCCTTTCTCCACGCACCACCATCCAACTGCCGAATCGACGCAGAAGTTGCCACCCTATAAGACATCTCGGCTATTCCAGGCACCTTTTTATGGCTCGATTTATAGAATACTAAAAATCTATGCTACAATTTGTTTATTCAGGAAAGATATCCAATAAGAAAAACAGGGCTTCGCAAACGTCACCAGAAGCAGGGGTGCAGGGGACCAGTCGGTCCCCCGCAGGAGTGTGAGGTATCCTTACCACATCTCATCTTTGGGTCGAGCGGGCAGGGAAGAAAAAACTTTTGTGAAGCCCTATCCTTTTTTGTTTGCTTTATTTCATCAAGGAGTCTACATTGATAGAGGCAGAGGTATTATTTCGGTTCCGTATTTATTATTGTGTCGCAACAAAGGATCTACCTGTCCTGGATGCACTCGAACGGCACCTGGCTCCGCTTAAACAAGACGGCTGGCTAGAAACTTGGCATGAGCGCGATGCTCAGAGTGCTGGAAATTGGGAACAGGAACGTATTGTCCGCCTGAATACTTCTCAACTGGTTATAACGCTAGTAAGCCCCGAACTCTTAGCAGATAGGTCTTGTGCTCTTGTGATCAGACAGGCAATCGCTCGCCACCAGCAGAATGAAACGCTGGTTTTGCCCATCCTGGTGCAACCAGTGGATGGGCTGAACTCGCCCTTTTCCTCTTTACCAGCTCTGCCCAGCAATGGCCTACCCATTATGAACTGGCCGAATCCGGCTGAAGGTTTTATGCAGGTAGCGGCCGAGCTGCGCCAGGTAGTAGAAAGGCTGCACACACGCATGGAGACGGTTCGCCTGGCCGCTGTCTCCCAACGTTCGTCTGGTCCACTACCGCAGCAGCTCACTCCCACACCCTACGGCAGTGCGCCTCCTATGACCCCACAGCCTATCACACCGACACCCTATGCGACCGCTCCGTCTGCCATCTCGCAGCCCATCGCTCCTACACCCTATGTGAGTGCTCCTCCAACGATTTCGCAGCCCATCGCGTCGATCCCCTACGCTGCCCCCTCACCGGCAATCCCACAACCAATTGCCAAGACATTCTACGCGGGCGGAGCGCCAACCCTGGCGGGTTCGGGTAGCGGAGAAACGCCTACGTTTGCGCCTACGCCAGGAACGCAGAGCAGTGAAACGTCCTCCGGGCAAGCGCAATCGAGCCGACGCGCGGTACTGCTGGGGCTAGTCGGACTGGGCGGCGCTGTGGCACTCGGTGCAGGCGGCGTGTTTTTCTTCCGCAACCATCCCGCGTCAACTCTGCAATATCACACTCCTATCGTGCAACCGACGCTCCCGCTTATCTACACCGGACATAGCGCTCCAGTGACCTGCGTGGCCTGGTCGCCAGACGGCAAACAGCTGGCTTCCGCCAGCGCTGACAAGACCGTGAAGATCTGGAACCTCACTTCTTCCACGCCACTCTTTACCTACTCTGGACATACCGATGTGGTCACCTCCGTAGCCTGGGCACCCAATGGCAAACGTCTGGCCTCTACCAGCGCGGACAAGACCGCCCAGGTCTGGGATATTCACTCCAAACAACCGCTTTTCACCTATGCTGGCCACAAGAATACAGTCACCTCCGTGGCCTGGGCACCCAATGGCAAACGCCTGGTATCAGCCAGCGCCGATAAGACCGCCCAGGTCTGGGATCTCAACGCGAAGACCCCACTCTTCACCTACTCCAGGCATAAGGGGACCGTCGCCTTTGTAATCTGGGCAACAGATGGCAAGCGGGTAGCCTCGGCCAGCGCAGATAAGACCGTGCAGG
>DAOTTJ010000154.1:0-32532 GCA_034437695.1 Ktedonobacteraceae bacterium
TTGAGCAAAGACTCGCGTGTAAAGACACGATCGGGAGACGAAGCGAGGGTCATCAGTAGATCAAACTCTTTAGCGGTTAGCGTGATACCCTGGCCGTGAATTTCGACACGGCGGGCGGGTACATTGATATAGAGATCTTCAAAGCGTAAATGTTCGCGGGGGTCTTCGGCGGGTAGATCGCTGACCGGGACCGAAGTGATGGTGGGTGTAGAAAGACTGCGGCGAAGGATAGCTTTGACGCGGCTCACCACCTCACGGGGGCTAAAAGGTTTCACCAGATAGTCATCGGCTCCCAGATCGAGTCCAGCGATGCGGTCTTCTTCGCCCTGGCGGGCTGTGAGCATCAGGATAGGAGTATTGGCCCACGTGCGAATGCGTCGGCACACCTCCATGCCGTCCAGTGCTGGGAGCATCAGATCTAGAATGATCAGATCGGGGCATTCACGGGCGTGCAGTTCGAGTCCGGCGACCCCATCGCTAGCAGTGATCACCTTATAGCTAGCCTGTTCGAGATAGAGGCGAAGAACCTGAGCGATATTTATTTCGTCTTCAATGATGAGTATTTTCATATTTTGGTATTACTCGCAAAAGGTGCTTGCAGTGGTAAGCCTGTGACCAACTTTCCACTGCACGATGTTCAGTATAAAGGACAACCTTCAAGATCTTTTATCATTTTTGTAAAATTTTCGTCAAGATGCCAGAATGACACAAAAACAGTGTCAGGTAAAATGCTGAGCAATTCACCTGACACTGGAAGTCTGCATTACTCTAGATTAGTGCGAGACTGAGAAGTATTCTTTCTTTGCCATGTCGGAGTCAGTATCTCAATCTACTATCTAGAAGCAGCCAACTCCATTGGGCGAGCCGAGGCCACCCTGATAGGAGTATCTCACTGCGCCGACTTCGAAGAGACAGCCGCTCGAATAGTTGGTCCAGGGCAGGCTTGCCGGATACTGAGTAGATTTGGCGTTGCCTGCCAGGGCGTAGACGCCTGCGATAATCGGTGAAGATTCGCTGGTGCCACCGACCTGAATCCAGCCGCTATAGCCGTAAGTATCGTAGACATTGGCACCGGTATTTGGATCGGCGTCCGCAGAAACGTCGGCGAGTGCTCGTTTGCTACAGCTTGTCACGCTGGTGACTTGCCAGGATGGTTTGGCGACAGAGCTACAGCCGCCGCCGGCATCCACCCAATCAGTTTCGCTGCCACTAGATTGGAGGGTTGTGCCGCCTACTGCTGTCACATATTCGCAGGCTGCTGGATATTCGATGCCTGGTCCGCTATCGCCGGTACTCACCGTAATGGCGACATCAGTATGTTGGTAGTAGGTCGAGCAGTAGCTGGAGCCGCCAGAACCACCGTAGCTATTACTTACAGCGACAGCGCCGGAAGCAACAGCGGTATTGACCGCTGTTCCCAGGTTGGCAAAGCTAGGTGTAGTGGCCTCGACCAGGAGGATATGGCAGTTTTCGCAGATTGCGCTGACCATATCGAGGTCGAGCGAGATCTCCAGGCCCCAACCGGAGTCACTGGCAGGCAGGCTGCTCCCGCCAGTTTGGTTCTCAATTTTCAGACAGCCGCTTCCGGTTGTACACGCAGGCAGGCCGTAGTGAGAGCGATAGGTGGCCAGGTCACTAGCTGCATTGGGATCGTTGTACGCATCGACGATGGCAACGGTTGGTGTCCCGGAGGCAGTGGTTGGCAGGGAATAAGCTGAATGAAAGTTTGACGGACCGTAAGGAGCGCTTCCACCAGTAGGATTGGCGAAAGGAGAAACTGGCGTATTTGTGGCGGTATTATAGGCAACTAAGGCGTCACAATACGTGTGTCCTAGGGCAACAGTAGAGGCGCATGCTCTTTTCCAACTCAACTTATGGGTCGCGGGGGCGGCTTTGCTGATGGGAGCCGCAAAAGCGGTAAGTGTGCCAAAGCCGAGCATGAGCGCAAGGAGAAGTACCGATCCCAGGGGGTATGCGAGGTTGGTAATAGATTTCTTCAATGGTTCCTCCACTGAACTTATCTTCGAGGTTTCGGAAACTATCGTAACAGAAGGCAGAGGATAACACACTGGTCTCTTTAGCTGGCGAGAGACGAAGGAAGCTACGATCTTTCCAGGAACCTCTTAGATACACCTGTAGTTATACAGAAAAGATCTGTATTTTTGTCCACAGGGAATAACTACGCAACGCACAAAGCATGTTTTTAATCGTATATCAGACGAGCGTATGACTACGATTTTCGGAGGACAGCGGAACTGTCGGGTAACGAGATACAGTAAGTGCTCTCTCTCCTGTTTTGGGGCGAAAGTAAATACAAATTCACCTGTATACATCTGCCACGAAAACGGGAGAAAACTCTTTCTAAGACATGGCACTGTCAAAGAATTAAATCTGGTTTAAGTATACAGTCAAAACATGCATAATATCAAGGTAAATGACGCGGAGATTTGGGACATTGGCAAAAATGCCTCAAATCTCCTGAAATTCGATAGAAGAGTTTTTTTGCTAATCTAGCGTCGTGCAGTTGAAACAGGTTTTCCCCATACGGTTAGAAGGTTCCAGGTTGCACTGAAATCGGGTTGTTGCATATCGTGTAGCATTTGTTGGCAGATATCCTGGTAGTCTTGTGGAACGTTCAACCATTTTTGCAGAAACGGCAAGAGTGTGTGAGAAGCGTGGCTGGCGTCCTCAAAATAGCGCTGTCCCAGAGGGGTGCCGGAGAGATACGACACCTGAGAAGTGCGTGTCTGTATCTGTTGGAAGCCATATTGTGTCATCAGATTAGAGAGCTGGCTGGTAACGCCATTGGGTTCAGCCACCAGAAAATGTCCTGCCTGGTTGAGGGCTTGAAAAATGAGTTGATTGAAACGCAAATAGGAGGGGCTGCTACTCTCAGTGACCATATCGCCTTCGGTGATGCGCAGTATGCCATTTGGACGAAGCACACGTCGGTATTCTTGCAAGAGTTTTCGCCAGTCCCAGTTGCGCAGATAGCTTGACCCTAAGCGCTGGTTAACCAGATCGAAATAAGCTTGAGGAAATTCCAGCATACGTAGCGCATCCATTTTCTGAAACGTAACGCGTTCATCGACTTGCTGAGCGAGAGCCTGTGCGCGAGCGTAATCGAGCATCTTGTCGCTGATATCCACTCCAATGAGTTGAGTGATTGATGGATTGGTCTTTGCCATTTCGATCAGCCAGCCGCCGGGTCCACAGCCTACGTCCAATACGCGCTGCAAAGAGAGTGGACTCGTTTGTTCTGGCAGGACTCCGCCCATGCTCACTGTGAGGAGTTGATCCTGAATGGCCATACGCGTAAGTTCCTGTTGGTTAGAGCGATCCTGGACTATATAGGTGCTGGGAGATTCTTGTGATGATTCTTGAGGAGTAGCCATTGATATGTGTTCCTTTCCGCAAAGGTTTGGTGGCGCGAGAGGTTGCTATGTATGTTAAAAGTATACGTTCTCAAGAGACTAAAGACAAGTAAAAGCTAGCTAGCTCATTTTTTCGTGATCTAGTGTAACGTTTTGTAAAAATGATAGTTGTGATATATAGCAGAGAGTAAAATCAAATATTGATTATATTAGTAAGTCAATAGCGAACTATCACACAGGAGTAACACGATATGGCACGAAGTTTAATCAGATAATTAGTATTGTTGGTACAAATAGCAAAACGATAGATGTCGTATTCGGATGGATAAGAAATACTGATGGCATAATAAGATTGGTAACTGCAATTCCTACACCCAGGTGATCGCGATTTCGATTATATAGGAGAAACCTATGTTTCAGGAAAATGATGTAGTGAGGCTCAAGCATCCTGTGCCTGCTGATAGCCCAACAGCATGGCCGAATATTCCATCAACGCCTCTACAAATGGGAAGATTTGGGACTATCGTGATGGTCTACACGACGAACGCTATCGACTACGAGTATGAAGTCGAATTTGTTGACGATGATGGACTGACGCTGGCTTTGCTTACCCTTAAAGAAAACGACATTGAGTTGCATCCTCACGTTACCGAATAAGTCGAGCGTAGGAGCTATGCTGCATCCCTCTTTTGGCGTGAACTTTCAAGAAATCGGCGCTAGTTCTAGCGAGCGAGGGGCGAAGCATAGCTATAATATATCACAGAAACTTTACAAATCCCTATCAGAATCCTGAAAAAAAGACGATATAGTTATCTATAAGTATAGAATCGGTTGGCTACAAGGGATCAATCAGACTGTGCGAACGCCTGGAGGTGGGGGTTGTTGGGGATATGTGGCGATTTTAATAGTTCTTACTGCTGGCAAGGTTGTCCAATGTTGATTCAATGATGTAAGAGCTATGCTGAGACTTCAGGAGGTGCGATAATATGTCATATTATGAAGATATAAGTAAGCTGTCGAAAGACACTGAAGAAGTAGAGTCTATACGGGAAGGGCCGACAATGCAGTCTAAGGATAATCAGCCTGGGGAGGATAGTACTTCTCAGCAACCGGGTGAAGGGATATCAGAGCCGCAGGAGATGCAAGCTGGGGAAGCCAGTCAGGGAGTTCAGAGTGAGCAGGCTGATGCCACGCTTCAACAATCCGGCCAGAGAGTGCAACAGCCTGAAGTGGACAGGTATCAGGGTGCATCTGAGCATATACCTTTTGTTTTTCCAGAAGCGCCTGCGGTATCGTATCAACCTGGGCCAGTTGCTTCCTATCAATCGCCGCCAACTTCCGGTGGGACCGGGTGGATGTATCCGCCGCGACCGGAGCAGTATCAGGTCGGGAGATTTGGGCAGTCGGATATGCGAGCGCGGGCGGCTATCACGCAGCCTCTGCCGCCACTCGCGTCTGGTCAGCTCCCTTATCAGTCCGGGTCCGTGCATACAGCGCAGCCGGGCTTGGGCGCTTTCCGGGCCGGGTCGGCCAGTCAGCGGGTGAACAGGCAGCAGCGTTCTGGTATGCGGACGGGTGCACTGGTTGCGCTGGGTCTTTTACTAGCCGCCATATTCGCGTCGGGGTTAATCTCTGGTTGGGCGCTCTCGCGCACTACTGGTTCTGACTCATCCACTACAAGTAGCAATTCTTTTCAGCCGGGCAAGAGTTCTACCGTAACCGTGCCTCAGTTGACCGGTAACAACGCCGATGCTGTACGTGAAGCGGTGATCAATAAGGTCCAGCCCTCGATTGTGCAGATCGATATCCAGAGTGGAAGCCAGCAGGCGCTGGGTTCGGGCGTGGTTATCGATGGGCGTGGTTATATTGTCACAAACGGTCACGTCGTTACGGGGGCCAGCGTCATAGAGGTAATGCTTGCGGATAATAGTCAGCACGCGGCGCAGCTTGTGGGTGTAGACGCAGCTGACGACCTGGCGGTGGTCAAAATCGCGCCTCCAACTGATGGACTGACGGTTGCCTCCTTTGGCGACTCGGCGCAACTCAAGGTTGGTCAGACAGTGATGGCGATTGGCAGTCCGTTGGGCAATGCAGAGACAGTCACCAGCGGCATAGTCAGTGCGCTCAATCGCAATGTCTCCGAGAGCCAGAGTGGACCGACGCTGCCAGATGCCATTCAGACTGATGCGCCGATCAATCCGGGGAATAGCGGGGGCGCACTGGTCAATATGCAGGGTGAGTTTGTGGGGATGCCCACCTTGAACGCCATTAACAATGAGTTTAATACCCCTGCCAATGGTCTGGGTTTTGCCATTCCTTCTAACCGCATCAAGTTTATTGCGCAACAGCTTGTTGCTACCGGGCATGTTGCTCATACCGGGCGACCGTTGCTGGGCGTAACTATTACCAGCGTTGACCAGAGTGTGGCCAGCCAAAATAATCTGAGTATTACCTATGGGGCGTTAATAGTTAAATTGACTGCTGGCGGCCCTGCGGCCAGCGCGGGTTTACAGACGAACGATGTGATTGTACAGCTCGGCAATCAGATTGTTCACAGTACAACTGACCTCAGCGCCAGTTTGTTGACGCATAAGCCTGGTGAGAATCTGGCATTGAAAGTCTACCGTGGTACTCAGCCGCTGACGCTCACCATCACGCTGGGTGAGTTGTCGGCGAACTAACGATTGCTTAAAGAACATATGGGGACCAAGCTGTCCCTTTGCGCGAGAGAGGGTCTGCACCTGAGTGATGCCTCAGCCTGCTTCAGACCGTCTCTCGTTTGTTTTTGCATGGGGCCATAGTCCGTGCGGAAATCGCCCCAAAAGCTCTTGACTTTTGAAAATCCTACCTGTACACTTCTACTCAGGTTTATCGTTGCTTAGCTTTGAGCAAGATGATTACACACACTATATATAAAGGGGGTGAGTTCTATGATACAAGGGTATATAGCGCAAGAGTGGCAAATAGTAACGTGCAGAACTCACTCAAACAGCGCTTCACGAGCATAGTAGCTATTCAGGCTATGTTCAGGAGGGTTGGCTTGCGGATTTTTCTCGATCCGAAAAACCTTTTTCTCCTCAACACTTCCTCATGCTGTACGGCATTCTGCACTTTGAACATTGTGCATTTTCATTTGTAAAGCAGACTCTATGGGACATTTAACAAGCGTGTTTTGCATAAATGCTGAATATACCCGAAATAGGGACCTTCATATGCGATGCAGACAGAGAACAGAAGGCGTCTCGTCTCTTCTTTTTCTGGCCCTGGCGAGTGATCCAGGGCGAAATAAAGAGAGAGGAGGTGAGAGAATATGCGAGGGAAGCTGCGTGATAAGCGTGATGTCAAACGCGACCGTTTGAAGCGCGAGATGCTGGGACGTAAGTCCGCAAGAAAAGATAATCGCAATCTGCCAGTGGCCCAGGCAGAAGAGAGCGATAGTGACGATTATCTGCTGGAAGAAGAAGAACTGACAATCGAAGAAAACCAGAGTAATTAAAGGTCAGAGGTGAGTTTATTTGTGCGAGGGCATCTTTATGGACGAGATGCCCTTGCGCTTTTACGTGTACGAGGGTCGGGAACAGCGTTTACTGGATATTTAGAGGCGTTCGAGGATCAGCGCATTGGCTGTGCCTCCGCCTTCGCAGATCGTCTGTAAGCCATAGCGTCCCCCGGTGCGCTCAAGCTCGTGGAGAAGGACCGTTGTGAGGCGTACGCCCGACGCGCCGAGTGGGTGGCCGATAGCGATTGCGCCGCCATTGACGTTCACACATTGCAGATTTGCGCCGGTAGCTTTTTGCCAGGCCAGAACGACGCTGGCAAAGGCCTCATTGATCTCGATCAGATCTATCTGCTCAAGGGTCAGGCTGGCCTTATGTAAAACCTTGTGAGTGGCGGGAATGGGCGCAGTGAGCATCAAGACAGGATCGTCGCCAGCCAGGGCAAAAGCTATCAGTCGCGCACGCGGGCGCAGGCCCAGGTTTTCGGCGACTGTGCGTTCCATAACCAGGACGGCTGCCGCACCGTCGCTGATCTGGGATGAATTGCCGGCGGTAATCAGGCCATCGGGCTGGAAAGCTGGTTTGAGATTGGCGAGTTTTTCCAGACTAGTATCGCTGCGAATCCCTTCGTCGTGGGCAAAAAGCAGTTGTTCGCCAGCTACGTTGTGGACAGGAACGGGCAGGATCTGTTCAGCGAAACGACCTTCTGAGGTAGCCAGGGCGGCGCGGCGGTGACTTTCCAGACTAAAGGCGTCCAGTTGTTCACGCGTAATCTCCCATTTCTGGGCGATCAGATTGGCGCTTAGACCTTGATGCACCAGACCGTGATGGTAGCGTTCATTCATCAGGGGTCCAAATGGCGTGCCGGGTCCCTGAGCATTTGAACCGAGTGGGATGCGCGTCATCGACTCGACCCCGCCTGCGATGACGATATCGCAGGCACCGCTCAGAATGCTCTGCGCGGCGAAGTGAAGGGCCTGTTGGCCGGAACCACACTGGCGATCAACCGTAGTGCCAGGCACCGATTCTGGAAAACCTGCGGCCAGAGCGGCGTTACGTCCGATATTCAAACTCTGTTCGCCTATCTGACTGACACAACCTACAATTACGTCATCTACCAGACCGGCGTCTATGCCGGTACGCTGCACTACTGCCGAGAGCACCGTGGCCATCAGATCCACGGGGTGCCACTCTTTCAGGCTTCCATTGCGCCGTCCGACTGCTGTACGGACGGCGGCAACAATCACTGCTTCACGTTGGCTCATAGTAGTACCATGTTCCTTATTATAGGATTTCTTGATTATAGGATTTCTTGACAGGAAAAGACTGTAAAGGTTTGCTCCTCAATCGAGAAGCAAGTCGTAGAGTGCCTGCTGGCGAGAACGGGCCTGCATATAGGCAGTGTGTCTGCTTGCGTCAGGTTGGACGACCCCTGACTCCTCGGGAGTCAGGTCTGTCAGGTTGGACAGATGGCCGAGCGTTTCCAGAGCGAGCAGGGCCACGCCGCGGGCCGATGCTTCACTACTTTCTGACAATTCGAGTGGACGATCAAGGGTGTCGGCGAGGGCCTGGCGTAGCACTCTGGATTTGAGTAGCGCGGCTCCGCTGACGATCAAGCGAGGCTGTTTTACCTGGCTGGCGAGGGCCTGTTGTAGCTGGTCATAGACCACGCTGAGTTGAAAGACAACCGCCTCAAGCGCGGCCAGTGCTATCTCAACGGGTGTGCTATGTAAAGTCAGGCCAGCGATAGTCATATGTACGTCGGTATGCCAGCCGGGTGCACGTTCGCCTGAGAGCATGGGAAGAATAGTGAGGCCGTGAGTGGTTGGCTCCATCTGTTCGAGCTGCTCGTCCATCTCATCCAGCGGAGGCAGATGGAGCGTCTGACTGAGCCATGCTCGCATATTGCCGCCTTCGCTGAGCGCCCCACCGAGCAGAGCGCGATTTTTATCGACATAGTAGAGCCAGAGGCCTTGTGCGGGTGTCACCTGTTCGGGAGGTACTACAACTCTAATCGCACTGGAAGTCCCCATCGTAATCGCCCATATCGACGAAGTGACACAGTTTGAGCCGATATTGGCTGCGGCTCCGTCGCCCACGGCGGGTAGCCAGGGGACATGAGCGAGCGCAGGCCAGCGACTGGCGAATTCGGGGCGTAGATCCTGCACCATGTCGGACAGATCGCCCAGCGACGAGAGGTGATCGGGCGTAAGGTGCAGGAACTCAAGCATCTCGCGATCCCAGTTGCGCTCGCGAGTATTGAGCAGACCAGTGCCAGAGGCCATCGAGAGGCTACAAATAGCTCGTCCGAGCAGACGTTCGTGCATGTATTCGCCAAATGAGACAAAGCGTGCTGTACGCTCGACTATCTCAGGGTGCGTGCTCAGCAACCAGGAGATCTTCGCCGGCCAGTAGCTTGTATGCAGACGAACGCCAGTACGCTGATGGATAGTCGCCTCATCGAGTTGAGTGCGCAGCTTCTTGACAGCCTCCTGGGGACGCGTATCTTCCCACGTCATCAGGGCCATCAGCGGTTTTCCAGTCTTGTCAAGCGGCACCAGCGTGTGCCAGAAGGCTGAAGTTGCAACGCCGACAATCTTCCCCGCTCGATCGCCAGCCTTACCCAGCGCCTCGTCGATACTCTGAGTAACCAGCTTGAACAGGGCCTCGGCATCGACCGAGGCTTCTCCCTCGTGCGACGTAGTCAACTTATAGGTCAACTGTGAATGAACATCATCCACAACTGTGCCGCGGGTATCGTAGAGAATAGCACGTGTTGAGGACGTACCTATATCAAGCGCAAGAATATACTGTTGCTCTGCCATAATTGCTTCCTGTCGTTATGATATTTGCCAGCCTTACCTCTATCATAGGCAAGTCAAGCAAGCATTGTTAGTGATTGTAGCACGTTTTGTCCTGGACAATCTGTGCAACTGGTACCTGCTCCTGGTCTGTTTGGGCCGGGAGAAGAAGTCTAGAGACGCTGGTTTTAGGGCATTGCTAAATGGGCGCTGAGAATGCAGGCGGCCAGAATAGCAACAATGATCAGTGCCAGAAAAATTCGGGTGAGAAAAGGACTGAGCCACGGCCAGCGGTGTGCTGAAGCGCTGGCAATGTTTTGGCTCGCAGGTTGCGGAAGACTGGTCAGGCCACGTGGCAGGCTGACTGGCTGGTAAGTGGTGAGTGCTTGCTGGATCGGGAGAATGCTGGACGGACGCTGTGTAGGATCGAGCGCGAGCATCGAGGTCAGCAGTTCCGTCAGAGGTGTGGGCAGCTCGGGACAGAGCGAAGCGATGGGTGGGAGATTGAAAGGCGTGCTGGCTGGATCGTAGCCAGTCAGCAGGAAATAGAGAGTGGCACCCAGTCCATAGATATCGGAGCGCGGGGTGGTCTGTGCTTTGCCGTACTGCTCGGGCGCGGCGAAGCCTGGCGAGCCGAGCGGCGTCGTATCTCTGGTCTGACCCGGCTTAAAGCGTCGTGCAATGCCAAAGTCGATCAGATAGAGCCGTCCGCCGGGCGTACGCATAATATTGGCCGGTTTGACATCGCGGAAGATGATGGCTGGTTTACGTGTATGGAGATAGCGCAGCACATCGCAGAGTTGCAGGCCGATATCAACCACCTCTTTCAGAGGCAGACTCGGTTCGTCGATCTGTTGCAGATATTCATCAAGGGGTTCGCCAGCGATAAAATCCATCACCAGGTACCAATGTGTGGCGTCAATAAAGTGTTCATGGATGTGAGGGAGAAGAGGATGATCGAGACTGGAGAGCAACTGTAGTTCGCGGTTAAATGTATCGGTTGCCTCGATGGCCTGCGAGGCGCTGAGCGTGTCCAGTTCGATCGCCTTAACTGCTACCAGACGATTTTTCTGACGGGTATCGCGTGCTTTATAGACTGCGCCGAAGCCACCTGTGCCAACTTTTTCGAGCACCTGATAGCGCTCGTGCAGGAGTTGTTGCGTAGCGGGCGGCGTATGAGCGTGGATCATCGTCATTGTGCCTGACAAGAGATCGAACTGAAGGAGCCTGGGCGTCTCGGGTGTAGTTGTTTTGCTGGGTTGGAGACCTGGAAGAACGTTTTCAGGTGGCGCAGTAAGCACGCAATTGCAGGCAAAGCATGTTTGAGCCTCGCGAGGATTGGCTGCGCCGCATTCGCTGCAATAGAGATCTGGCATGTGCATAGTAGGTTCCTCCAACCTGTTAAAGAAGCATCAGGAAGATAGCTTTATTCCTGATGCTCCTGTTTATCCATTCAACAAACAGATTACATGAAGGAAAGTCAGGATTGAGTTTCGATCTTGTAGCCGTTAGTCGAGGGAGCTGCATCTTTAGGCCCGGTCTCTTTAACTGCTTGCTGGAGAATAAACTCCTCGGTCATTTCGCGGGCCTGGTCGTCGTGGTGCTGAATTGGTGGAGATTTCATCAAGTACGCACTTGGACCTTCCAGGGTGCCACTCAGGCCTCTGTCCATAGCCACCTTGATCATGCGGATTGCATCGATCACGACGCCAGCCGAGTTAGGTGAGTCCCAAACTTCCAATTTCAGCTCGATATTGAGCGGAACATCACCAAAAGTGCGGCCCTCCAGGCGAATATATGCCCACTTGCGGTCAGTTAGCCATTCAACATAGTCCGAAGGGCCGATATGGACGTTTTCTGCGCCCAGATCGTAGTCGAGCTGGCTGGTGACTGCGTTGGTCTTACTGATCTTCTTGGATTCCAGGCGGTCGCGTTCCAGCATATTATAGAAGTCGGTGTTGCCACCTACATTCAATTGCATAGTCCGTTCCAGACGTACGCCGCGCTCGCGGAAGAGACGTGTCAGGACGCGATGGGTGATTGTTGCGCCGACCTGACTCTTGATATCGTCGCCGATCATCGGCAGGCCAGCCTGCTTGAAACGGTCTTGCCAGTACTGCTCACGGGCGATAAAGACCGGGATGCAATTGACAAAACCGCAGCCCGCCTGCAAGATCTGCTCAACATACCACTTGGTCGCGTTCTCAGAACCTACCGGCAGATAATTGATCACCACGTCTGTCCCGGTGTCTTTCAGAATACTGACAATATCTGCGGTCTTCCCTGGTGCTTTAGTGATGACCTGAGAGAGATATTTTCCTAACCCATCGTGCGTCATGCCGCGATAGACAGGCGCATTTAAGGACGGCACCTCTGAAAATTTGTAGGTATTGTTTGGAGCGGCGAAAATGGCCTCACTCAAGTCTTTCCCGACTTTGGTTTGGTTGATGTCAAAGCCCGCAGTAAACTCAATATCCCGGATATGATAGCCGCCAAGGTCGACATGCATCAATCCTGGAATAAAGTCCTCAGATTTAGCATCTTTGTAGTATTCTACGCCCTGTATCAGCGAGCTGGCACAGTTGCCTACTCCAATAATTGCTACACGTACTTTATTGCTGCTCATCCTACAAGTCCTTTCTGCACGGTGTGTTCACCTAGAAAATGGATGTGTTTGTAACTCATAACCTAATCATACCGCGTATAGCGCCCACATGGCTAGAAGAGTTAAAGAGAGATCGGCATTTTTGTATTTTTGCAGAGAAAGAGTCTTGTGCAAAGTAGTCAATAGAACTCTCCGTAGACGGATGCAGGCGTGCGTGGTACAATGCCTTGCGTCAACTACACGTTGAAGAATAGATTTCTAGCATAAAATAAACTATCTTGAGTCAGGAGAGAAGAAGCATGCCACGAGGACGTAAGGGGGCTTCCCAGGATAGCATTGATAGTATTTTGTCGGCTATGAGTCGGCGCAACGACGTCGATTCTGAGACACTTTCACACTACCTGGATCGCCTGGATGAGGAATGGACCAGTGGCGCACGTGAGAAGGTTTTGCATCTTTTGCGTACAACTGATTCTAAAGCGCATTCGGCAGCGGCGCTGATTCTCTCTGAACTGGCTACGGATTTTGACCTGGAAGAACTGGAAGAGTTTGTGTCTGATCCGACGGTAGGGGATCTGGCCAAACTATCGCTTGCACCTGTGTTGAAGGACCTGGATTCTGAACTTGCCGATGATGGGATCATTGATTATCTGAATGACCCGGAGGCGGCCATGCTCCAGATGCAACTGCGCTTACTGGATCTGGTAGGTGAGAGTGAGCTGGGAGTCGAGTCGATTCTAGAAGATGTACTCTCCATGCCGGTCGAGCGTCGTCTGGGCTTTATTGGTTGGTTGGGAAGTAGTCAGGACTCGCGGGCGGCTCGTCTGCTGGTGCCGTTGCTAGAAAATCAGTCCTCGAAGGTGGTGCTGGCGGCTATAGAATCGTTGGAGCAGTTGGGTGCAGCGGCGCTTGAAGAGAGCATTCCCGCGCTCAACTACCTGCTGACGAATAGCACAAACCGTCAGGTGAAGCAGCAGGCTCGTGCTGTGGTTGGTCGGCTGAAGCCGCTGGTTACGGCGAATATGAGTAGCCACGAAGGAGTTTTGCAAGACCTGCCCTTGTATGAAGCACGTGTGAGTTTTGTCGATGGTGCGGGTGCGCAGATGATCATGCTGGCGTGGCATAAGCCCGACGGACTCTTAAAAGGCGTTAATCTGTTGTATCAGGATGAATGGGGCATCAAAGATTGCTATGGGACCGATGAGATGGCTCTGGAGCGTTGGACGGAACTGGTGGAAAATATGGATGAACAGGGCTTTATGAGCTTCCAGGTTCCTTTAGAGTATTGCCGGGCATTGATAGCCGAGGCGCGTCAGCAAAACAAGCGTGCTCGTCACAAATTGCCGGTGGCTTATTCCGTCTGGCGTCCGCTTATCGAAGCGGGAGCGTCGGCTCCCAAAGAAGTGGCGAGCAACACAATTATGCTGGACCCGCAGCCTTATACCGCAGTTGTGGCGGCTCTATCGGCCCGTGGTGACGAACTGTACAAGCTGCCGGAGTTTGAACCCTGGCTTTTCGAGCCTTTTACCCTGTTGCATCCCTATATAAATAGCTACCTCGGCCTCGATCAGATTCAGAGCGGAGTCACGCCGTCCGGGCGGAAGCGCAAGCCGACTAACAAGCAATTGGAGGCGCAGAAGCGCGAACGAGAAGCGCTAGTTGACACTGTGTTGGAGAAAGTTGTTGACACGCGCTGGCGTTTGCTCTACGACACGCGCCTGCGTCGACAAGCCGCGCTCTTTCAACTGGTTGAGCGTGCCGAAGACGCAGAACTGGTGGCCGCAGTAGCTGCCGCGTTACATCCTGATTCGGGTCTCTTGTCTCAGCAACAGCCTTTTCTGCGAGCGCTTGTGCATCGTTCGCTTGAGCGTGGTCTGCTGCATATGATGGCTGAGATGATGGAGAGCGCCTCGTTAAATTCATCGCCGCTGAACTTTTTTCACGATGGAGATAACGTTCCCGGCAAATAGCTTGGTAGATAAGAAGCGACCCTGTGAGCGAGTTATTCTTTGACCAGGACCTTCATCTGCGCGGTCAAAACGTGTTCACCGCGTTGGTTGGTATAGCGTGTCTCCAGGGTTGCCATATCAAGTCCACGGCGTGCCTTGCCGTCCACAACGGTCGTAACACCTGTCAGCGTATCGCCTGGCAAAATGCCCTGTAGGTACTCGAAATCCTGCTCGACGTGAAGCAACCTTGTCGTGTTCAGGCCGATCCCTTGCAGACGTTCCATCCAGCCGGGATTGCCCCAGAATTCAAACTGCGTGGGCATAGTAGGAAGCATCTGTACATCGGTGAAACCCGCGGTCTGCGCGGCCTGGCGTGAGTGGTAGATAGGATTGGTCTCGCCAATTGCCAGAGCAAACTCGTGAAGTTTAGTGCGTTCAATCTCGATGACAAAAGGTGGGAAGACAGTACCAATAGAGCTTAGTTCAAACATAGTCGAAACTGCTTTCTATAACGTGGAGAAACATGTTTGTTTACCACGCAGCTTGTTGGTGTTTGTATAGCATGCCTGGATCATGCTGATCGGGCCGCAGCCTGGTCAGTTGTGTATTATACCACCCTGGTCGAGGTTTTGAACCTGTCGGGTGGATACGCAGCTATTTGACGCCTCAAACGTGGATAGGCAATCTTGAAGGATGGTGTCTCCTGGGAAAACCCGAGTGCCAATTGTAGAGAGACAAAACAGCAGAGAGATCGTCCGGGATGACCAAAGAAGGTTGTCCCTGACGATCTCTCTACACTTTTACATTAACCTGGAGTGTACAAGCAGTATAGAGAAAATAGAGTGGTCAGATAGACCGACTTCCACCATACTCAGATGCTTGAGGATGCCAGCCAGGCAAGGGGGGAAGCGAGGCTACCAGCCCCAGCTACCCCAGTAGTAGTTGCCAAAGTAGCCATAGCCGTAACCGTAGCCATAGCCATAGCCATAGGAACAACCGCAGTTGTCATAAGCATAGGAATAGTTGTGGTGCCTTTCCGTCGTTTCGCTGTTCTGATGAACAGTGATGTGGACCTGGCTCGAATTGTTCACCGTGATAGCGCTGTTGTTAGGAGCCATGTGAGCGCTCGCCATCGCGCCAGTACCCAACAGAGTCAGACCCATGCTCAGACCGAGAGCCGTTGTTGCTGCAATTTTACGTACGTTTAACATCGAGTTTGCCTTCCTTCTACTTCAAGCAATTATGAACGAGAGTATTTTCACCCTGCTCCCTGGATGGTATGCAAGACCTTCCTTGCAGAATATCAGGTAACTACGGTGTTAGCCTGCCTTTACTATCCTTACAGGTTTTTCCAGGGTATCACATCTCTCTGGTTTTAATGTATTCCTCCTGCGAAATAGTAGATCTACATAAGTGAGTGCTCTACAGAGAATGCTCGTGTGCGCTGGCAAAAAGGTGGACAAAGGAAGAGACAGGTTGCTGGCGTGGCTACCAGCGACCTGCCTGAAGAAGAAAGTGGAGCAACAGGGTATTACTTACGTAGCGCTCCCAATCTTCCATATCTTTAGGTTTTGGAAGAGAACAGTGCTGGATTGATCGGCACCGAGCAGAATTGTAGGGGATATCTGAGTGGAAGAGATAGTATCTGTACGGTCAAAGACGTATTGTCCCTGGACAAAAGCGATAAGGAGCGTCTGGTTCTGGTTGGTATGGAGTATTTCGAGCGACAGCGTATTGGTTACATTGGGTCCGACTGTAGCTGCCGTGCTAAACGTCTGGTACGAGCCGTCTGCTTGATCGCTGCGCATACTTCCATCAGCGCAAAGTTCTACTTCAGAGTAGCGGACGCTAACGGCGATGAGGCCGCACGAGCCGCTCACCACGTTGATATCGATGCGTATGAGTAGATTTTGCGTTCGCTGGTCATTCAGACCATTTTCTCCGATACAGGTCGCGCCATTTTGCACGATATACCCATTTCTGTTGATCTGGCAGAATGTAGAGTTATCTTGAGCCGACCATGCTTGTTCGGAGGCACTATCCTGGTTTGTCAGACTATAGGAGGCGGAAGGTGGCGTGCTGATGATAGTCTGGTAGTTAGTGTTGAATGATAGGGTGCGATATCTGGATATGCCAATGAAAATAGTGCTGATAACTAACCCCAGGATAACTATGCTGATAATCCCGATCTGCCAGGCCCTGAACTTGCGCCGGGGCTTTTTTTGTTTGATCGGCAGGTAAGGAGTTAATTTAGCAGGTAATGCAGGCTTGACTGGTAATTTGTCGAGCGTATTTGGAGGAGGGGCAGGTGATGAGATACTTTGTTTCTCGGCGATTTTGGCCAGCGATGACGATTTATGGAAGTCCGAGGGTGAAGAAACAAAGTTGACTTCTTTGGTTGGTGTAGGATTGGCCGGCGCGATGGGTCGATAGCTAGCGCTGCGTGGTCTGGTCAACGCTTGAGAAAAGGCCTGGGCAAATTTCTCTACGTTTTCAAAACGGTCATGAGGATTCTTAGATAGGGCCTTGAGAACAATCTGGTCAATGTCATCCGGGATATTCGGGATACGCGTACGCAGCGAAGGGGCATTTGCCGCCAGATGTTGGGCAATAATTTCGGTTGACGAGCCGCGAAAAGGCGGCGTGCCGGTGAGCCATTGATAGACAGTGGTTGCCAGCGCATACTGATCACTGGCAACGCGGGATCGCCCCTGGATCTGCTCAGGGGCCATATATTCCAGCGTTCCCATCGGCGACTGTTTATTGATCGATTCTGTCGAATGAGAGATCGCTGCGATCCCAAAATCGCTCAATAAGACTTCGCCACGTGTGCCGAGTAGCATGTTTTCTGGCTTGATATCGCGATGTATCAGTTTTAGATTATGCGCATAGTACAGAGCGCTACTGATCTGCTTGAGATAGTCATCGATTAAATCACCAGAAAGCCGGCTCCCCCGTGGATGTCTTTGGGCGAGGGAGCCGTTAGGGGCATAGTGCAGGACCAGGAATGGGCGGCCATATTGGATATCGAAATCCATCACACGGATAATATGCGGATGCTCCATCTCTGCAATCATGCGTGCTTCGCGTTGAAAGGCCTCGATATGCTCTTCTGCCAGGTATGCATGTAAAACTTTTATTGCAGCCTTCATGCTGAGTCGAATATGTTCTCCAAGGTAAACATCTGCAAACCCACCATGTCCAATCAGCCTGGTCAAGCGATAGTTACCCATTTGTTGCCCAAGAAAATCAGCCATACTGTTTTCGTCCCCTGAGCATTTTGTAGTGTAGTGTGAACAGCATCATCATATGAATATGAACATATGTCGTGCTGTTTTTATCGCATGTGAAAATGCCCTAACGTATTATTTATAATAGTCCGTAGTACTTACGGAAAATTTGCTGGTTATGGGCTGGAAAGCATCTAAATGTTGCTAAGAACAGCGTGGTCCTTCGCTGATTATACCATATGTTTTCTGTATTTCTACACCCAAATTTTAGGCGTTTATTTGAGAAAAATACTTCTCAGGTCTGCTTTTAGCATTTGCATAGGGACTTCTCCGTTTTGTGTACAATACTCTGTTCGTGCAAAACTCGGATGGCTTCGGGTGGAGCGAGTGCCAGGACCGCCCTGGTAAGTGAGACCTGATCAGAGGGCGTTCCTGGTGACAAAGAAATTTATCGTAGCGGGTCCTGTGGCTTTGCGGCAAATTTCTCGACTACCTCGTAGAGTACGCGTGTACCCCATTGCATAGCCTGTACGCTAATCTTCTCATCGTGTCCGTGAACGCCGCTCCAGCTCTCGACACCGTTGAAGCGTTCGGGTGAGAAACCATAGACGGTTGTGCCGAGTTTATTCAGGTGTTTGGCGTCGGTGCCGCCAGTGAGCATGGTAGGAACAATTGTAGCTTCGGGTACATGTGCGTGTAGCACCTCTTTGATGACCTCGATCAGCGGCGAGTCTGGTTCGGCTTCGAGGGGTGGAGAGGGTTCAAGAAACTCGATGCTACAATCGTGTCCGAGGATAGCGAGTACTTCTTTCACAAATTCTTCGTGCGTCTGACCAGGCAGAAGGCGTGCATCGATGGAAGCCTCAGCCACTGAGGGAATAACGTTGATCTGGTCGCCAGCTTTGAGCATGGTGGCCGAAATGGTATTGCTCGCCATTGCTCGCAGTTCGCGCTTAAACGTCTCAGCAACTGGTAGTGCCTGAATGGCGATGTCGGCTGTTTGCTCATCGGCCAGAACCGCCCTAAAGGCGGCGGCTACTTCAGGTGACTGTGTGCTGGCTATGCCCTCGATCTGTCCGCGAAAGGTTGCCGTGAAGTGGATAGGGGGCTGATGATTGCGAATCCGACTCAGAACTTCGGCGAGTTTGACAATCGCATTATTTTCGTGTGGAATGGAGCCGTGTCCTGGATCGCCGGTTGTGCGAATCTTAAAGCGCATGCTGCCTTTTTCAGCGGTTTCAATAGTATAGTATACTTTATCATTGATGGCAAAGCCGTAGCCGCCGCCCTCATTCAAGGCGTATTCTGCCTGGACCAGCTCGGGATGATTGGCTACGACCCAGGCGGCACCCTCGCGTCCGCCCGTTTCCTCGTCGGCTTCCGCCATATAAATGACATCGCGCTTGAGCGGAATGCCCGTGCGTTTGAGCAGAAGCATAGTCATCAATTCCATGACCACCATATTTTTCATATCCAGAGCGCCGCGTCCATAGATAAAGCCGTCAGCGATTTCTGCGGCGAAAGGGGGATGACTCCACTTCTCTGGCTCAACGGCGACCACGTCTGTATGCGACATGAGCAGGATCGGTGGTTCAGTATTATCGCCTCGCAGTCGTGTAACCAGCGTGGCACGTTCGGGCGTAGGACCGACGATTTGACACTCAAATCCCTCATTCTCCAGTACTTCGCGCAGGTAGCTGGCTGCGATAATCTCATTGCCGGGGGGATTGCGTGTATCCAGACGCAGGATATTACGCAGATGTGTAATGACCTCTTCATCGACGGCCTGCCAGTCAATCGAGGTTTGTGCGTTCACTAAGGTCATGAAGAGCTTTTCCCTTTCAATGTACATTGATGCTTGACATAGATTCGACTTCACCGCTTCACTTATACTATATCGTAAATCGGCCGCTTTTACTTTGCCATTAAGACAACTATACTATGTCCTTCGAGGTAGCAGGTCTGTCCCTGGAAGGGGTGCTCGTGGCCTGGTTCGGCGATATCGTCGGGAGCGCCTCGCGAGGTATCGACGACCATATACCATTGTTTGTTGGTGAGAACAGGCACGGCGAAATCCAGCTTTTCCATCGCCATATTCAGCATAACGTGCAGGTCTTTGTCGCGGTTCTGACCCCAGAGCGTGAACGCCAGGACGTGTGAGTTCGGGTCATTCCAGCCTGGCTCGTCGAGGAGGCACCCGTGCCACTCGATATCAGGTTTGCCTGTGGCATCCATCTGGCCGTTGAAAAACTGGCTGCGTTGCAGATTTGGGTGGCTGCGGCGGAAGGCGATCATCTGCTGACTGAAGCGCAGGAGTGGGGCCTGCTGTTCGACCATCTGCCAGTCAAACCAGCTAAGTGTATTGTTCTGGCAGTAGGCGTTGTTATTGCCCTGCTGCGTGCGCCGTACTTCGTCACCCATGAGGAGCATAGGCACGCCCTGGGAGAGCATCAGGACCGCTAGAAAGTTTTTGATCTGTCTCTGGCGTAACGCTTCGACCTCTACCTCTGTCGTTGGGCCTTCGGTCCCGCAGTTCCAGCTCAGATTCTCATTGATGCCATCCTGGTTGTTCTCGCCGTTGGCCTCGTTGTGTTTGTCATTGTAGGAGACCAGATCGTTGAGGGTAAAACCGTCGTGGCAGGTAATAAAGTTGATCCCGTTTGTCGGGAGTCGGCCTGTCGATTGGTAGATATCCGAGCTGCCAGCGATGCGCGAGGCTACGTTGCTTACGATGCCGGGATCGCCTTTGATAAAGCTGCGCAGATCGTCGCGGTAACGGCCATCCCACTCGCTCCAGCGATAGCCGGGGAAGCTCCCTACCTGATAGAGTCCGCTGGCATCCCAGGGTTCGGCAATAACTTTGGTGTCGGCCAGTTGATCCGAGAGCGTGATATGCCAGATGACGGGTGGATAGTCCAGCGTATGGCCATCCGTATTGAGCGAGAGGATCGAACCTTCGTCGAAGCGGAAGCCATCGACGTGCATCGCTTCGACCCACCATGTCAGGCAATCGTCAATCAATTTGTCGCCGATCGGATGGTTGCAGTTAAAGGTATTGCCCGTGCCGGAGAAATTTAAATAATTTGCTCGGTCGCGTGGATCGAGTAGATAATACACGCTGTTATCGATCCCTTTAAAGTTAATGATTGGCCCATTCTCTCCACCTTCGCCGGTATGGTTAAAGACCACATCGAGAATCACCTCGATCCCGGCTTGGTGGAGAGCTTTGACCATATCGCGGAAATCGCGCACATTGCTGCCAGCCTGAGGAGTGACACAGTAGTTGGCGTGTGGAGCAAAGAAGCTAATCGGGTTATATCCCCAGTAGTCCTCCAATGCCTCGCCAGTGATGGGGTTCTTGCCATCTATATCCTCAGTATCAAAGGCGAATATGGGTAAAAGTTCGACCGCAGTGATGCCCAGAGCCTGGAGATAGGGAATTTTTTCAATCACTGCGTGGAACGTCCCTGGATGCTGGCAACCAGACGAAGGAGAGCGTGTAAAGCCACCGACGTGTAGCTCATAAATAATGCTCTCGTTTAAGGGGCGTTTGAGTGGCTGGTCGCCTTCCCAATCGTAGGTTGCCTGGTCGATGACCGTGCTGCGCATTGAAGTGTAGAGATTATCGATATCGCCTAGCGAGTCGGCTCGTCGCCACAGACTTGTATCGTTGCCCCTGGCGTAGGGATCGATCACAACTTTCTGTACATTGAAGCGATAACCGCTGGCATGGAGATCCTGCGGACCGTTCAGTCGATAGGCATAGTGCGCCCCGGCTTGTAGGCCCTGGATATAGACATGCCAGAAATGGAACGTCAGGTGTATCCGGGGGTCGAGGTGAACTACCTGGATCGGTTCTGGATTGTTCTGATTATCAAATAAAAGCAATGTAACAGAGGTTGCGTGCTCAGAAAAAAGCACAAAATTGACACCCTCACCGTCGAGCGTTGCTCCCAACGGATGAGGTGTTCCTGGGTAAATTTCGTACATGCTGTGTTTTCCTTTAGCGTATACAAGCTGGTGATTTCGGTTGACAATTAGATCATATCGCGGCCCATCCCTGTGTGGAAAGCTACTATGCTTTTTATATTATACGGATTCCACGCCTGATCTTGAAAAAACGCTTCTGTTTATACACTTTTTCGGCTGATACATTCTCCAATCTCTCAAGTGGGTCTTGTAAAGGAACTTGAGAAGCTAGCGCTTTTTATTGAGCATATCTTGAGGTCGCGCTAAGATTTATTGAGAACCTTTTGATAAGGTATTGGTTACACTAATCTTAGTCCTGCATACAATCAAGTGGGACGAGAAGTATTACCAGCCACCGCTCCTTTGATAGGGAAGGAGAGACATGAAACCGGGCAAACCTGGTGAGACACGGGCAAAGAGATAATGCTGGGGCGGCATTGAGTGAAAGGGGATGGAGAGGCGAGAAGCGACGGCAGCGTCCAATGGGTTGAGCACGATTGTCATCTATCGGGATACAGTTTCATGAAAAAGGAAGATCAAATGAACCAGAGCGAAGTCCCAACGCAAGTATCAGGGTTAGACGATAGTCTTGATGAAGCGACCAGTAAGGATACATCCTTTGGCGACGACTCTGCACTATTAAGACGCAAAGAGATACTTCAAGGGAGATTTCCGGGCCACGAACGTATTCGCATTGTGCGGTCCAGCCATAATTCGCTGCAACAGATCGATGCAGGATGGCTCAAGGCAACCGAAGCGAGTATGACCCCAAGTAGTGATGTTGGGAAGGTGATGTATCGTATTAAGCGCTTTTTAATTGGTAGTCCTTTAAGTAACGAACAGGCAATTCATGAGCGCCTGACAAAATTCAAAGCCCTGGCGGTCCTTTCTTCCGATGCGATCTCGTCTGTGGCCTATGCGACCGAACTCTGTATGGGTGTATTGATCCTGGCTGGTGCGGGTGCGTTAACCAACCTGCTTCCGATTACCGGGGCGATTATCCTGTTGCTGGCCATTGTAGCCCTCTCGTACAGCCAGACGATTCCGGCTTATCCCAATGGTGGTGGCTCGTATATTGTTGCTAAAGACAACCTGGGGAACCTGGCAGGCTTGATTGCCGCCGCCGCGCTCATGGTCGATTACGTCTTGACCGTTTCGGTGAGTGTGACCTCCGGTGTGCAGAACCTGCTTTCTCTGCCAACTCTCCAGACGTTAAGTCCATACCTTGTAGAGATTGACATCCTGGTGATCATTATTGTGACCATCGTCAATCTGCGCGGCGTGCGCGAGTCTGGCTCAGTTTTCGCTATTCCGACCTACTTTTTTGTAGGTAGCGCATTCTTTATGATTGCTGTCGGTCTATTTAGATCGTACGTGCTGGAGCACCATCCATTTATCGGCTCTTTTCCACACGTCAATGGTCTGGCCCCTCTGGGTCTGTTTCTCGTTTTACGGGCCTTTGCATCGGGCTGTTCGGCTATGACTGGTACAGAAGCAATCTCCAACGGTGTCCCGGCCTTTAAGAAACCGGAGCCGCAGAACGCCCGCATTACATTGATCTGGATGGCTGTAATCCTGGGCAGCCTTTTCGCAGGCATCACTTTGCTGACGATGACCTTCGGGCTTATTCCTGATCCGACCGGTAAGCAAACGTTGATCTCGCAGATTGCTACTCACACATTTGGTGGAACGCCGCTGGCCTTTATGTACCCGGTCTTTCAGATTGCTACGCTGCTAATCCTGGTGTTGGCCGCAAATACAAGCTACGCAGATTTTCCGCGCCTGGCCTCTCTGCTAGCGCGTGATAACTTCTTGCCTCATCAGTTTGCTTTTCGCGGTGATCGCCTGGCTTTCTCCACCGGCATTTTCTTTCTGGCAATCCTGGCCAGTCTGCTTGAGATCATCTTCGGTGGCGATACGACCCATCTGGTCGATCTGTACGCTGTGGGTGTGTTTATCTCTTTTACGCTCTCCCAGAGCGGTATGGTTCTCCATTGGTGGCGTTTACGCAGCACGCGGCCGAACTGGTGGCGCAGTATGATCATCAACGGCATTGGAGCGCTTACCACGCTGACCGTGGCCGTGATTATCACGACTACCAAGTTTCTGCTGGGCGCGTGGATTGTCGCTATTCTCATTCCGTTGCTGGTTCTGATGTTTATCGCCATCCACCGCCACTACCTCAGGGTAGAGAGGGAGCGTACGACCAACATTCCGCCCAAACCAGGCGAGATCCACCATATGTTTGTAGTTCCCATTGCGGGTCTGGATTGCGTTTCGGTGCAAAGTCTTTCGTATGCTCGTTCGATCTCTAAGCAGGTGATCGCGGTTCACGTAGCGATCGACGAAGAGGAGGCTCACCATGTACGCGATGCCTGGAAGACATGGATTAAAGAGATTGGACCCGAAGAGAAACTTGAACTGGTAATCATTGAGTCGCCCTATCGTTCGCTCAATGCACCTTTGCTGGCATATATCGATGCAATTCACGAGCTTTACAATGATGTGACGCTGACAGTTCTCTTACCAGAATTTGTGGTCAACCATTGGTGGGAGCACCTGTTGCATAATCAGACCGCGTTTCGCCTGAAAGCCGCGCTGTTGTTTCGTCCCGGTATTGTGGTAACGAACATGCCGCAACACCTGATGAGCGCACCCAATTAATGAGAGTCAGTGGGTACGCCAGGCCCTGGCGTGCTCACTGACTTGGCGTTTTAATCCCCTGGTAGTTCAAACGTCATAACCACTAGACATAAACTGGACTGAGGATGATCAGCGGAATTTCGCGTGTGATGCGCTGTTGATAGCGGGGAAACTCTTTGTAGCGGGCAGTGATCGTTGGCCAGAAGTGGGCGCGTTCTTCGGAGTCGGCCTGATGGGCGACGACGGTGAATTGCTTGCGACCTGCTCTCACGCTGGCCTGATGGTTGGCTTGCAGGTTGAGCCACCAGATAGGATCTGTCGGCCCTCCCCAATTTGAGGCGACCAGCAAGAAGCGTTCCCCGTCGGGGATATAAAAAATCGGTGTGACGCGCAGCAAACCGCTTTTTCGTCCGGTTGTTGTCAGGAGGAGAAAAGAGCGACCTGGGATGCGACTGCCGAGCAGGCCACCCGAAAGTCGGTCGAGACCGATGTGCAGGCGCATACATATCCGGCGCAGCGTTTTCTTGAATGTGTCTGGCTGCGATGCATGCTTCTCAGTCATGTTGATGCTACTCTCTTCCCCTTCATCATAGATAGATACTTTTTCATCTTTAATAGTTGTCTTGCGCCTTAATGCGTGGCTTTTTTGCCATACATAGTGCGCATGACGTTGCCCATTAATCTAATGGCTGTCTTGCGCGGCAACACGCGTTGCATCAGACTATTGGCGAGGCGATAGGACCAGCCTGGGATAGTAGCGGGTCTTTTTCCGAGCGCAGCCAGCGCATCGGCGGCAACCGCGTGTGGGGTGAGTGCAGACGTAGAGCCGGAGGGCGCACTGGCCAGGTAGCCGGGCGTGCTGATGGCTGCTGGGCGCGAGGCCACCACATCGATGCCCTGGCGGCGCAACTCGTCCCATAGTCCTTCGGCGAGGATCTGACTGTACGCTTTGGTCGCTCCGTAGTTGGCCAGGAGGGGGGAACCCTGTGCGCCTCCCAGCGAGGACATCAGCACGATCCCTCCGTGTTTGCGTTTAAGCATGAGTTGGCCTAAAAGATAGGTCAGCATCATGGGTGTGCGGCAGTTGACAGCCAGTTCTTGCAGGTGATCTTCCAGGGTTATCTCAAAGTAAGGACCAATCTTTGAAACGGCGGCATTATAGACCAGCAGGCCTATCTGGAGTTCGCGCACGGCCTCGGTAACCAGCAGGCCAGCGTCTTCGCTCGCGAGGTCCAGGACCAGTGTACGTACCTCTACGGAGTAGTTCTGGGTAAGTTGTATGCGTAGTTCGTCGAGCTGGAGCTGACGACGGGCAACCAGGACGAGGTTGAGACCACGAGCCGCAAGCTGGCCAGCAAATTCAGCGCCCAGGCCCTGCGAGGCACCTGCGATTAACGCCCAGGGACCATAACGGGTATAAAAAGTTGGTCGAGCCATGTAAAGACCTCCGAGTATGTCTTTTTCTCAGGAAAGCCTGCGGTTTCATGCCCGAGGATCTAGGGTGCGAGTGGCGAGCGTGCCAGAGCTTTCCAGTTCTGACGGGGCTTGCCCCGCATCTTCCAGAACGTGCGAGCGAGGGGCGCGGGGCCGCAGGCTTTGCGCTCCTCGCTCGCACCAAAAAACCAGGGGTGGGGGTGCAAGCCGCAGGCCTGAGCAAAACTGGAAAGCCCTGCGAGCGTGAAGCGGGGCAAGCCCGGCTGCTTTTTCATGGTATGATACAATATAAAGCTCAGTCTCATCATATCACATCAGTGCAAAATTTTTGGAAGAGCAAAACATCCTGGCGGATAGCGAATTTTTATAAAAATGGAAGCATATGGAGAAAAAAACGAAACTGACTATCCAGGATATCGCCCGGCTGGCCGGGGTGTCTAAGGCGACCGTTTCGCGTGTGCTAAACCAGCGTACAAACGTCGATGCGGTTACCCGTGAGCGTGTCCAGCAAATTATGCGTACATATGACTTTGTCCCTAGCGCTACAGCGCGTGGTCTGGCGGGTGGACGCAATCGCCTGATAGGAGTGCTGACACCGCCTTTAACGTGGCCTGCGGTGCCAGAGATTATGCGTGGGATTGCCGAGGTGATTGAGCGCACTTCCTATGAACTTGTCCTCTATAGTATCAGCACAGAGCGCAACCATAGTGATGTATTAGATCGCATTCTGGGCCTGCAATTGACCTCCGGCTTGCTGGCTATTCTCCCTGGACCTCTTTTTGCGCACCTGGCCAAACTTTCTGCCCACGGACTGGCAATCGTCACTATTGATGATCAGGTTGAGCCAATTAATTCAGCGTGGATTGGGATTGACAATGTAGCTGCGGGCCGTGCAGCCACACAACATCTGATAGATCAGGGATATCGGCGAATTGCGCATATTCAGGGCGTCCTGGAGTATCGTTGCGCACGTGAACGCGACCAGGGTTACCGCGAGGCGCTATCAAATGCTGGTATTACCCTTGACCCGATGTTAATAGTGCCGGGTTCGCTAGAAATTGTTGGTGGGACAAACTCGGCTCGTTATCTCTTTTCCTTGCCGCCCGCCGAGCGTCCTGACGCGATTTTTGTGGGCAACGACCAGATGGCATTTGGCGTCTTAAATATGGCCTGGCAGTACGGTATCCGCGTCCCGGAGGATGTCGCGATTGTCGGTTTCGACGATATTCCGCTTGCTGCTCTGATGAACCCACCACTGACAACTATCCATCAGCCATTTATTGAAATGGGGCAACAGGCAGCCGAGCTATTGCTGGCATTTATTGATCCCGAATACGCGGCAGGCCTGGAGCGATTTCAACACCGGGCAAAAAAGATTGAGGGTGGAAGCAACAAGGCGTTGCAGATGGAACTGAACACACATCTTGTCGTGCGGGCTTCGAGTGCGGCCAGAAAGACCAGTGCTACATAGGGGTACACGTTGCTCGGATGTCTTGCGCAAAAGTAGAGCGAACCAGGGAGGAGCATACATAGTATTTTATGTGCGCCCTCAATGTTCGCTCTCTCTTTTTGCACTAACGGGAGAACATGGAGATCTCCCGCCGTGGCCCGTTTTAGTGTTGATTCACCACCACATTCCCGCAGGCGATCGGATCGAAAGTTGTTTGCGTGGAGAGATCGTTGCTGCGGTGAACATTAATATACCAGCTATTGGCTGGCAGGCTTGGAACATTATGGATGATGGTTATGAGCTGTGCTTTGCCCGCAGCATTGGCCTTGAGAACAGGAAGCCCATAGACAACTGCACCCTGTTGCATGCAGGAACCCGCGTGGATGTGGGCTGCATGCAGGCTATTGGGTTGCAGACCGGTCACGGTCAATTGGACTGTCATCGTATGGCTAGAAAGTGTCATACGTGCGATACCGTTGATCGCCTGCTCCTGAGTATTTACAGACATTGCGCTCAGAATGACCTGGGCAGACTGAATGCTTCTCAGAGATGTCGTATGGTTGGTTACATTGCCACAGGCGATAGAGATAGCCTGTGTAGGTGTAGAAATAGTCGGGCCGTTATGTACATTGATATACCAGCCACTGGCGGGGATACCTTTTGGTACACTTATTTTATCGGTAAGCGTTGCTACACCTTGAGCGTTGGCTACTACATTGGGCAAGCCATACAGCACTTTACCGGGGATGGCGGCGGTGCAGCTGCCTTCGTGAATATGCGCCGGATGGATGCTATTGGGAGCAAGGCCAGCGAGGGTCAATTGTACCGTTAACATTTGGTCTGTATAGTTCCAACTTAATGTTGCGTTGCCAGTTGGTATGCCCTTGAGTACGGCTGTTGCTGTATTGCTGCTCTCTGAAGAGGTAGTAATCACTGAAGAATGATTGGTTGTAGGTGTAGTAGAGGTAGCTTTCCCTCCACAGCCTGCAAGCAGCAATAAGGCCGTTCCCGCGAGCACAAATAGAGTGGAACGTTTTCTCTCTGTGAAAAATCTGGTAAACATAGAAATTCCTTTCATCTCTGGTTTGTGCGTATTGAGAAGCAAGGAGGTGCGTCTCTGGTTGATGTGAGAGAGTGGATCAGGTTCGCGCAGGTTGTGCTCCGGGTTGAACGAAGATATGTGCTTGTGCCAGTTCTGAGCAGGGGTAGCTACCATCCAAACCTGCCAGACAAACCGGGAAAAGTGTCGAGCAAAATACACAAGCATTCCTCCCTACTATCCATAACTGTCTCCTCCGATTAGAATTGCTCCTACCTATCAGTATACATGAGACATCAAAAGAGCGAAACTCAGCATTCAGGCTTTAGTCTTACATACTCTTTTTGTGGAGCTTTACTCTAGACAATCTGTTGATGGTTTGTGATAATGTAGAAGCGGGAGATGTGGGTTTAAGATGCCTGGATGGAGCAGTTGGCCACGTAGTGATCAGATCAGTACGAGGCGGCTAACATATACCAGAGCGGTGCAAATGTGTCTAGAGTGATGAGCGCGAAAGGCGTGGAGACAAATGGCTTTAATTGTAGAGCATATTACGAAATCATTTGGTAAATTTCAGGCGATCAGCGATCTTTCAATGGAGGTTCAGAAGGGGCGCATCTTTGGCTTTCTGGGCGCTAATGGAGCAGGTAAGACAACAACTATGCGTATGATCCTTGACATCATTCGTCCTGATGCGGGCAAGATTACCTGGGAAGGGTTGGAGGTGGGATTGGTGCCGCGGCATAACTGGGGGTATTTACCAGAAGAACGAGGCCTTTATCCTAAAATGGAAGTCGAGGAGCAGTTGCTCTTCCTGGCGCGTTTGCATGGGCTTTCCCGACAAGATGCGAAAAAAGAGCTGAACGAGTGGTTAGAGCGTTTTCAGATCAACGCCAATCGCAAGAAAAAGATCGAAGAGCTTTCCAAAGGCAACCAGCAAAAGATCCAGTTTCTGGCGACTATTCTGCACAATCCCGAGATTCTCATTATGGACGAGCCTTTCAGTGGGCTTGACCCGGTCAATGCCAACGTATTGAAAGAGTCGTTTTTAGAAATGCATAGGCGCGGGAAAACTATCATTTTTTCGACGCATCAATTAGAGCAAGTTGAAGAATTGTGCGAGGATATCGTTATTATCAACAAGGGGCAATCGATTGTGCAGGGGAGTATGCGTGATGTCAAGCGTCAGCACGGGCGCAATCGTCTGCGTTTGAAATTAGATAACGATCAGGAGGCGGCGTGGTTGGACGAATTGAGTGGGGTTCATTCTATCAAACATCGCCAGGATTATATTGAGATGCAGATGCAGCCCGACCTCAATCCGAACAGCATAGTCGAGGCAGCGCTTTCTCACGGAGGTCTGATCAGTCGTTTTGAACTGGTTGAGCCATCCTTAACCGATATCTTTATTGAACACGTGGGAACTATCGCCCAGCCGGATGCTCCTTCCGCTGTTTCAGCCTGAAGAAGAGAAGAGAGGTAAGCGCGTGACACAATCGATAGACCCTATGACACCTGTGGTACCTGATCAGCCGGCACCTGAGATAGTGTTCAGTAGTGGCGGCGCAGTCGATCAGCAACTGTTGCGCAATATCGGTCTGATAATTGGACGCGAATATAAAAACCGCGTAAAACAACGCAGCTTCATCATTAGTACGATCGTACTCTTAGTGCTGCTTGTCCTTTTGAGTTGTGTGCCGACGGTGATCCAATTTATCACCTCAAAAGTGAACGTTCAAACGCATATTGCGCTAGTTGACGACAATGCGAATAGTATTGCAAACCTTTCGGGTGGTCAACTGCTCCAATACTTTGCTACCTCGCTCAATGGCCCTAAAAACCAATCACAGAATAGCAGCAGCAGCACTCCTGCGCCCTATGTTTTGCAGTCAGCTTCGGCCGATCGGATTAATAGTCTGCGCCAGAGCGTCAAAAATGGCGACCTTTCTATCCTCCTGGTGGTTAATCGGGCAAGCGATCAGAGCTTGCAATTTACCTATTATACAAACGTCGATATCACCAGTGATGGGCATCTCACCCAGGTTGAGGGTGCGGCAGATCAACTTAGCGTGCTGGATAAAGCCGAGCGACTGGGATTGACAAGTCAGCAAACGGCAAACCTGTTTGCTCAACCTGCATTTATCTTTGTGGATACGCAGCAGAATACGCGCTCGGTTGGTGAGCAGGTAGCGGGATACTTTACCGCCTATGCGGGGGTGCTCTTGATCTTTATGTCGGTTTTTCTGTATGGTAACGGCGTTGCGATGGGAGTAGCTGAAGAGAAAGGGAGCCGTATCATGGAGATACTGATCAACGCAGCGACGCCTTTTCAGCTTATGGTGGGAAAAATCGTCGGCATAGGTGCTGCTGGTCTGACGCAGATGGGATGTCTGGTCGTTGTGGGCATTGCGGCCTTAGAGGCGCAGCGTCCTTTACAGGTGGCCTTGCTTGGTCCGAACGCCCCTGCGCTCCTGGGTTTTGATTTTACAAGCGTCTCTATCACAGTGCTTGAGCTAGTGCTAGTTTACTTTATTCTGGGTTTTCTGCTCTATGCTGGTCTGTTTGCCGCGCTAGGTTCGTTAGTGAAGCGCCAGGATGAAGTACAGAATGCAATTTTGCCAGTAACGTGGTTGTTTATGATTGGCTATATTGCCAGTCTGGCGGGTGGAACTGTCAGCGCAGGGACGGTCTGGATGAAAGTTCTTTCTTTTATCCCCTTCTGGACTCCTACAGTGATGCTTATGCGCATTGGGACAGGTGTAGTTGGCTGGGGAGAGGTAGTGGTGAGTATACTCATTATGTTGGTGTCGATCGTCATCTGTACATTCTTTGCCGCTCGTGTGTATCGTTTTTCCGTTCTGATGTATGGTCAGAAGCCGGGATTATGGCAACTGGTGCGTCTGGCGAGCATGAAATAGGCCGCAGGCTGGTCGAGTCTAGATCAGGCTTGACCAGTCTCGATGAAAACCGGCGAGTATACTTATACTAAAAGCGCGAGGAGTGCCAGATGATATTGCCAGAGAAAGTCGCGGTCATTACAGGGGCTGGACGGGGTATCGGGCGCGTCATTGCTCAGGCGTATGCGCGTGAGGGGGCGCACTTGGTGCTGGCGGCACGCGATGTCGCGGCATTGGAGGAGACGCGTGAGCTGCTCGCCGAATATCAGCGCGAAGTGTTGATTGTCGAGCTTGATTTGCGCAAAGAAGAAAGTGTGAAGAATATGGCCCGGCAGGCGCATATGCACTTTGGCCGGGTGGACATCCTGGTCAATAATAGCGGTATTGCAGGTCCTACTGCGCCACTCTGGGAGGTCTCCCTTCAGGAATGGCAGGAGACGCTCGACGTTGATTTGACGGGTCCGTATCTCTGTTGTCGGGCTTTTTTACCGGCTATGCTGCAACGTCGTGCGGGAACTATTCTGATGATTGGCTCAATGACTGGGAAGCGTCCACTTTTTGGACGTACTCCCTATGCGGCGGCCAAGTTAGGATTGGTGGGTCTGGTACGTACGTTGGCCTGGGAAACCGGACCACATAATATTCGTGTCAATTTAATCTCGCCTGGTCCTGTCGAAGGAGAGCGTATCGAGCGTGTCTTGCGCGGTATGGCGAGTGCTCAGGGGATCAGCGTCGAGGAAGCGGAACGGCTTTTTCTGCGCGATGCGCCGCTTGAGCGTATGGTTCCACCGGTTGATATTGCCAATGCCGCCGTTTTTCTGGCTTCTGACCTCTCTGGTTCGACCACTGGTGAGGACTTTAATATCTCTGGGGGAATTGCAATGTATTAGCTTTTCTCGCTTGCCGTGTCCAGTCTTGCAAGCCCCCGTATTAACCGTCTAGAGTCTTTATGTAATGTGGTGATGGACGATGACGAGATCGGGGTCGTTGAGCACCCATGTTTTAAGTTCCGGGTTATAGCGTAACGCCTCTATTATCGTATACAACACTTTATCCAGGATATTGTATCTGGCATAAAAGCATGCCAGATTATACAGGCCGATGCCTTTTGTACTTGGCGCGATACCTGGCTGCAAGAGATGAATTACCAGTGTTTCGCGCAGATATCTGGCGCGTGCCAAATCGTTGTGCTCCAGATAGTATTGTGCGATATGTTCCAAAGGATAGACAAAAGCGCGATCGAGAATGATACTGCCCAGGGCATCGCCAGATTCTCCACGTTGTGCATGTGGGCCTGCTAGACTCTCGTCGCTTAACTGTTGAAGCAACGTAACAAGATGTTGGTAAATATCGTCCGATTCGTGTACAATTGCAGATAGTGGCTGATGTTCGTCGCATTGAACATCCTGCGTCCGGGTAGTGGTCTGCGTGGGGAGAGGCTTTTCTCTAAGAGGTGGGCCGCTGAGAGCCACTTCCATCTGGGCAGTTAACTGCACATATTCCTTATTAAGGTGTGTCAGATATATTCTGGCAGACTGATCAGTTGGTGCGTTGTTTGCCTTGCGCTCTTCTTCATTTAATCCATAAAGCCAGGATTGCTGCATGACCCGTGCGTTTTGTAATAAAGTAAGCAATAATAGCTTA
>DAOTTJ010000155.1:0-3191 GCA_034437695.1 Ktedonobacteraceae bacterium
TGGGGATCAGGCGATCGCTGACATTATCCACTCCGCTGATCGAGTACCAGGTGGTACTGCCGATCGTGCTGGCGGTCACGGCTCCCAGACCGAGACTCCAGCCTTCGCCCTCGTCGCCGGCCGAGGAACCCCAGCCGTGATGCTGGTTGGGGACGGCGCTGGAATAGGTCAGCGCCAGGGGTGGCGTAAAGCCGGCGGGACCCGGAGCCAGGGTGAGAGGGTAGGTATAGTCGAGATTGCCCGAATTCCCTTGTACCGAGGCGAAGCCGGGATGTGGGGGACTCTGGTCGTTCTGATAACCATCGCCGACGGTGACCGTGCCGCCGTGGAAGATGGTGATGGTGGCGCTAAGGGTCTGCTGCGCGGGAGTGTTGACCATTGGGACGACCATGCCCTGCTGTTGCAGGGCAATCTGGGTGGTCTTAGGGTTGGCGTTGCTAGCGGTGGTCAGTGCATCGGGCCAGCTGAGGTAGGCCCGATCGGGGTTGAGTTCGAGCGAGGCCAGTTCCTGCGGTGTATAGTGGTAGATCAGGGTCAGCGGTCGACGCAGCGCGATGCCCTGGATGATCTTGCCCGCTGCATCGTGGATCTGGATCTGGTACTCGCCGAGCATATTGAGCGGGCCGATCGAGCGTCCATGCACCTGGGTAATCGTCAGGGAGAGCGAGCCGGTGGGAATGGTGCCAGCCGGTGCGAGCACGTGAGAGGTGTCCAGCGAACCGGCAGGGAGCACGACTTCCAGGCGGCCATCGCTGCCCATGAGGTCGACGGGCAATGCGCCTCCAGCGCGGAGCATCGCCGCCGAGGTCAGCGTCATGGTCAGCGGCTGTGTCAGGGGTTGCATTGTGGGAGGTTCGGCGCTGGGCAGTGGAGCAGTTGTCGTGGGAGGAGTCTGTTTGGTAGGAGTAAAAGGCTTCTGCGGAAAGGCGAAGGGCGTCTGTGAAGACTGCACCGCCTGACTCTCATGAAGAAAGCGCTGGAACGTCAAATTGCCCTGCACACTTGCAGGAGAGGCAGGGGCAGCAAAGACCGGGGGAATAATCGCTGCCCAGTTGGCAAGTAAGCCACTCAGCACAACGAAGGTGAGTCCAATAGACCATAAAGAAAGACGAAGTGACCGAGACCTGCGCTGCATATGGAGAGATCGAGAGAGATGCGTAGGGAGGATATGTTGAGAGAAGGCAGAATCGGGAAAGAGGGGGGGAACACCGCTCTGGTCATATTTCATGAACACACATCCTTTTGCTGGGAAAAAGCATCTCCCATACATATGCAGTAGCATATGTATGGGTGTTCGGAAAAAGAGCTTTTAAGATAAAAGCAGCAAAGAAGGGCTAAAGAGCAATGCTACTTATCACAGATATAACTATGACAAGTGCGTTAAAATAAAGATATGTAAAACCATAGAAAGTATAACGAAATCTCTTTCCATTTGTCAAGAGCAAATGTCTACAATGATGCATTATCGAGTGCTATAAAATCATTCTTCAGAAATATGAATCAGACTGTTTTTCTGTCTATTATGAGTTAAAAGTATGAACACGCATAAAATCCAGCCATCCAATGCCCGCACGATCCAGGAGAGCGATCTGGCAAAAATTCCTAAACCGTACCGTGAAGTCGTTGCGATGCATCATGTAGAAAAACGCAGCTATACACAAATTGCCCAGTATTATAAATGCCCTCTCGGAACTATCAAATCATCTATTCACCGCGGCATGAGCTACCTTCAAGAGCCACTGCGCGAAACAAGTCCTGAGAGATAAACCTGCTCGCAAAGCCGAGGTGCTTCAACCCAAAGAAGAGAGCGACCACACACAACGCGGATTCTCTCAGTCGGAAAGAGGTCCGCGTATCGCAGTTCCGGCAGCCAGACAACCCGCCGCTAACTATCCTGCCATTGGACGATGGCGACCCGGTGACCAGACTGCCATCCACTCTGTGGAGTAAGTCGGAATGGACCATATAGGGTGGTACAAGTGAGTTCCTGAGCCGCTACTCGTTGCGCCTCGCCTTCGCAGCTTCCACTGTCATGAACAAGCTCTTCGAATATAATCTAAGTACGTGCAGTTGTATACACCTGAAGTCTCTTGAAAGTTCCCTTTTGGTGTGTATCGCGTATCTAAATCTATTGAAATCATTCTCCTCACATAAGTATAATGTTTATAACCTTGAATAAACATTATGTGTATTATTACCCATATGATATACATAGTATTATAGAAACAAAGAGAACCAACCTTGAATAAGAGCCTATTTGGTATGCATAAAAGAGCAATGCAATGTTCTGGGAAAGAAGCGGGATCAGTTCATTGAAATACACACGCCGGAATCTCGCTTGCCCTGGATCTCTGGATGGTGAATGGTGTCAGGTGAACGAAGAACAACTTTCCTTGTCAGTTCGATACGCAGGTAGTCCTCTTCATTGCGACAAGCTAATCTCCACAAGACCCCCAGTCTAAGGATGAGTGAATGAGTATAGAGAGTGATGACAAGCAGATAGGTATTTCCCTGGCCGAACAAGATACACTCGTCCTGCAAACCGTCGCTAAGAAGCTGCGTCCTTCGTTTCCTACGATACCACGCACTCCAAAAAAGACGCGTCTGGAACGACTGCACCTTCATGAGACAACCTCAGCTTTGCTACAAGCCATCAAAAAGGTCCATGTCGAGCGCCTGGTAGAATATTTTGAACAGACTTGCGACTGGCGACAGCAAGAGATCGCCGTCATATGCTGCTCAGACCAACTCACCTACCAGGAACTTGATAGGCGGGCCAATCGTCTTGCGCAGATGCTCCTGACCCGTGGCGTACAGAAAAATGGACCCGTGGGCATTCTTCTGCATCCTTCGCTCGATACCTCGATTGCCCTGCTTGGCGTACTCAAAGCGGGTGCGGCTTTTGTCCCGATTGACCCCTCGCTTTCACCACAACAGGTGACCTCGATTGGACACGATGCTGGTTTGCAAGATTGCATAACAACCTCGGCCTTTCATGAGAAAACGCTGGAACTGCCCTGCCATATACTTGAACTGGATCTGGTCAGAGAAAGACTCGCACTTCAGAGCGAAGCGCGTCCACAGATCCAGGTCGATCCAGCATCGCTATGTTATATACTCTATACCCTGGATGAAACAGGCAAGCCGCAAGGGATTGCTAACTCACATACCAGCATTGTCACCTTTCTCCA
>DAOTTJ010000156.1:0-3837 GCA_034437695.1 Ktedonobacteraceae bacterium
TATCCCCGCGACAACCGTTCGGATACCAGCAACTTTCTCCTCCAAAGAGCGGTAAACAGCCGCATCAGTACGAGCTGTAGGTATTACAGTCATAGGACACTCCTCATTAAAACATCAGGCCTTTGCAGCAAACACGATTTTCCCTCCGCAGGCAGCGTAGAAGGACCTTCTTTTTCTGATACATTAAAAAAAAAGACCCCCGTCAGAAAACAAAGCTACGCGCAAAGCAACCTTTACTACTTTTTTCTAGTCGGAGAAGCTTATCTATTAAAACACTGAATAAACAAAAGCGGGACGTATGACTACGTCCCGCTCAAAAAAAGTGCTGTCCTTTATGAAACGAAACGCCTCACCTTTAAGCTAAGTCCCATACGTTTTAGCTCAGGCTGAAAATGCTTAATAATAAAGTTGAGTTCTGGATGGATGGCTAACCGTTTCATAAAATCTTTTTGCTCCTCGGCAACTATTACGTCTTAGGTATAGTCTTTTTTTTTTGTCATTGTCAAGTAATGGTTCTAAATTAACCAATTCTACCTACCTGAGAACCTCGCAGGCACCCGCCAATTTCTTCTCCTCCTGCCTAACTACCTCAAATCTTACGATAACTCTGAGAACGGTCTATGCATTTGCATCCCCATTTCTCATCACGCAATAAACCAACAATCCGACTCGGCCTCCCCAGTTCGTGAGACGGTTTCCTCGTTGATCTATTTATAAAAGTAGGCGGGAAAAGAGGCGTGACAAACCAGCAGCAGAGCTATTTGATTCTCTGCAAGCTAGAGGCCCCCAGGGGTTTGGGATCGGGCTGCGGCCCACGCTCGCAGCCCGATCCTTTGTTCAGAGAGGGGAAGGGCCACACGCCGCGCATTCCATAATCCTGAACCCGCAGGGCTGCACCCCAGCCTTCTTTCCCCTTCTTGGCCGCCGACGACGCGTCAGAGGAAGCTTGACAGAGCACTATGGGAGCGTCTTCACAAAATCTCTTCTCAAAGGGTAGGGGTGGGTGGGCAATAAAAGACTTTTGCGAAACTTTATGACCAATTGGTCAAAAGCAATGACAAGATTTGTGTTATATGTTAAATTGATTTCATTGGTGTAATTGTTCTTTTAATCGCTTGCTTTCTTTAGAAGAGTACGAACGTATACCTTTTTTTACCCTGAATGACTGCTTTTAAGCGCAAAACAGATCTTGACTCTCGCACTATTCTACGCTCTTAGTCTGTTAGAATAACCGTGCAAGATACCCTGGTTGGCCCAATGAGAGCGCACAGAGCCTACTCAATGGCAGCTTGATAATACTTTTTGGAAAGGCGTATTTTATGCAACACACTAATTCGGTCAGAGTCGCAGTCGCACAAGTCGGCTCTGTGTTTATGGACCGCGAGGCAAGTATACACAAAGCCTGCCAGTACATCCAGGAGGCAAGTGAAAACGACGCACAGGTGCTCCTGTTCCCCGAAGCTTTTATCTCTGGTTATCCTCGCGGCCTGGTCTTCGATTCGGCTGTCGGTAGCAGGGGTCCTAACGGCAAAAAGGACTGGGTCAGGTACTTACATAGCGCCGTGACTATTCCGAGCGAACCTTTACAGCAACTCGCCGCTACAATTCGCCAAACCAGCATGTACGTCGCTATCGGCGTGATCGAACGCGAAGAACACGGCAGCCAGGGTACTTTATATTGCACAACTCTCTATTATGCTCCCGACGGCACTATCGCGGGCAAACACCGCAAACTCAAACCCACCGCCATCGAACGCTTGATCTGGGGCGAAGGCGATGGCAGCACCCTCAAGGCGATCGAAACCCCCTATGGACGCATGGGCGGCCTGATCTGCTGGGAAAATTATATGCCCCTTGCCCGCATGGCTATGTACGATCAAGGCATCACTCTCTATCTCGCACCCACCGCCGACCAACGCAAAAGCTGGCAAGCCACCATCCAACATATCTCTTGCGAGGGTCGCTGCTTCGTCCTCTCCGCCAATCAGTTCGTCAGCCGCGCCGACTATCCCTCCGACCTAGCATGCTATGCCGAACTCAAAAATCAGCCCGACATCATGTGTCGCGGCGGAAGCGCTATTCTCAATCCCTTTGGCGAGTACCTGGCAGGCCCACTCTACGATCAAGAAGGTCTGCTCTACGCCGATCTCAATCTGCAAGAGATCGAACAGGGTCACCTTGATTTCGATGTCACCGGCCACTATGCACGTTCCGATGTCTTCCGCCTGATTGTCAACGATCAACCACAAAATGTAGTTACCTCCACGACTTTTGCTTCTTTCGAGAAGACAAATCAGTATGAGCCATCTGTGATTCTGTAAAATCAGAACAACCATCCTGCTTATGTTGTTGGTCGGAACCACCCCACCCCAGAGAAGAAGGTGCAGGAAGGCGTTTTTCTGGCGCAAGTCTGCTCCCGAAAAACGCCTTCCTGCACGTGGGGATCGGTGCTTCGCTACAGCGAAGCATCCAGAAAAAAACTTATCTGTGCAAAGCCCCAAACCGCGGCAGAGGACTGCCGTCCTCTGCATTCCTGCTGCATCTCGTCGACCACGTCCTTATAAACCTGTCCTTCAAGTGTCCTCTCAATGTCCGTTAAATGGGGTCTGTAATTGGTCGCATACAAATCGTAGAACGAGTATGCTTTATCTGGGTAGGTAGAAGCTCAAAGTCGGAGCTTCCACTCTTCTTCAAAAGCCTGGACTTTGCACACACATGGAGGTTTATCTATGAATAAGCTATCAAATGAAATACCAGCTCTCACTCGCTACCTCGATATGCAGACAAACAAATATCGGGAGGAGTTGCGCCAGTTGTGCGCCATAGATAGCACGACGTTTCAGCCGACAGGGATCAATCTCGCTGGGGCCTGGGTCACTCAGTGGGGCATGGCACACCGCTGGGAAGTAGTCAAATGGCCCGATGAACAGACTGGAGAGAGTCTTGTCGTGACCGCCTCGGGCCATAATCCTCAAGGCCTGCGCGTTCTACTCGTCTCCCACCTCGACTCGATGCCCTTTATGCTCACTGCACTCAAAAAACACTCCTTCCGCCAGCAAGACGACCGCTTGATCTATCCCGGTATCGCCAACAGTAAGAGCAGTGTGCTCAATGGCCTCTATGCGATGGATACTCTGGAATATCTGGGCTTGCTCGCACCTTTTGGCTGTATCAGTCTGGTCTGTGCCAGCGATGGCGAAGACGAGACTTCAGGCAGGCGTTCCTCCTCCTCACTCCTGCAAAAGTTCGCACCCGACTACGACCTCGCACTGATCCTGCAAAGCAGCGGCGACAAAAGCTCGTTGATCACCGCCCGCCGAGGATATAGCAACTTTACACTCAAAGTGGCAGGTAATCCGACACTAGGTGAAGAGAGCATTATAGAGATCAGTAGATATATTGCTGCTATACAGCGACTCAACCAGACGTTTCCTGATACTAAGATTAGTATCGATCAGATACGCCACAGTCCTTCTCCATCTCAAGGCACACTCGCCTCAGCCCGGATCTCCACTTGGGTCAGGTCTGCGCAAACTAATACCGCCCTCGATTGTGCTCTACAGGCAATTATCTCTCCTACCCCATGCCCGACGCTCAATTCGCTTACACATAATTGGACCTTCGCACCCTTTGAAGAAACTCCTGTCCAGACAACTCTGGTCGCTCTAGCCAAAAACTGCGCCGAGGAACTGGACTTTACCCTTACTACTACTCGTCTACACAGCGTCTCACACGCCAATATTCTCGCCGGCCTGGGCCTGGATCTCCCTATCCTCGATGGCTTTGGACCAGCCGGGGGCCTCTTCTATACAACCGACGAATTTGTGTACCTCTCAG
>DAOTTJ010000157.1:0-32382 GCA_034437695.1 Ktedonobacteraceae bacterium
CTGATCGCAGATGTGAAAACTTGTTCCGCAGAGAGAGAAAATCCCCGTACGGACCCTCTACGCAAGCCTGAAGCGCGATGAGCCGATACCAGGAGCCGTATAAGCCGATCGAGCCAGGCGGATGGTGAGCGTGAACCTGGATTGAAGAGACGGACATCCAAAGAATTTGAGGTGTGGGTCTCACGCGTTTGCGCTGGAAGTATAAAGGGAGATGATGAGAAGACCTCCAATCTATACTACCCCCTAGTGAGATGAGCATTACCCAACCAGAGGAGAGCGACTATGAGTAATTTATTACAATCACCAGAGAAAGTTGATGAGTTTATGGTAGCGCAGATGGGACAGACACGGAACAAGAGGGGTAACCAGCGCCGATCGCCTAAGAATGCGCCACCAGAGGAGCAAGCGCAAAACTGGGAAAATAAATTTGAATTATTTGATGGGCTGGCACTGGTGGGGGAGGCTTTTGAGATTGAAAAACCACAGAAACCACGTGTGGAAAGAGGCGTGGAAGCAGAGATAGAGCGTCTACGGGCAAACGATCCATCGCGGCTGTACCGGGACGAGGTCGGACACGCCGACCTGCTGACGCCAGAGGAAGTCAATTGTGTGGCTCAGTGCATAGAGAAAGGACGTACTGCGGCAGTACGGCCCAACCAGCCGGGTCACCGGGAGCTGATCAAGGCAGGAGAACAGGCGAAGAATCGTCTGATCGAAGCCAATCTACGCCTGGTTATCCACGTAGCAAGGCGCTACAAAGGCTTTGAGATGGACTTCATGGATTTAATCCAGGAAGGTAACCTGGGATTGATTCACGCCGTTGATAAGTATGACTACAGTAAGGGCTATAAGTTCAGCACCTATGCCATCTGGTGGATTCGCCAGGCCATCACCCGCGCCCTTACTGAGCAGGCTCAGATGATCCATGTGCCATTGTATAAGATGGAAAAGATCAAACGGCTGACTAAAGCGCGTCAACATCTGGAGCAAGGTCTGGAAAAGGAACCAAGTCTCGAAGACCTGGCGGAACAGATGGAAATAAGTGTAGAGCAGGTAATTGAGTTGCTAATGATGATTCAGGCACAGGACCCCCTCAGCCTGGACATCAGGCGGCGTGTGGGCGATGACGAGATTCCCTTGAGCGATCTGCTAGAAGATGACCAGGTCAATTCGCCAGAACGCATCGTGATCGCCCATACACTGGAGGTGTTGATTCGGGAATTACTTAACGACCTGACTATACGTGAGCGCTCGGTCATTCGCTTACGCTATGGTCTGGACGATGGACATGAATATACGCTCAATGAAGTCGGTCGGAAACTTGGGTTGAGCCACGAAGCAGTACGTCAAATCGAGTACCGGGCGCTGAAAAAGCTCGATCCATTGAGTCGCCAAAGAAAGTTGGAAGAATTTCTCGCATGAGCCATTTTGACAATGGGGACGGGAGAAACTCGGAGTAGTGTCTCTCTCACAGAGCGGTTTCTGTTTTGCCAGAACAGGAACCGCTTTTTTTGTTTGATCGCCCAGATAGTTTATCTAACTTCGTTGGAAAGGTGTGCTGCCTGCGGCCGTGAAAAGCTCCTCCCTGCACGGTGAGACTTGGGCTTCGCTGTGGCAAAGCGTTCAGCGAAAAACCTACCCGTGTCAAACACCCCTATTACCTGTCTCCCCCAGACAGGGTGCCGGAAAGGGCTGCGCCCTCTGTACTCCTGCTCTAAACCTCTTAGTATGCATGCTTAAAGCATAGTTTCTCTCTTGTTTTCCAGGCTTAAAGCATATACGATAGCTCTATACATTGACAAACAGTTACGCCATAGGTACAAGGAGATAACTATGCGGATTTTAATTATAGGTGGAACGAGATTTATGGGACCGTATGTGGTCGAGAAGCTCCAGGCAAAGGGACACGAGGTAAGCATCTTTCATCGGGGTAAAACTACTAGCAGCTTGCCAGCAGGCGTAAAAGAGATCTATGGCGATCGCATGCACCTGAGGGACTATGTGGATGAGCTGCGCCAGCTCAAGCCAGAGGTTGTCCTGGATATGGTTGTCTGGAATGCAGAGAACGCGCAGGAGCTTATGCAGACCTTTGCAGGCAGCGCCAGACGGGTCGTGGTAGCTAGCAGTCAGGATGTCTACGCAGCCTTTGGACGAGTCAACGGGATTGAAGAAGGACCGGTCGATCCGGCTATACTGACCGAGGATGCGCCACTGCGCCAGCGGCTCTATCCGCATCGCGGCGAGTCGCCACGGGCAGAAGATGATCCAGATCGCTGGAGGGATACGTACGACAAGATCCCCGCGGAGCAGGTCGCGCTGAACTATCCAGGCCTGCCTGGGACTATTCTGCGGCTACCCGCAGTCTATGGTCCAAACGATCATCAGCATCGTATGTTTCAGTACCTCAAGCGCATGCTGGACAAGCGCCCGACGATTGTGCTCGAAGAAAAAGAGGCTGGCTGGCGGTGGACACAGGGCTATGTCGAGAACGTGGCCGATGCACTCGTCCTTGCAGTGACCGACGAACGCGCCAGTGGGCGCATCTATAACGTCGGCGAACCCTTGACACTCAGTCTGGCCGAGCGCGTAGCCGAGATTGCTAAAGCTGCTGACTGGCATGGCACTGTCGTTACAATTCCGGCCAGCGATCTTCCCAAAGAACTCTGCTGGGGCATCAATGCCGAGCAAGATGTAGTGGCTGATAGCAGTCGTATAAGACACGAACTGGGCTACCGCGAGCAGATCGACCTGGACGAGGCCTTTCGCCGCACGATTGCCTGGGAAAGCGACAACCCACCGGCAAAGGTGAATGCAGCCGATTTTGATTATGCAGCAGAAGATGCAGTCATCCTAAAAAGCGTAAAACAGAAGGGTGCAAACTCGGATTAAAAGCGCTATAATCTACCCAGCAAAAGGTGAAATCACCACATCATTCTGAAACGACGCAAACAAAGGATCGAAATACAACCATGTTAACGCTGCCATTGATGTTGTTCATTGTGCTGCTGGAGTTGTGCGTAGGGCAGTTCACAGTTATGTATCTGCTCGACTGGCGACACGCGGTCAAGCGCAGTTTTCTTATTCTCTACGCTTTTATTTACCTTTTCCTGACGGGTCTGACCTGGCTGTTCCAGCAGGGCTTCTCTTCACCCGATCTACTGAATACCTTTAAGCTGCTCGACCATAATTGGACAGGCTACCTGGCCGCACCCGTTCTGACCTTCCTGATCTTGCTGCTACCCTACACGCTCTTTCTGCTGATGGATAGAAAAGCTGGAATTGCTAACGATGGATCAAAACCGGTGGAAGAGACGACAGACGCTCCCCAAGCGGTCGGTACCATCTATATCCTGCGCATGGTCAGCGGTGGTCTGGCAGTACTTGCGGGTCTGGTTGCGCTTTTCGTGCTGGGCATGATCTATCGGCCCCTGGCCAGTTCGATCTTTGGTGGTGACCTGATTATCGCGGGCTTCTTTGCCGCGGCTCTGGCACTTGGCGGAGTAATGACCGCGATGTGGCTTGGACACTGGTACTTGGTCACGCCCGCTATGACCGAAAAGCCGCTCCTGCTCTCGACCACGCTGGTCCTGGTCGGTGTGCTACTCGAAGTAGTCTTTTTCCTGGCAGCCGGGGCAAGCATTGCACCTGTGCAGGCGCAGGCAAACACACCGAGCACTCCAATCGTCGCCACAGTGACGGTCAGTGCCACACCAGCGGCCGTCACTGTCAAGCCGACCGATGTGCCGACTGTCGCGCCGCTAAGCACTACAGCCATCGGCTGGCTACGCCTGCTCGTCGGCTTCGCGATCCCACTGATCCTGGGCGGTCTGACCTGGAAACTTGTGCGCGACCGCTCGTTCCAGTCGGCAACGGGCATGCTCTATCTGATTGTCGTCTGTACGCTTGCAGGCGAGATTCTGGCGCGTGGGTTATTCTTGATCGACCTGCAAGAAAGCAGGACAAACATCCTACTTGTTTTGTCGGTCGCCGCAGGCGACCGACAAAACAAGTAAAAAAGGTTTTTCGGGGTCTGTACCCCCGAACCCCCGTCCTCTGCACTCCTGTTGCGTTTTGTCGACCATAAACAGTAGAGAAATCAGGGATGACTCATACCTTTCTTGCTTGTCTATTCGCGCAAGCTTGCCCCGACAGTGTCAGAGACGCGGCGGATGATGCGGTTGCGTAGATCCTGCACGCGTGCTTCGGGCAGGTTGCCCTCTATGCTCTCGTAGGTCAGTTGGTAGGCCAGAGACTTGTGTCCTTCCGCAATGGGCTGACCACGATAGATGTCGAACAGTTCAATTTTTGTGAGCAGATTTCCGCCGGCCTTGCGGATCGCACTCTGAAGCTCGCCAGCCGTCACCTCCTCGCTAACTACAAAGGCCAGGTCTTCCACCACCGGCTGATAGGCACTGATCGGCTTCATCGGCTGAAGTCGCCAGCCAGGCTTGACCAGCGGCTCAATCGCCAGATCAGCCACGTAGACCCGCGCGGATGTCGGGAGGTCATAGCCCTGAAGCACCAGTGGATGAATCTCGCCCAGCACGCCCTGAGCTGCGCCGTGCAGCCTGATCTCCGCGCAGGTACTCGCGAAGGCAGGTGAAACATTTTTTGCTGCGTACTCGATATCGCTGACCGCAATGCCCAGGCGGGCAAAGAGCGTCTCGACAATCCCCTTGAGGTCGAAGAAATCGAACGGTTCGCTCCCGGCTGCATCGGCGTGCAGACTGGCACGACGGCGTGGTCCGGTGAGCAGAATGCTCAGTCGGCGCTCCTCTAGCGGCAAGCGACCATGACCTTTCTCGGGCAGATAGACGCGACCGATCTCGAAATTGGCCAGACGCGAGGTATAGCGATAGTTGTAGACCGCGTTCTCTAGCGCACTGACCAGCAACGAACGACGCATCACACGGCGGTTGACGTTAAGCGGGTTCACTAGCGTAACAAATGGTCCAAGCTGACTTTCGGGCGTCTGACGTAGTAAGCGGGCGTGGTTCTCGGGCGTAGTCAACGCGTAGTTGATGGTCTCCATCAACCCGCAGCTAGTGAGAATATCGCGCATCGTCTCCTCGGTACGCAGTGTATCATTAATGTGGACAGGCGGTAGAACATCGTCCAGTAAGGTCGTCGCGATATCCTCGTAGCCGATGACGCGAGCTACCTCCTCACACAGATCGGCAGGCACCTGGATATCCAGGCGATGCCAGGGCGTGATACAGCGCAGCACCGGCTCACCAGGCTCGACGCGCAGACCAAATGCGCCCGTACCCAGTTCCTCGCGTGTTGCCGGAAGAGCGGGCAGAACGTCGCAACGCATATCAAGGCGCTCAAGACTCAGCTTAATGATCTCCAGACTAATCGCCATACCCAGCAGACGGCGCACATCGCTGGCGGTGACATAGACCACGCGCTCGCTCTGCGGCACAGGGTAGCTGTCGATGCGTCCGTGAACCACGGTGCCGCCAGCGTATGTACACATCAGGGCAGCCGCGCGTTCGCCCGCGACCGGGTTGAGCTGCGCCGGGATACCGCGCGAGAAACGGTGGCTGGCCTCGCTGTGCAGCTTGAGCTTCTGACTTGTGCGGCGGTTACTGATATTCTCAAAGGTCGCCGATTCGAGGAAAATCGTGCGCGTCTCCTCGCCGACCTCGGTCTCAGCGCCACCCATGACGCCAGCTATGCCGATACTTCCCTGCGTATCGGCGATTATCAACATCGACGCATCTAGCTCGCGCTCGGCTCCATCGAGCGTTAGCAGCTTCTCGCCGGGATAGGCCGTACGCACCGTGATAGTCGGTTGCTCCTCGCCGCGACGTAACGCCCGCTTTTTGAGGATATCGTAGTCAAAGGCGTGCAAGGGTTGACCCCATTCCAGGAGCACATAGTTGGTTATGTCAACGATATTATTGATCGGGCGCATGCCAGCCAGGGTCAGGCGCTCCTGCATCCATTTTGGCGAAGGCCCGACCTGCACGTTCTTAATGATCAGACCGATGTAGCGATTGCACAACTCGGGGTTCGCAATCTTCACATTCATGTAGGTCGTTGCCTCGTCGCCTCCAGCGCTGGCGGTCTCATCTGGAGGCAGGTGCAACGCTGCATTGGTCAACGCTGAAACTTCACGCGCCACGCCGATCATGCTCAGACAGCGGGCCATATCGGGAGTCAGGCCCAGTTCAAAGACCTCGTTGCCCAGATAGTCGCGCAGCGGCACGCCTACAGGCGCGTCCTCTGGCAGGAGCAAGATGCCCTCGTGCTCCTCACTCAGCCCCAGTTCGCGCTCAGAACAGACCATGCCATTTGAAGGGATACCGCGAATCTTTGAACCCTTGAGCTTCTTTTTTGGACGTGGCCGCTCCTCACTATAGGCATCGAGAAGAACAGCGCCATTACGGGCGAAGGCCACCTTTAAGGTCGGCAGCGTCTCAAGGTCTTTATAAGCAAAGATATTGGGAGCACCAGTCACCACCTGTTCAACGCCTGCACCATAATCGATCTCCACCAGCGTCAGACGATCCGCATTCGGGTGCTGCTTAATCGAGCGGACCTGGCCAACCAGGATCGTCGTTGAGTCCCACCAGTCGCCCGCGCGTTTAATCTCCTCGACCTCCATGCCTGCCATCGAAAGCCGACTGGCCAACTCTTCAACTGACAGCTTGAGGTCCACATACTCTTTCAGCCAGGAAAGGGGTACTAACATTGTTTCACTTTCTTTTCTTTAACCAATATTTTCCAGGAAACGCACGTCATTTGCATAAAAGTAGCGAATATCGTCGATGTCGTACTTGAGGAGCGCAATACGTTCAGGCCCCATACCAAAGGCAAAGCCGCTATACTCGGCGGGATCGTAGCCGCCATACTGCAACACAACCGGATGGACCATGCCTGCGCCCAGGATCTCCAGCCAGCCAGTATGTTTACAGATGTGACAACCTTTGCCATTACAGAGCACACAGGCCATATCCACCTCAACGCTAGGTTCAGTGAAGGGGAAGTAGCTCTTGCGAAAACGCATCTCGTGGCCCGCTCCATACAATTGCGTGGCGAAGCTGGTAATCACCCCTTTGAGGTCGCTAAAGGTAATATTTCGTCCGACTGCCAGACCCTCGACCTGGTAAAACATCGATTCTGAGCGGGCAGTGACCGGCTCGTAGCGGTGAACCTTACCCGGCAGAATGACACGGATCGTCTCAGGCGCGTATTCGCGCATCGCGCGAATCTGGCCAGGACTGGTGTGCGTGCGCAGCAGTACCTCAGGGTCGGTTGTATAGAAGGTATCCCACATATCTCGCGCGGGATGGCCCGGAGGTATATTGAGAAATTGAAAATTGTACTCGTCGGTTTCGACTTCGGGCGCATCATAGATCTGGAAGCCCATCGAGCCAAAGATAGCGTAGATATCGCGTAGGACACGCGTGGTTGGATGGATCTTGCCGGGGGTCTGCGGGCGACCGGGCAGCGTTACATCGATAAGTTCTTTGCTGCGTACAGCCTCAAGTTCGGCCAGGGCCAGAGCTGTCTGACGAGCTGTCAACGCCTGTTCCAGCGCCTCCTTGACCTCATTGGCCCGCTTGCCGACCGGCGGGCGCTCCTCAGCACTGAGCGCACTCAGATTGCGCAGCACGCCAGTCATGCGTCCCTTACGGCCCAGGTACTCGCTGTGCCAGGCCCGCGTCTCTTCGGTCGTGCTGGCGCTGGCCAGTGCAGTGCTGGCCTCCTGCTGGAGTTGCTCTATTTGTTGTAACATCCCTTGTTGGACCAGATTGCTCATGCGGTGTCCACCTTTGCTTGTGTGAGAATCAAAAAAGCTGATACACTCGTCGCGAGGGACGAAGCTATCAGCGATCTTCGTGGTACCACCCTTGTTTGTCACAGGCAGCGTCCCGCCAGCAGACGAGACACGACCACTCCCCAGGCGCTCTCCATCAGGAGAGGCAACGCGGGACACTCTTCTTATCCGATAACGGGGACGAACCGGGGCAATCTACCTGGCTAAGACTGGCTCAGCCGCTCAATTGTCAGCTCAGGGGCGAACTTCTACAGACTTCAGACGAGAGGGCTTGCAGCGGTTGGTGCTCTCTCTCTCTAAGACCGGGTGGCCTGTGTACTTTTCCCCTTCGATGCTTTTAGGATTCAGATTGTTTTTGATTATGCCAGATTTGTCAGGAGTTGTCTAGTATTTTTTCGCTGAGCGTCAGGGTTGCTCATTCTCCGCAAGCCTCTGGCTTGCGACCTCCCACCCCAGAGGGGAGGGGCCATACATCGAGCATGAAATAACCCTGCCCCTTGCATCCCTACTGTGGCGAGATTCAGGCTGGGGCGATCTCCCAGAGGTCTTTGAGGGTAATCGTTGCGTCGCTGCCGGCTCCGGCGTAGATATAGGCGCGACCGTGCGTACTATCCCAGACCATCATCGAGGCCGAGCGACTGGGAATGATGCTTGTGACGCTTGAGCTTTGCAGCGAGACAATCTCCCACCAGGCATTCTGCGAGGGCGAGTAGGCCCAGAGGGCGCTGTGGGTGGTAGCATTATTTTTCTCCCAACCTCCCATCAGCAGGAAGAGACCGTCTGTACTATCCCAGACGCTCATCGCCTGCTCACGCGGGAGAGGCAGGTTGGTGCTGCCGGAAACTATTGCATTCCAACCATTGCCAGGCTGGTAAACGTAAAAATCGCCTTTCTGCTGACCGCTGCTCTGAAGACCCCCAAAGACATAGAGCTGCTGCTGGTCGCTGTCCCAGGACATAGTGACAAAAGCGCGTGCGCCCAGAGGCGTGGAGGTGGAGACCGTTTGCCAGCCAGTGCCGGGAGTATAGGTCCAGAAATCGTTCAGGAGTCCAGTGGAGTTAATGCCACCCAGCACAAACATCTGTGTACCATTCCAGACCACGCCTGCACCTGCTCGCGCCCCTGGACCGTTACCAGTGCAGGCCAGCGCGGTCCACGTGCCTTTCGCAGGGGAGTAAGACCAGAGGTCGCTGAGGTAGTTGGTGTTCGCACCCTGGCCGCCATAGAGCAAGACCTGATTCGAGACGCTATCCCAGACCATCGCGGCATTCATACGTGGAGCCGGACTACTGGCCGTCGCACAGTTGGTAGCTGCGGGATTGGCAGGCACCAGATCGGTCCATGTGTTGGTATCTGGGGCATACGACCAGAGATCGTTGAGCAGATTCCCCTGACCATCCACGCCTCCGAAGACGAGCAACTGATTATCTTGCATATCCCAGACCATACTGTGCGCCGAACGAGATACATCGGGTGCGCCTGTACCGATGATCGAATTGGCGGTAAACGAGACCGGAGCCTGGGGGGTTGGACTGAGCGGAACGGTGGTCGGGGTTGCCGCCGCCTCCTGATAGACCTTCAGGTCGAAGTTGATGGTCTGGAGCGGCAAGGGCGGCGATTGACTATCAAGCTCGCCAAAGAGCGAAAAGGTGACGGTGTATTGATCGTTTTGCAAACTTTTCGGATCGGTCACCGCGACATTGAGCGTGACCATCTGGTTGTCGCTCAGATTGCCCTGGTGGGGAGTAACCAGCAACCAGTTGTTCTCGGTCGATTCGGCAAACCAGTTGAGCAGGTGACCGCTGCGATTGGTGATGCTGATCTGTTGCATAGCAGGCGTAAGTTGTCCCTGCTGGTAGAGAAACGAGGTGCCAGTGGTAGTGATAGAAACGTTCGCCAGTCCCTTCTTCACTACCGTCTCCGTCACAGTAATAAACTGCGGCGCGATACCAGCGCCACCATTTATTTCAACCAGACCTACCTCGTTAGTGTTGAGATTGTTGACATCTGTGCTGAGAGTCAAGAGCGCGGCATGACCGGCAGACAAGACACCGCTGGCGGGAGCAAGCGAGAGCCAGGTCGAGAGCGACCCGGCGGCCAGCGTGGCCTGCCAGTGCAGGTCAGCAGTGCCGGTATTGGTAATCTTCACGTCCCCGGACGAACTGTTGGTAAAACTTACATCGTGCGTGCTCAACGCGATCTGCGCACAGATACCCAACCAGCACGGTCGCTGCGAGCGCACAAGACTAAAACTGCCCGCACCAATCAACGCGACGGTCAACAGGAGTAAGAGCAGATTGCGCCAGCGTGCAGTGCGCGACGATCTGACGCGTTTGCGGGGCGCAACTGACGGCACATCGCTGAATGTACCTACCTGTGCGGTTTTGCCCAGCATATTGGCGGTTAAGCCAGGAGCCGCCGCTACGACCGGCGCAAGCAAGAGCTGGGGTGGACGCACCGCCGCAGGTGGCGGCTCCAGCACAAGCGTCACACGTGGATAGGCTGGCGGATCTGCTGGTGAGCTTGCGGCGCTTTCAAGCGCTTCGCGATAGGCCTGAGCAAAGCTGAGCATATCGGGGTAACGAGCCACAGGATCTTTGGCGAGCGCACGCTGGATCACGGCTTCAACCGCCGGAGGAATCAGGAGATTAAACTCGCTCATGCACGGTGGGACTGCCTGAAGATGACCATGCATAACCGCGTACAGATTGCCGCTAAAAGGCGCACGCCCGGTCAGCAATTGATAACAGGTCACCGCCAGCGCGTACTGATCGCTGGCCGCCCGTGGCTGCTCCAGCCACTGCTCCGGCGCAGTATACAGCGGCGTGCCAACGTAACAGTGCAGCGAGGCATGCGTGTAGCCTTCCAACAAGACCGAAACCCCAAAGTCGGCCAGCATCAAACGACCCTGCGCATCCAACAGTAGATTTGCCGGCTTGACATCCAGGTGGATCAATCCGTGTTCATGAGCATATTGTAAAGCGGCAGCGGCCTCTTCAACATAGCCCAGCACTTGCTGAGGCGTCAGCACGGTCCAACTGCTGGACGGCAGTGGAGACGACGGCAGAGCGGCATGCATGGGCAATAAGATTGTAGCAATCGCCTCGACCTCGACCCCGTTGGCCGCTCCGTCGATGGGCGACTCGGCTGGAACTTGTTCAGGGACCTCAGCCGGAGTTGAAGCATCGGGAGATTCTAGCTGTGGCTGTGGAGCAAGCGCGACGGATCTCTGCTTCTCTAGAGTCGCCTGGTGGGCCTGCTCTGTCTCTCTGACAACCTGCTGAGCAGCACGATGAGTCGCATCGGCAGCATAAGACGCGTCTTCGGACGGCGTCTGAACCTCAGAGGGCGCGAGGCGAAGAGTCTCAACGGTCGGCTCACCGACAGGAGCAGAGGCGCGGGTGTGCGCAGACTCGATCTCATCAATCACATCGACAATACACTGGGTCTCGGCAGAAACGATAGCCAGCTCATCGGTGGGGGTCTGTACAATGTTTGCGTCGGCCAGCGTGGGCAGGCGCGAGATCAAGGGCGGGCCGGACTGACAAAATTTTTGCAGGGAGCCTTGAGCGGCATATTTCATCACCAGGTAAGATCGTCCATCTTCGATCATCCCAACGCGCAGCACAGGCAGAATATTCGGATGGTCGAGTGCAGCGATTGTACTGACCTCGCGGGCAAACATTTCAGCCGACTCGCCGTCGACTACGCGTTCCAGCGACATAATCTTAATAGCAACACGCCGACTGAGCGGAGGCATCTGTTCCGCTTCATAGACATCACCAAACGCCCCGGAGCCGATCCAGCGAATAATCCGGCAATCCCCAAGTATAGCGCCTTCTAGCAAATATTTACAAAACTGACAGGCAACCTGCTCCACCGCAGACTCGCTAGAAGTCTCATCAACCGCGTGTACAGTCGAGTGAGTAAATACGTTGGGGTTTGGATGTGCTTTTTTTGGATTTAAACATTGTGACATAATTTCATAAGAAATACAGCGTCTTCAAAAATGTAGGGAAGCCGCCGCCCTTTATTCTTTTCAGTCCAAACGCAGAAAATAAGGTAAGAAGGTCAGGTGTATTATGTTTGTTGGATATGTCGACTTAAACAGATTCCCCCCCTAAGTTTAACATACAAGCAGTACGCAAACATGTGAAAGACTTCACAAAATCCCCACTATTTTATACGTCTGGGCGAACCCATTTATCTCTCTCTTTTGCGAGAAAAAGCGGCACAGGTATCTAATGGTCGGCCATATGATAGATGCTCTCCGGCACGGGTTCGCCCTGGCGCACAGATTGAGCGGCCAGAAGATCCTTGCGTGCTTCGAGCTGAATGAGCGGAAAAGGACGATGAAATTGTACGCTCAGCTCGCTGGCCTTTGTCTGCGAGAGAGCCGCTCGCCGCTCATAGGCGTGGGCCAGGACTTCGCGTTTCTCTTCCTCAGTACATTCGGTCAGCAGAAGAAAAGCCAGCGCGAAATCGGGTTTCCCCAACTCAGCATACGCCTGCGCCGAAGGCAACGACTCAGCGCCGAGCGCGATCTGCTGGCGAGCCTGCTCGGTAAATACCGCTTTGAGCCGCGTGGAATAGAGCGCTTCAAATGTATCTGACACGGAAAGACTCCCTCCTCTGTCTGATCTGCAACTATCTTTTTGCTAATGGTAGCACACCGGACAGCATTTGACAAAGCAGACTCAGACAAAAGCAATCGCGAATACATTTTTCAACGATTGTACGTACAAATGTATGTGTTTCTCCTCATTCTCTTGACGTACGGATGCAACTGAGGGATAATACCGTAAAGTGGAAAGTCAGTACAAACATTCATTCAGCGACAGAACGAGGAAGACTGGAAGGGCCGGTCGAGATCTACAGCTATGAGTAACGAAACTGAGCATAACAGACACGAGATCCAATCCGCTACACTACCCACAGAGCAGCTATTGCGTGGAGTATACGAGGTGATAGTCGTCGGAGCCGGGCATGCCGGTTGCGAGGCGGCGCTTGCCTCGGCTCGGATGGGACGCAAGACGCTCTTACTGACCATGAACCTGGACAGTGTGGCGTTAATGCCGTGCAATCCCTCGATGGGTGGTCCCGCCAAAGGCCACTTGATCAAAGAGATCGATGCACTGGGGGGAGAGATTGCCCGCAACACCGATCGCACCTTTATCCAGGTACGTCTGCTCAATACCAGCAAGGGTCCGGCGGTGCAGGCGTTGCGTGCTCAGTGCGATAAACAGGCGTATCGGCTGTCGATGAAGTCTGTACTGGAAAGCCAGCCTAACCTGGATCTCAAACAAGCGACGATGACCGGGTTGCTCAGTCGAAGTGGACCCGATGGTCGTCCTCAGATTACCGGCGTTCTGACCAGTAATGGCTGGCACTACGAAGCTGACGCGACGGTTTTGACGACAGGTACCTTTCTCAATGGTCGGCTGGTGGTAGGCGATAAGACACAACCGGGGGGACGCGCTGGTGAAGGTCCGGCGTTGGGTGTGACGGGTTCGCTTGGAGAACTCGGGCTGAAAACGCGCCGCTTCAAGACTGGCACGCCGCCACGGATTGACGCACGCACAATCGACTTTAGCCTGACCGATCCGCAACCAGGGAGTCGGGTGCCGTTTTTCTTTTCCGCCGATCGCTCGGCACGTGAGGATGTGCAGTTGCCTGGGAAACATCCCAATCCGGTCTATCCTGTCACAGACGAGGACCTCCACGGCTGGCGTCCTCAGTTGCCCTGCTATCTGGTGCATACTAACGAGCAAACACACCAGATTATTCGCAATAACTTGCACCGCTCACCGCTCTATACAGGCATTATCGAAGGGATTGGTCCACGCTACTGTCCTTCGATTGAAGATAAAATCGTGCGTTTCGCCGATAAAATACGCCATCAGATCTTTCTGGAGCCAGAAGGATGGCGCACTGGCGAAGTCTATGTCCAGGGGATGAACACCAGTCTGCCCGAAGACGTGCAGCTGGCGATGTTGCGCAGCATCCCCGCGCTGGCACACGTCGAGATGATGCGCGTCGGCTATGCGGTAGAGTACGACTATGTACCGTCCGATCAGCTCCTGGCAAGCATGGCGGCCAAAGCAGTGGCCGGCCTTTTCTTCGCAGGACAGATCAATGGCACCTCCGGCTATGAAGAGGCCGCAGCTCAAGGGATCATGGCCGGCATCAACGCCGCACTCTCTGTACGCGGTCAACAACCGTTCGTGCTCGGACGCCACGAGGCATATATCGGCGTCCTGCTCGACGACCTGGCAACCCGCGAACTGAGCGAACCCTACCGCCTGCATACTTCACACGCCGAATATCGTTTGCTCTTGCGACCCGATAGCGCCGACCTGCGGCTGAGCGACTATGCCTACAAGTTTGGTCTGCTCGACGCAACCCATTATGCCAGCTTGCAACGCAAACGCGAGCATATTCAACAGACCCTGGCTGGTCTGGACAAGGTTTTCTTCACAACGTCACGCGCCACTGAAGCCCACGCCCAAGCACTGGGGATTCAACCCCTCGGGCAGATGCTCTCGGCGCGGGAACTCTTACGCCGACCGGGCGTAAACTACCAACAGGTTGCACATCTCTCACAGAGCAGCGACTCACCCGCCCACCCCTCACTTGAGACAGACGAGGCCAGCGGGTCGTCCCATACCTTCGCGTTACCTGCCCTGGCTGAAGAGGTGGCTGAAGAGGTTGAATTACAGGTCAAGTACGAGAACTATGTGCGTAAACAAGAACAACAGGTGCATCGAACCCGGCGACTGGAAGAACAACATATTCCAGCAACCGTCGACTATCAGGCGATCCCGCACCTGCGCATCCAGGCCCGACAGAAACTAGACCATATACGCCCACGTACTATCGGCCAGGCGTCGCGCGTCGAAGGGGTCTCACCCTCCGACCTCGCTATTCTCATGATCTATCTGGAGAAATCACGCTCAACTGCTGAAGTGCAAGCTTGACATCTCCTGGTTAGCGTTGTACCCTGAAGCCACAGGGAGTAGTGCAGTCTCTTAATCAGAACTCGCTGGTTCTTTACATTTCTTCCCCCTACGTATAGTGCCAGCCCTTTTAAGGCAGATAAAACGAATCGCTAGTTCAATGAGGGGAAAGACTGTGTACATTCTTGTCGTTGATGACGATGTTTTCGCAAACGCCCTGGTTCAGTTTGCTTTAACTAAAGAGGGGTATGAGGTAGAAACGACCGATAACCCTCATGGCGCAATGAAAATGATTCAAAGGCGCGAACCAGACTTGCTCCTCCTCGATGTGACCATGCCTTATCTAGATGGGTTTCAGTTCTCAGAAAAGTTGCGGGCAGAGGGCTACGAAACTCCTCTTATCTTTATGACCGCTCAGGATGGCCTGGAAGCAAAACTGCATGGTTTTAATATTGGGGCCGATGACTATATCACCAAACCGTATAATCATCAGGAACTGGTCGCTCGCGTCCAGGCTGTTTTACGCCGCATCAAAAAACATAATACCCCTGGCAATCACAGTATCCGCGCTGGCCAGGTCGAACTGTTTCCCGCAGAACTCAAAGTGGTGATCGCCGGACGTCCCCCGATTATGCTCACGCATACTGAAATGCAAGTGCTGCGCGTCCTGATGGCCTCGTCCGGGCAGGCCGTCGACCGCAATCAATTGCTGGCCGCAGTCTGGAATGAAGACGAAAATAGCAGCAATATCGTCGATGTCTATATTCGTCGACTGCGCCGGAAACTGGAGGAGGATATCTTGAACCCTCAATATATTATTTCTGTGCGCGGTATCGGCTATAAGTTTGTGGGTAAATAGGGAGGTTTATGTGCGGAAAGATAGCAAGCAGGCCCCGCCGGGAACGGGAGATCACCCAGACGAGCACACTGCGTTTGAGCATACGCTCGTGCCGACTCCTGCGGCCGAGATGCCGAAACGCTCGCGCGGCCAACGTTCACCACGCGAGCACAAAGTCGCAGAAGCTGAAGATACTGCGTATCTACGGGCTGCCTTTGAGCGTGCGCCCTCGGTTATCGTCGTTGTGGGAGCCGAATTTCAGGTTCACGATTGCAATCCTTGCGCAGAGGTCAAGCTAGGTCTCACACGCAGCGAGGCCTGCACACGTTCGTGCAAAGAGGTGCTGATGTGCCGCAATTTAAACGGTACTCTGCTCTGCGGCACGTCGAACTGTCCGCTGGTGCGCGTGCGCCAAAACAACCAGGCGCTCCCGTCGGAAGAACTCTTTCTGGGAGCGCGGCCCGGTATCTCGTCAGAATATTCGGCCAGCGTCGTCCCGGTTCCGGTTGAGGGAGTGAGCGGAGTAATGTTTAACGCCCGCGACCTCACGACGCTCAAAGTGGCGAACCAGGTGCGGGCCAACTTTGTTTCGATGGTCTCGCACGAGCTGCGCACCCCGCTCAACTCGGTTCATGGCTTTATCGACCTGATGATGCAGGGTCACATGGGCAGCCTGAACGAAGAGCAACGCAAATACCTCGGCTATGCTCAGGAAGGCGTGCAGCAGCTCATGGCAATCGTCGAAGACATTCTCTTTATGACGCGCTCAGATTCGGGTCAGTTTGAAATGAAGTGTCAAAAAGTCAATGTACGCGTACTGGCCAAGCAGGTGGTGACCAGTTTAAAATTGCAGGCAATGAAGGCGACGGTCATTCTGGAAAAAGACCTTCCCGAGCAGACTCCATTGCTCTACGCCGATCCGCAGCGCATGAAGCAGGTGCTCAACAATCTGGTGACCAACGCAATCAAATTTACTCCCCCTTATGGGACAGTCACCATCCGCGTAGAACTGCACCCAACCAGGCCCGATATGGTCCTCTTCTCAGTAATCGATACAGGCGATGGCATTCCGCTGGAAGATCAGCCCCACGTCTTTGAGCGCTTCTACCAGTCCAATCACGCTATGCAATCCAAGATGGGGGGCTATGGTCTGGGCCTCTCGATTGCCCGCCTGATCGTCGAGCAGCACGGTGGAGAGATCTATTTTGCGAGTCGACCTCAGAGCCTGGAAAAAAACGACGAGGCACACGGTACAATCTTTTATTTCACTGCACCTCTCTATACCGGTCAGGACGAAGAGGGCCAGAACCTGTGAGGCATCCCTGGCGCTGGTGCAACCGACAAAACACGCTCGCCAGACACCAGGGATGAGTTCCAGATGCGCTTATTCCCGCCAGGCGTTGTCTTTCGAGAGCTTATCGGCCTGGCGTGTCGTTTCGGGCAAGCGATAGCCACGTCCGCACGCCAGGACAAACTTGATGCTGCTGGCCAGACTGATTTTATGCCCTGACGAGATGAACATGGGTTTAACTTTGGTACGCGTGCGCAGGCCCGCTCCGATGGTTTCACCTTTATCCAGCAGCGGCGACCAGTCACCGACTCTTTCACCCACAGCTTCGTAGTGGCCCACCAGCACCGACTTGGCACAACCAATCGTAGGTACATCGAGCCACAGACCCAGGTGGGAGGCGATGCCCAGGCGTCTGGGGTGGGCGATCCCATGTCCATCAGCCATGATGAGGTCCGGGGCAGATTTTAGTTGAGCCAACGCGCCCAGCACACTCGGCAATTCACGGAACGAGAGCAGACCGGGGATATAATCCATCCGCAAAGGCTCTTCGTAAACGTGCTTTTCTAGAACTTCCAGGTTGGGGTAAGCGAGCAGGACAACCGCCGCTCGCGCCATATGGTTCTCTTCATTGATCGCCATATCCACACCAGCAACCCTACGCACCTGACCAAATGCATCCTCTAGCACAATCTGCCGGGCCAGTTTGTATTGGAGCGCCCGCGCCTCCACGGTGCCAAGTTCCCACGGGTGTAAAACCATAATCCTAGCGTGCCTCCGCGATAAAAATCATTCTTGGGCTTGTGTGTTCATAGGGTCCAAAATCATATGTGCCATACAGATCTTTGATGCGAAACCCCGCCTGTTCCAGCAAGAATTCGACCTCATTGCGCTCAAAAAGATAGAGCGCGGTCTGCGACATGGTGCGTTGCACAGCCTGACCCTGATGATGAACATCATAGAAATGAGTTAATTCCAGTAAGTGATGCGTATTCGAAGAGAATGGACTGAGAAAATGGGTGACATATGCGCCATCCTTCTGCTGCCAGGTCCCCTGGTGCAACATATGCCCGCTCAGTGGTTCCATATAGCGTGCATCCTCATTGCTGATATCCAGAACAAATGTGGCTCCGATGCTCAGATGCCTACGAATAGCGTCCAGGGCCTGCTGTTGGGTCTGACGCGTCGTGATATGTCCAAACGAACCGAGTGCAACGATTGCTAGCCGATACTTGTCGAGCAGTTGGAGTTGGCACATATCCTGCTGGACAAGCTGGCAACGGGCAACGGTTCCGGCATCGGTGAGCGCCTGCCTGGCCAGCTCCAGCATCGCAGGCGAGTTGTCGACACCGGTCAAGGTATACCCATCGCGGGCTAGCGGCAGAAGCAAACGCCCGCTGCCACAGGCCAGTTCTAAAATCTTTCCCCCGCACAACTCGGCAAAGTTGCGATACATATCCACATCTTCGTCAAACTGCGTATGCTCAATATCGTAAAATGGTGCGATTGCGTCATAGTCGCTCATAGTTGCTCTTTATCCAGGTCTAGGTAGAATCACCTGTTGCTTGTGGGATAACACGCCGGATACAGGCGCTATCTATCCCAGAAACTTGCCTTGATTGTACTTAGATAGTATCAAACGAATTGATGGCCCACTGATAGCTATCCTGCACAAATGTCAGGTGAACGGTGTAGCTGCCCGCCTTCTGGCGTACCGCATTGACGGTTACATGCGTCGGGTCGCTGGGATCTGGTACGGCAGTATAACTGGTCACCAGGCCGGATGAACTATCTAACGCCTGCGCCTGCTGCATAAAACTCGTCAGACTTGTCGTCGTACTTACCATGTAATCATAGGCTCCACTATAATCTTGCTCCTCTACAGCAAAGTAGTAATCGGAGGCCTGCTGCTCTGGCGACGCCTCATCGGCGATCTCGGTCTGCGCATCGGCAGTCAGCGTCAGATCTGACGACTGCACAGCGGTGCTTATAACCTGGGCGCTTTTAAACAAACCCAACGAAGTTATCGCACAACACCCGCCCCCTACAACGAGAAAGACCGCCAGAATAATCCCCACTACCAGCCAGATAGTTTTGGTCGACGACTGTCGGGGCTGCTGGACAACATAGACCGGTGGCGCGACCGGTGGCGGCACCGGCATGCCATATTGCGTCGGCGGCGGATAGGGTTGACTCGGGTGGTATTGCTGCTCGTAAGGTATCTGCCTGTACGGCGGCTCTGTAGGGTTCTGATCCATGCCTGCGGCTCCCTCCCTGAATGTGTTTTGTCTTGCTCCTCCAACTCATCAGCACATGCTCTCCCTGTTTTTCAGCCCCACCAGTATAACCGCCCTCCCGAGGAATTACAATGGATTCTTTCACGATTTCAAAGCTGTTCAAAAGTCCGCCCTGGCCGCCTGCGGCGGCGGGCAAAAGAGGAACAAGAGGTTTTTGCAAGGACACCTCCATTTGCGCGGACTTTAGCAGAGGGACACCCTCTGCACTCCTGTTTTGCCGGAGGCAAAACAGGCAAAACAATATAAAAAATGTATTGGGGACACCCCAAACCCCGGTTAAGGGCAGCAGCCCTTAACCATCCCGCTACGTCCGCGCGTATGGAGGACACCTCGCGCTCCGGCAAAGGGCTGCGCCCTCTGCACTCCTGCTTCTGACGATTCTTGAATGGCACTGTTAACGATTTCAGGTATGAACTAGCACTTTAAGCACACCCGGCTGAACCGCGTAATCAAAAGCAATCAGAGCGTTGTCCAGACTATAGCGACCACTGATCAGTGGGCGCACATCGATCAATTTCTGACTCAAGGCTCGCAAGGCGGGGGCAAAGGGACCACAACGCGATCCCTGTACCTGGATCTCGTTGATAACCAGCGGGGCAAGATGCAGCAAGCTCTTTTCTGCAACAGTACTTTTAAGCACAAGCACGCCTCTGGCCCTGAGCAATTGCAGCGCAGTTTCCAGTCCCTGCGCCGCTCCACTACACTCGACAACCACGTCGAAGCGACGACGACCTCCGGCGACCAGCGTCTGACTATCTTCAAGCAGACAGACATTGATACCGAGGTGTTCGACAAGAAGCAGCTTTTCGGGATGCTTGCCAACCAGCGTGATCTCGCAGCCACTCAGGGCCAGGACACGCGCGGCAAGCTGACCCATTTTTCCGTCACCCAGCACAGCCACGCGGTCGGTCGGGCGGATATGGACCTGCTCAAGGATCTCGAAATTGGCCGCCAGCGGCTCGACAAAGACCGCCTCGTCGTCACTCACTTGATCGGGGACAAGATGAAGGTTTTCTACGGGCAAGGTGAGGTATTCAGCAAAAGCGCCGTCGCGCTGCACAATGCCCAGCGTGGTACGCTGCGGACAATGGGTATAGAGGCCACGCGAGCAATAGACGCAGTTGGATTGACGGCAGGCGGCGTTGATCTCACCAACCACGCGTTTGCCCACCAGTGAGTGCGGAGTTGAAGCTCCCGACTGGTGGGCAATCTCTTCGACTACGCCGACAAATTCGTGACCCGGCACTCCCTGAAAATCCATGTAGCCCCTGGTGATCTCCAGGTCGGTGTTGCAAATGCCTACTTGCAACACCTTGATCAGCGCCTCACCAGCTGGTATAACGGGCTTCTGATAGTTTCTATCAAGTCCTAAGATTGCGTTCTGGTAACGCAGAGCAAGCATAACTATACCCCTTTTATTTCCTGGCGTTTGCTTGATTGTACCATACACGCATTGCTTCTCTACAGTGGACGGCTCGGTAAAACGACCGGAGCAGCTCTGCCCTGAAGCATATAGTAAAGGTAACGGGCAAGCTCGTTGACCTGCGGAACCGGCGTCCTGAACTGGCGCGGATCGAGCACGGCGGCCACAGCCTGACCGCTATTCACCCGCTGAACAGTTTTGAGCAAGCTCTCCATCGCCTGGGCAATCTGGTCGTTATTGCCGCGACTCGTCTGCTTCAGACGGTGAAATTGCTTTAACTGTGTATTAATAAATGTCGCCTGCTCCTGCCACGGGTGCGTCGGAGAGAGCAGTAACAAGCCCTCCTGGCCGTTAGCAAGCGCACTGATGGCGTTAATTGTCTCCTGAACAAATTCCTCAACGCGCAGACTGCGCTCCTTTTCTTGTTGTGAGAAATACTGCTCGATAGTTCGCAGCTCTTCCGCGTGATCGGCACGTTTCAAGGCCACATCCATACTGCGTACCCATATATAGGCAATCGTGGCGCAGATAATGATCAGCGCCACTGGTCGCCCGGTCAAAACCATCATGCCGCCACCGTTGGCTCCATAAGCTCGAATGGCGGCCAGGAGATCGGCTGATTTAGGCTGCAAAAGCATATCACCATAAATGATGCCGATATTGAAAAGCGCAAGTATAAAGGTAAACACACGCGGCAGTACAGAAGCACCCAGGATGACTGGCACAACCATAAAGTCCAACGCCGGCAGATAGACGAGGTGAATATGGCCATCCGGGGACCAGATGATGACGCTGATGGTCGAGGCGCTGGCAAGCAGAGTCAAAAGCGTACCAGCCACGGTAACTCGGCCAATACGGTTGAGAAAAATGATCAAAATGATACCAAGCAGCGCACCAATCCCGGCAAAGGCCGAAGCCCGATCGCTCATGGTGCCAGGAATAAATGCCACCAATGCCACGAGCAATCCGAGCAAGATCCAGGAGAGCAAACGGCTGCGCCGCACCCTCTCGCGCTCTTCAATGCTCTCCTGCGGGCGATCCCAACCAAAGCTCGTCAGACGTAACCACCAGTTTGCCCGCCGCTGCGGTGGCCCTTTGAGGAGCTGATCTATTTCATTTTGTTCTAATTGCGGTACTTGCATGTCGGGTATATTACCTTTCTCTCCACTAGAAGTCGCCGCTATTTCTCTTCACGTCCAGGCAATGTCTCTGCTTCGAGCAGCTTTTTGAGGTTCGCGAACATCCTCTGATGGGCCTGCATACCCTGCTGATACGTGGTTTTAAGCACTAAACGCGGAGCTGTGATCTCAACGTGCTCCTGGACGCGCGTCCCGCTCCCTTCAGCACGACATGTGGTAACGTTGTGCAGGTGAATCTGGGGAGCCTGATAGGCATCCGCTACAATCTCACCTGTATTGGTAACGCTCAATTCAACGCGATAGGTGAATCGAATAGTAAAAGGTCCTTGTTTCATACGATCACGAATCAGGTAGTTGTCAACTTTCAGCCCATCCGAGGTATAGGTAGATGCCAGTTGTTGCACGCGAATGATCAGCGGATGAATCTGGTCATGATTGCGCAGAGATGCCAGGAAGTTGCTTACAGTTTCAGGGGAAGCGACGATAAAAGTAGATAGATCAAAAGACGCGTGTCCCATAGATAAGGAAAATCCTTTCCCGAAAAACCAGCTTTGACTTTCCATGCTCCTGCTGGTCTGGTTCTGTTAGATGTCCGAGGGGGGCATTCGTTGAGTTGGTCGGTGAAGAGCGCTGCTAGATTCTGACAGGCAAATGGCCCCTCTAAAAAATATACCAACACTACAGGGCTTTCGTCAATGTAATGTGCAAAAGGTGCTATCAAAGGTAGCCCAATTCTTCGTTGGAAAGAGCAGAAGAGGCATAAAACAGGTAGTACCGATCTGGCCAAACGCAAAGGGGAGAAGAGGCATGTTGCCAGGCTTAGTGGACCTGACAAGCGTCTCTTCTCCCCTATAGATGTACGCAGTTGGCGCGGAAAGCTTACCTATCTTTCTCGCTTGTGCTGAGCGCGGCCTGGGCGGCTGCTAGGCGAGCGACCGGCACGCGGAAAGGCGAGCAGCTCACGTAGTCGAGGCCAATCTGATGGCAGAACTCGATGCTATCGGGATCGCCGCCATGTTCGCCACAGATACCCAGTTCTAGTTTGGGATTGGTCCGACGACCTTTCTCAACGGCCATCTGTACAAGCTGGCCGACGCCCTCGCGGTCGAGCGTCTGGAAGGGGTTGACTTTAAGGATCTTGACCTTCTCTTTGGCACCTGGCTCGTCCAGACCGTCCACATACTTGAGCAAGAATTTGCCCTCGGCATCGTCGCGGCTAAAGCCAAAGGTGGTCTGCGTAAGGTCGTTGGTACCAAAGCTGAAGAACTCGGCCTCGCTGGCGATCTGGTCGGCTGTCAGGGCAGCACGCGGCAGCTCGATCATCGTGCCAAACTTATACTCAACCGCAGAGCCAACTTCAGAGGTGATCTCCTGCGCCACGGCCTCCAACTGGCGACGGACTTCGCGCAGCTCGTTGACGTGACCAACCAACGGGATCATAATCTTGGGTTGGACCTTGCGTCCGGTCCTGGCTACTTCGGCAGCAGCTTCGAGGATCGCACGCGTCTGCATGATGTTGATCTCAGGAAACAGCAGGCCCAGACGACAACCGCGCAGACCCAGCATGGGGTTCATTTCACGCATGGAGGCGACGGCTTCGAGCATGTCTTTCTTCTCAGCCAGCTCTTGCTCGTGTCCACCCTGGGTCTCCATACGCGTCACCTCAACGAGCAGATCCTCGTAGGAAGGCAGAAATTCGTGCAGCGGCGGATCAATCAGACGAATGACAACCGGGTAGCCGTCGCCCGTCTGCGGATCAACCATAGCCTCAAAGAGACCCTTGAAGTCGCTGCGCTGGAAGGGCAACAACTGGTCGAGCGCCTCCTGGCGCTCAGCCGTGGTCTTGGACAGGATCATCTTCTGCACGATTGGCAGACGCTCCTGCTCCATAAACATATGCTCGGTCCGGCACAGCCCGATGCCCTGAGCTCCGAAAACCACCGCACGCCTGGCATCGCGTGGATAGTCGCCATTGGCCCAGACTCCCAGGCGGCGAAACTTATCAGCCCAACCAAGCAGCTTCTTCAGGTCAACCTCTTTGTCGAAATCTGGGTCGACCGTTTTGATGATGCCGACAAACACTTCGCCGGTCGCACCATCGATCGAGATGTCTTCGTTCTCTTTGACTACCGTTTCGGTCCCGACAACGCGGAAGACTTTCTCGGCCTCGTTCACACGAATGCCTTCACAGCCAGCAACACACGGCAGACCCAGACCGCGAGCTACGACAGCCGCATGACTCGTCGCACCACCGCGAGCGGTGAGAATACCTTTGGCCGCAAGCATGCCGTGTACGTCGTCGGGACTGGTCTCAGGACGCACTAGAACAACTGGCGTGCCAGCTTTGCCCAGACGCTCGGCGGTATTGGCGTCAAAGACTGCTTTGCCAGTCGCCGCGCCAGGCGAGGCGTTCAAGCCCCTGGCCAGCAAACGACCAGCCTGCGTGGCGACTTTCTTCTCTTCTTCGTCGAAGCGCGGCAGGAGCAACTGATAGACCTGATAGGGATCGACGCGCTTGACAGCTTCGTCCTCGCCAATCAGACCCTCCTCGACCATATCAACTGCAACCTTGACCGCAGCCTGCGCCGTGCGCTTGGCAGAACGCGTTTGCAGCATATACAGTTGACCATTTTCGACCGTAAACTCCAGGTCTTGCATGTCGTGGTAGTGACGCTCCAGCAGTTGAGCGATCTCCTGGAACTGCTGAAAGACCTGCGGCAGGTCTTCGGCCAGTTTGCTGATCTTGGAAGGCGTACGGATACCTGCGACCACGTCTTCGCCCTGCGCGTTCAATAGGTATTCGCCATACAGAACCTTCTCGCCGGTACTCGGGTTGCGCGTAAAGGCCACACCGGTCCCGCTATCTCCGCCCATGTTCCCAAACACCATGCTCTGCACGTTGACCGCAGTACCCAGGTTATGAGAAATCTTGTTGAAGTTGCGATAGTCTATGGCGCGTTTATTATTCCAGGAAGAGAAGACTGCCTCGATGGCCTTGTGAAGCTGATCGTAGACATCGCTCGGAAAAGGCTCACCCGACTGGCGCTCGGCGACCGCTTTAAAATCACCGACCAGTTGCTTGAGGTCTGCGGCGGAAAGCTCGGCATCGGTTTTGACGCCCGCACGCTCTTTATATTCTTCGAGCAAATGCTCAAAATCGTGTGGATCGGTATCCAGCACAATCTTGCTGAACATCTGGATAAAGCGGCGATAGGCATCGTAAGCGAAACGCTCGTCGCCGGTCAGGGCAATCAGTCCCGTCACCGTCTCATCGTTAATGCCAAGGTTGAGCACCGTATCCATCATGCCCGGCATCGAAAACTTTGCGCCCGAACGCACCGAAACCAGCAGCGGATTCTCTTTGTTGCCAAAGCTCTTGCCAGTCTGCTGCTCGACGATCTGTATCGCCGCCTGCACCTGTGGCCAGACACCTTGCGCAAACTGCTTCCCGGCATCGTAATAGGCATTACACGCCTCGGTTGTAATCGTAAAGCCTGGAGGCACCGGCAGACCAGCGTTGGTCATCTCTGACACACCTGCCCCTTTGCCACCCAGCAACTCGCGCATTTTGGCGTTGCCTTCGCTAAATAAGTAGACCCATTTTCGAGGGGATTGTTTTACAGCTTCGTCCAATCCCGTCCGCGTAATCTGTTGAGTCACGAAACTCCTCCCAAATCAGTCGTTTAGTATTTCAGAATAAAAAACGAAGTACTGGCAATCTGCTTTCATCATATGGAAAACGAGGTTCCAGATACATCTTCAGCTACAGTATGATACCTCTGGCCCAGCGTAAAATGCGACGGGCGGTCTGGATATACTCGCTGGCCTGTCCGGCGTTAATCACTTCGTCGGCTTCTTCGGGAGGTGTCCCGGCATAAAAAGCTTCGGGGTGAAAGGGCGTCAAAGTGGCCAGATCTTCCTGAACCGCGGGCGGCGCTCCGACCGCAGCCCCCAGGGCGCGTAGATCGTGGTCATACATAGTACGATGCCCCTGACGCAGCAAACTTACGGCCTGTGCGGCCTTCTCTGCGGCCTGGTTGCAATAATCAACGCAGGCAAAATGACGGCCTAAGGCCAGTTCCAGACCAGCCGTCGCCATATCCTGAGAAGCTTCAGCGTACAAAGCAAGTGCGCCCTGAATATCACTGCCCATAAAAACGCTCTCGGTCTCGTCCTCTTCATCCACAGGGAAAAGCGGAGAAAAAGTCCGTCGTGGGGCCTCTGGCAACGACGCGTCTACTTGCTCCGTCAGGGGTTGCTCCTGAGAACTAACACCATGCAGCAGTAGCTGTTCCAGCACGTCCTGGGTGCTTTCATCAGAATAGTTGGGGTTATCTCCCATATTCATGTATGACATCGCTGTATATCCCTTGCCTGTTGCAGCCTGTGCGGTATACTATGCAGCCGGGTAAGCGAAGGCGCTTAGTCACACCTTCAATGGTCAATGGCGTTCCGCCAGGTTTTCTCTTTTCCAGGTACCCGTCAATCTATACCTGTAATCCTGTCCTATCTTATTCCTGATAACAGTCTCTGTCAATCTCACCACCATCTCTATCCAGGGCTATTCAATGTTCGACGTATGACCCCTCCCCCTGAATACAGGATCGGGTTGTGAGCGTGGAGGCGGCCTCCACGCTCACAACCCGATCCCAAAACCCTGTGGTGGGGGGGTCGCAAGCCAGAGGCATGAAGTGAAGCAGGAGTGCAGAGGGCGCAGCCCTTTGCCGGGTTTGGGGTGTCACCAACAAACTTTTTCTTGTGTTTTGCATGTTTTGCCGGTGGCAAAACATGCAAAACAGGAGTGCAGAGAGCACCTCTCTGCTACCTTCATGCTTATGGGTGGGGGGTCGCGAGCCAGAGGCTTGCTGAGAACGAAATAGCCCTGCATCTCTATCGTGGGGTTCTAGTTCTCATATGAGTCATCTATGATATTGCTCATTCACATACACTCTATCGCATCTGAATATGTTGACTAAAAGCTCTCCTATCTTCTTTTCCTATATCTGTTACATCTCTCCTGGACCTTCCGTTCTTGAGTGTGTATAATCATTGCAGCATCTTTTAAAATTCGGGCGGAACGTCGCTCATTTGCCAGCGGTTAACGTATTTCAGATAGACTTACGCAAGTGGGCGAGCAAAAGACGTTATTTGAAACGAGGCTGTTGCTCTTACAACCAACGCGTTTTCACTCACTGGCGCAAGGGCAGACCACAACTATCGCTATCTCCCAATACACAAAAAGGACCAGCTTATGACCCTGACATCGAATAAAGTAAAGGAGACACGCGAGACTGTGTCTAAGGCTCCCACAAAGGATGCAGCCGCCTCTGGACCCGAAACCCTCTTAACGCGCCTGACACGACCAGGTCGCGGGCAGACTGTTCTGCTGTGCGTGGCTGTTTTCGTCGCTGCAATGGGCTTCAATCTCTATCGGATTGGCGCTCCTAGTCTCTGGTTCGATGAAGCTCTCTCGGTGACACGTGCGCAACAATCTCTGCCAGTGCTTTTCCAGATTGTCTCTGTCACTCAGCCCAATATGGCTCTGTATTATTTTCTTCTTCATTTCTGGTTAGGCTTCGTTGGCCTCTTTGGACTCCATGCGACCGAGACAATTGTACGTTTGCCTTCAGCCGTCTTCTCAGCCTGTGATGCGGTTATTCTCTATCTCCTGGGCCGCCGTTTTTTAGGACGCCTGCCCGCGCTGTTCGCAGCCGCCCTCTACTTGCTCAATACATTGCAACTTACGTATGCACAGGAGACGCGCTCGTATACGCTGCAATTGCTGTTCGTCGGTCTCTCCTGGTATGCCCTCTGTGTGCTCTTTTCCAACGATCTTTCACCTAAACGGGCGCGTAACTGGTGGATCTGTTTTGTCGCCGCCTCTGTGCTGGCGATGTATACGCAACTTTTCACCGAATTGATCATCGCTACGCAGTTTGTCGCAATTGTCCTGCTCGGCGTGCTACCTAATGCGTGGCGTGCGCGGGTGCGCAAGCAGTGGCGTGCGCTGGTCGTCAGCGGGGTCTGCTTTACTGTCCTGGTAATCCCCATTCTCTACGCCAGCCGGGTCGGGTCAAAGACTGGCTGGTTGCCCATTCCCAAGCCCGGTGATGTCTACCACCTCTTCCTGACGATGGCGGCGCAGAGCAAGGTCCTGCTTGGTCTGTGTGGATTGGTGATCCTCCTGGGGCTGGCGGTCGCGCTACTGGCTTCGCTGCCTGCGAACAAAGGCCAGGGCTTGCTCAAAGAGTTTGCGCTGCTTCCCAAAGACGAGGCCAGACAGAAAGAGTGGCGACGACGTTTCCTGGAATTCTTGCCGCTAGCGATCGTCCTGGTCTGCTGGCTGCTCTGTCCAGTCGTGATCAGTTATGTCATCTCGCAGAAATCGACGCGACTCTTCTCGCCGCGCTACCTGATAGTAATTATCCCGGCATTTGCGCTCCTGATCGGTCTCGGGCTGGCAACGCTACGCTGGCGAGTCGCCCAGGTCGTCCTGGGTCTCTGTCTGCTGTTGCTCTGTCTGCGCTACGTTCCCACTTACTACGCCAGTGCTCAGGTTGAAGATTGGCGCACAGGTACACAGTGGCTTCAACAGCACTACCAGACCGGAGATGGACTGATCTGTTACGACAATTCCGAAGGCTGCTCGGTCGATATCCAATACTACTTACAAGCCTATCCGCAGGGGAGCGCCCATTTCGACCTCGACTCGCCCGGCTACTTCCCCTGGGTCAACTACGACACAACCAACCGCCTGGGCAACTATAAGGCCGCGCTCGACATCAACGCCATCCAGGCATACGGGAGCGAGCACGCGCACCTTTTCTTTGGGATAGGTCGGGCCAGTCCCACCGATCCGCAGGTTCAGCCAGTCATCCAATGGCTCAACGCCCACTACAAACTGCTGGCCAGCGAAACCACCAGCACCCTGACCATCTACCTCTTCGACACAACAGCCTACCAACCACACCTGGTCTGATCGACGCAGCCGCCGAAAAGACCTTGACTCTTTGGGGGACAGTTTCGCCCAACATAGACATGATGTGAAGTGAAGCGGGAGTGCAGAGGGCGGCAACCCGTTGCCGGCACCCTGTCCGGGGACAGGTAATCTGGGGTGTCACCAACAAACTTTTTCTTGTGTTTTGCATGTTTTGCCGGTGGCAAAACATGCAAAACAGGAGTACAGAGTGGCGCTCTCTGCTAACTTCATGCTTATGGGGTGGGAGCGCAAGCCGCAGGCTTGAAAAGAAACGATTGACGAATAACCCACATTCGTGCTAATATGCATCACGCGATGGGGCGGTGATGGAATGGTAGACATAGGGGACTTAAAATCCCCAGGCCGCAAGGCCGTGAGGGTTCGATCCCCTCCCGCCCTACTCTAACCAAGCAAAAAAGCTCTACAAGCGCATTCACGCTGTAGAGCTTTTTCAGACCTTTTTTCTCAAGTCCTCTTCCGATTATTGTTGGCCTAAGCGAACCTCGTCGAGTGGCTCCGTGAGCGGCAGGGAAGTCATCAGATGTGCAGAGATCCACCCGGCCAGAAAGCCAGCATGATAGAGCGGATGAGAAACCGGCTTGACAAGTTAACGATATATCGTTATATTTACTGTAACGATATATCGTTAACTTGTCAGGAGAGTAAAAATGATGGTAGAACAACCCATTACAATTATCGGTGCCGGCCTCGGCGGCCTCACCCTCGCACGCGTCCTCCACCTACACGGTATCCCCGCAACGGTCTATGAAGCGGAGTCCTTAGTGGAAGCCCGCACCCAGGGCGGACAGTTCGACCTCCACGAACACAATGGCCAACTCGCGCTCAAAATCGCCGGACTCACCGAAGCGTTCCGTGCAATCGTTCACGAGGGCGGCGCTGCGCAACGGGTACTCGATACGCAAGGAGTTGTGCTGGCAGAGTTACCCGATGATGGCTCTATGGAAAAACCCGAGGCACTCCGCGGAGACATCCGACGCATACTCCTGGACTCGCTTCCGGCCGATACAGTCCGGTGGGGCAAAAAGCTGGTCTCGGCTACCTCGCTCGGTGAGGGCCAGCATGAACTTCACTTTGGAGATGGCTCAACTCTCACTACCGACGTTCTGGTGGGTGCCGAGGGTACATGGTCGAAAGTCCGTACGCTCGTATCTGATAAGAAGCCTGAGTATACGGGCATGAGCTATGTTGATGTCTACTCTTACGACATAGACAAGCGGCACGTAGCCGCAGCCGAGACGGTCGGCGCAGGTGCCATGTATGCCCTGGTCCCTGGGAAGGGTTTCCTTGCTCACCGCGAAGCGAACAACATCATCCACACCTATGCCGTGCTGTTCCGCCCAGTTGAATGGTTCGACGACATAGATTTCGACAACGCCAGCGCCGCAAAAGAACATATCGCCGTAGAATTTGATGGATGGAGACCTGTACTCACATCACTTATCACCAATTGTGACACTCCGCCGATCCTCCGTACCATCTATCAGCTTCCAGACCGACACAGGTGGAACCGGGTTCCAGGAGTAACACTCATCGGGGATGCTGCGCATGTAACGCTCCCTGGCGGGGAGGGTGCGAACATTGCTATGCTCGACGGTGCCGAACTAGGGCAAGCGATCGCTGCGCATGCGGACGATGTCGAGGCTGCTTTCGCAGCCTACGAAGCAGTGATGTTCCCCCGTAGCGAGACTGAGGCCATTGCTGCACACGAAACCGTAGAACTGATCTTAGTGCCGGCGCACCTAACGGACTCGTTGACCTCTTCAACGGCTGAAGCTTTGGGCATTCCTTTTATACTTCCCTATGAGGGGAGGATGCATCCATTCTTGAAAGCATCCTCTTCTCTTACAGGCTTGCTCCTAAGCACTAGTCAAAAAACAGGATTTTCCGGTACTTATGACTCCAGCCAGTAAACGTCCCCCTCGTAGGCGTTTGTCTTAAACACGACATACCGGAATGGCTGGTCCGTATCATTCCGTGCACTATGAATCTCATTGGGTTCGCAAGTGAGGGTATCGCCAGGACGTAGGAGAAACATTCTATTTCTGATCGTCATCGTCGCTTCTCCCTCGATGATATGGAAAACTTCTGTCATATTCGCGTGGTAGTGCGCTTTGACTTCAGTGTGTGGTTCGATGTACACTGTTTGGGCCAATGCTCCATCGCAATGGAGGTCATCCTTTTTGAGCAAGATGCGTTTTTTATATCCCTTCCCCTGAATCCACTCTCCCTCAGTTGCATGGATGTATTTCATGGTTACAATCAAGCTCCTTTCATGAAAATGCACCTATCAATAGAGAAAACCGCTGTGGAACCTCATGCTTTAACTCCGCTAATCTGCACTACTACTTCTCGGATACGCGGGCTATCCAGTTCGACGAGAAAGATGCGCTGCCATTGTCCTGCATCCAGGCAACGGTTCAGGATAGGAAGGTGACAACTGCTCCCTAAAAAGAGGTGCTGGCAATGCGCATGGCCATTCGCCTGGTCTTCAACTCCGGCGTGAAGGTTTACCGTGCGAATGCTCAGATCGTCATGGCGGTAATACGCGGTGGCGGGAACCAGGCGAGCGAGCAGGTCGCCAATGTCGGAGAGAAGCATCGGCTCCTGTTCGTTGACCACAATCGCCGCTGTAGTATGTTTTGAAAAGACGTGAACTTGCCCACAGAGAATGCCCGAGCGAGTGACTAGTCCGCTGACCTCTTCGGTCAGGTCAATGAAATGAGGCGCTCCTCCCGTTTGAAATGTCCATGTGTGGCTGGTAACACAGAATTGTCCACTCACGGTTTGGTGATGCCTGTGAGCGTTCAAAGGGAACGGAGAAGCACTCTCCTGCTGTTGTTTTGTTACCAAAATGTTCATCTCCTTTAGGCGGATTTCCGCAAAGCAACGGATGAAGCTCCGTTGCGCTTCTTTGGCTGCTTGCCAACAGAATTTCTCCCCGCCAACCACTTTCCCATCCATAACAATATAAGTATCTATACAATAACCATATATAAATCTATATATCTAGAACAATGGCAAAGAGCGCGAAGAGCAAAAGGTGGCTTTACAAAAGCCTCGGCATTGAGAGGCAGCCTGGCCCATACATTAATGAAAAAAGCTCTACAAGCGCACGCACGCTGTAGAGCTTTTTCAGATCTCTTTCCTAAAGTCTCCAGGTCTACACGACCTATTCTATTCTAGAACCGCTCACGCCACTACATTCATTTATGCCGTTTACGCCGCCCTTTATCTAACAATTTCATCTCTCCAATCGGGGAAAAGGTCTGATGTTCCTTTCGTACCTCAGAAATGCGATAATCATTGAGATAGATCTCAGTAACTTGGACGGCACTATGTCCCATTTCTCAGAGGAGATTAATGAAAAACCCTATCTATTCCCATAAAATTAAAGTGTCCTTTAAGCAAATTCCTCCATCTTGCAAATAATTCAAAGCGATTTTTCAAATTTATACAAATATCATAGCAAACTTAGATGCCTTATTGACGTATACCTTAAAATGCGATTTAATACTATTATCCAGCCAAATATAAAAACAACCAACCGCAAGGAAACAATCATGGAAGAAGACGAACTTATACCGATTAAGGTGTTCTACTTCTACGCTCCAGAAGATGAACGGTTACAAAGAGAACTTGAAAATCACCTTGC
>DAOTTJ010000158.1:0-11312 GCA_034437695.1 Ktedonobacteraceae bacterium
GCTTATTATTGCCCGTAAGAAATTGGAAAAATATCTTGGAGAAAGCACGAGTAAACTGGGAGATGTCTCGTCGCTCACTGGAATGCAAGCATATGGTCATAAAGAAAGAATATTGAGAGAGGAACAACAGCGTGATCGTGAGAAGCGTTTGCGTCTTAAACGACAAGAAACAAGACAGGCAAAAGAGCGGCAAAAACGATTACAAGAGCAGCAAAAACAGTGGATCGAAGCGTTCAAGAACGACGGCGCTCGGCTTCCAGAGCTTTATCGTACTGTATTACAGTTACATTACATCGAGGAATGTTCCTTCTCAGAGATTGCTAGACAGCTTCTTGTACCAAAGGGAACGATAAAGGCTCGTGCTCACCGAGGCATACAGATCCTTTGCCAGGGAGTAGAACTGCATGCGAATCTACAAAATAGTAATCAGGATGACGCTTCAGAAGCACTGCATCTCATGTTTGCAACGCATTATCATGAACTTGCAGAGCCGTATCAAACCACTGCACGATTCTATTATATAGACAAACAATCCTATCGAGAGATTGCACAGATACAAGGGATTTCGGCAAATACCGTCAAATCTCGCTTGAGCCGCGCAAAAAAAATCCTTCAGAAGACAGAACAGAAAGACGAGGGCGGATCGAATCACTAAATGAGTCTGGCCAGAACGAATATGGAAGACGTTTTATTCTCTTACGATGGTAACATAGGCAGGCTCTTCTAACAGAACATTTTGCGTGGGCGTTGCAACATTGCAACGCCCACGCAAAATGTTGCAGTATTGCAACTCTTATGTGATGCAGATCTGCAACGTGCTATGCGCCCGATCATTTCTCGCGCCTGGATATGGAGTCCGTCAGCTCTGGCACGAAAATTGCTAGTATAGGTATGTATCGAGCGGAAACCCTGGATTTCCGCTTTGGCATCGGCGTGAAGAATAGAATAAAGGAGGGGAGGATTGCTGCTGGCAGAGAGGCTGCGGTGGTGCATGCCTCGTTACAATAGAAGCGAAACATTGTTGTTTTCCTGACTATCTGAAAGTGAGGCAGACATGAAAAAGCTGATTAATAAGCCGGAAGACGTTGTCTTTGAAATGGCCGCCGAACTCGCCGCCGCCGATGGCATCGAGGTCGTGAGTGTGGTTACTAACGACGATGTGGCTGTCCAGGATAGTCTCTCTACCGCTGGCCGACGTGGGGTCGGGGTGACTGTTCTGCTGGAAAAGATTGTTGGCGGCCTGGCCGAGACTGGCGCTCCACTGGCTGCCGTGGCCAGCCTGGCTCAACTCGTCAATGCGCAAGGTCTCAGCATGGGCATGGCCCTCACCTCCTGTACACTTCCCGCCGCAGCGCAACCGACGATCGTCGTCCGTACCCTGGATGCTGGCGCTGACAAGCCTTTTCCCGCGTTAGAGGCCTTGCTTGGAAGTTGGAAAGAGGCCAATCCGGCGCTTGGTCTACGTAGGGCGCGTATCCATCTGCTATACGAGGACCTGCTGCGCCAGCAGCTTCGCGCACTGCTGCGGGCGGCCCGCGAGGCCGCGATCCATCTACAGATCATGTTCCCGATGATCGCGACCCTCGAAGAGGTGCGTCGGCTCAAAGCCGTCCTGCACGACACGCAGAGACAGGTGCTCGCCGAGGGTCAACACCTGCCCACAAATGTCCAGCTCGGCGTCATGATCGAAACGCCGTCTGCGGTCTGGATGGCGGAGAGTCTGGCCCGCGAGGTTGACTTCTTTAGCATCGGTGCCAACGATCTTTTCCAATATATATTGGCCGCCGACCGCACCAATAGCCGCGTCACGGGTCTGTTCGGCGAACTCGAACCGGCCCTCTGGCGAGCCATCGCCCATGTCGTCACGGCTGCACAGGCGCACAACTGCTTGGTAGCCGTCTGCGGTGAAATAGCCGCTGATCCGCGTTACGCGCCGCTGTTGGCCGGACTGGGAGTGCGTGAACTCAGCGTCAGTCCACCAGCACTTTCGCGCATCAAGGAAGCGCTCCATCAGCGTACACTGGTCGAGTGGCGCACCCGAGCGCTGGCGATGTTGCAGGCCGAGACCGCCGCCGAGCTTGCGCAGATCGTGAACACATAGACAGGCAGGCCTTAGACACGTGTCATCTTCACCCACGTATGTTCGTTCCCACGCAGCACACCCAACGTCAGAAGCGTTCCCGGTGCCAGAGTAGATAGGAGGTGCAGCATTTCCTCAACATTGCCGAGTGGCTTAGCATTCAACTGCACGATGCGATCTCCCGGCCGTAGACCGGCCTGCACGGCGGGTCCATCCGCCGCCACACTGACGAGCAGCACCCCCTGTTTGCTGGTCAGCACCACCCGTTCGTCAAGCATGCCCCCGGCATCGCTGACGGAGACGCCCAGTGCTCTGAGCACAGTTTCCGCGCAGCGCGTATGCGTGACCACAGACGGAGCAAGCGGTGGCTTCACCGTCGCGTGGGAGGCAAGGATCGACATCGCTCGTGGACCAGAAGGTCGCAGCATTGTACGCTCCCGATCCAGGCGGACGGTCTCCGCCTGCTGGCTTGCAGACGACTCGTCAAGCGGGATGATCCGCGTGAGCGGCGTCCCTGGCAGCACGGCAGGCAGTGCAAGCAGCGATGCAGGTGCAGACAGTTTATATGAGGGAGCAGTACTATCGAGACTCACAACGCTCTGTGGAGGTGTCGCGGCATTGCAAAGCACAACCTGATAGCGCACGCCGTTGGCCAGCACCTGATAATCAGTTGCGATAGACGCGGGCGGCTTGCTGGTCTCCTCCGGCACAGAGGCCGCCTGGCCTTGCGGTGGCAGAGCACGCTCCCGTGGAGCGAGCGAGCGATTACCCCTGCTCAACTGCCAGCCAGCGAGTCCTCCCAGGACCAGACAGAGCACGGCACTGAGAATCTGCACGTTTGCCTGCTCGCCCGCCTGGCGTTGCTCCGCCTGAAGCTCCATTCGGGTACGAGGAATCCCCTGCTGACTGCTACTTTTACCAGCCTGCCAGCCTACGATCCCACCGAGCAGCAAGCAAAGCAACATACCTGACAGCACAGGCAAGACAAACAGAGCCAGTTGCTTGCGTGGGGCCGGGGTTGGTGAGTGCTCACGCAGAACGCGTTGGCCTTGCACACTGGCAGAAAAAGAGAATGTTTCAGCGTCTAGTTTTTCATGAGAGTGAAACATGAGACAAGTCCTCCTTCCGCTTGCTACGGATCTGCTTCAACCCCCTTTTTACGGGTTTTGCAGGTCGTCTAGAATCAGTATAAACGAGGCTCCGATATTCACTCAGACAGAGGTGCGGGAACCAGCAACACTCTCATCCGCTCCGTGTCATGAGACTATTAGGAGAGACGCCTATACTGGAGGCGGGGCTAGTGTGTAGTTCACGCGCAAGGTGTGCGAGAAACGTGGCCAGAGCACTGACAGGCGCAAAGATGAGAGCGAAAAGCATTTTAGCATAGATATATGTGAGAAAGAGGTTTTACTATAAGATGGCGCATAACATGACACTTGAGAAGCCGTTCATTGCCCGCGAGACAGAGGAGGGGTTAAGGCTAGCAGAGGTCCACCGAAAGGAACGACCCTGGTATCTTTGGGGACCCTATCTGAGCGACCGCCAGTGGGGAACGGTGCGCGAAGACTACTCCACCAATGGCGAGGCCTGGAACTTTTTATCTCATGATCAGGCGCGTTCCCGTGCCTATCGCTGGGGTGAAGAAGGTCTTCTGGGGCTGAGTGATGATCAATGTCGCATGTGCTTTGCTTTGAGTATGTGGAACGGCGCAGATCCGATCCTCAAAGAACGTCTCTTTGGGCTAACTGGTTCGGAGGGCAATCACGGCGAGGATGTCAAGGAATATTATTACTTTCTTGACAATACGCCCACCCACTCTTATATGAAAGCATTGTATAAATATCCACAGCAAGCCTTCCCTTATAACCAGTTGGTTGAAGAAAATCGTCGGCGTGGCCGCGATGAGCCGGAGTATGAACTGATCGATACAGGCATCTTCGCGGAGGAACGCTACTTCGATGTCACTGTCGAGTATGCCAAAGTCAACCCAGACGATACGCTGATGCGCATCACGGCCCAGAACTGTTCTGCTGAGCCGGCACCCTTTCATCTTCTCCCCACCCTCTGGTTTCGCAATACCTGGACCTATGAAACGGATGAGAAGCAGACCCGCCCCCGCCTTCAGGAGGTCTTAGTAGGCGAAGGCGAAAGGGATGGCTATCACCTGGTGCAAGCCACCCATAGCACCCTCGGGGAATACTGGTTGGCCTGCCAGAACACGGGTCAACACCCACACCTGCTTTTCACCGAGAACGAAACCAATGCCCAGCGTTTATGGAAAATACCTAATACAACGGATTTCGTGAAAGATGGCATTAACGACGCAGTAGTCAATGGAGCATGTGGGACAGTTAACCCAGAGCAATATGGGACGAAAGCGGCGCTCCACTACACCTGTACACTTGCTCCGGGAATGAGCGAAACCTTTTTGCTGCGTCTCTCTGCAACGCGTCAGACCGATCCGTTTGCCGATGCAACCGCCGTCTTTGATCTACGCCAGGCCGAAGCCGATCACTTCTACGAGATCTGTGGCACACAAAGCGAGTCTGAAGATCGTCGGCTCGTGCAACGCCAGGCCTTCGCGGGATTGCTGTGGAGCAAGCAGTTCTACTACTATGATGTGGAGCAGTGGTTACAGGGAGATGCGGGGAACATGCCCCCGCCCGAAGCACGCAAAGCGGGACGGAACAGGGAATGGAAACACCTCAACAACGCCGACATTATCTCGATGCCCGATGCCTGGGAATATCCCTGGTACGCGGCCTGGGATCTGGCTTTCCATTGCATTGCCCTGGCTCAGATTGATCTTGAGTTTGCCAAGCAGCAACTCATTCTCCTCCTGTACGAGTGGTATATGCATCCAAATGGTCAACTGCCCGCTTACGAGTGGAACTTCAGCGATGTGAATCCGCCAGTCCACGCCTGGGCTGCCTGGTACGTCTATTCGCGTGAAAAGAGCACCACCGGGCGTGCCGACCGCGATTTCCTGGAACGTGTTTTCCACAAGTTGTTGCTTAACTTTACCTGGTGGGTCAATCGGAAAGATAGCGAGGGCCACAATATCTTCCAGGGCGGCTTCCTGGGTCTGGATAATATTGGGATCTTTGACCGAAGTTCCCCTTTGCCAACGGGAGGAATGCTTGAACAAAGTGATGGAACTGCCTGGATGGGCATGTACTCGCTGAATATGCTTGCCATCTCCTTGGAGCTTGCCCGCGAGAACCACGTGTATGAAGAGGTCGCGACCAAGTTCTTTGAACACTTTCTCAATATCGCGGGTGCGCTGAATAACATCGGAAATCAAGGCATCTCTCTATGGAACGAGGACGATCAGTGCTTTTATGACGTGCTTCACCTGCCGGACGACTCGCGTATTCCTTTAAAGGTACATTCGCTAGTAGGCTTTATCCCTTTGCTGGCAGTCGAGACCCTGGAGCCAGCCCTGCTGGAGGATTTACCCGCATTTAAACAGCGTCTTGAATGGTTCATGAAGAATCGACCCGAACTGGCAAGTCTTGTCGCATGCTGGCAGCAGCCAGGAGCAGGCGAGCGGCGTCTCCTCTCGATTGTGCATGGACATCGCATGAAAGAGCTGTTAAAGCGTATGCTTGATCCCGATGAATTCCTGGGAGATTATGGGATACGTGGAGTCAGCAAATATCATGCTGACCACCCCTACTGCCATCACGTTGACGGTGTGGAGTACTCAGTGACATATGAGCCAGGCGAGTCGAGAAGTGGATTATTCGGAGGCAATTCCAACTGGCGCGGACCTATCTGGTTCCCGATAAATTTCTTGTTGATCGAGACTCTCCTGAAATTCCATCACTATTACGGCGACGATTTTCTCGTGGAATGTCCCACAGGCTCGCAGCAGATGCTCACCCTCAAACAGATCTCGGAACACCTGGCCGAGCGATTGAGTCGTATCTTCCTGCGTGGCTCGGATGGACGCCGCCCGGTCTTTGGTCAGAACGAGTTTTTTCAGACACGGGCCAACTGGCGTGACTACCCACTCTTCTATGAATACTTTCATGGAGACCTGGGTACAGGTTTGGGAGCGAGCCATCAAACAGGATGGACAGCACTTGTCGTCAGACTGCTTGAGGAGACCCTCTAGAAAGGATCACCAGCGGGCCAGTTGCTTTGTCCGCTGAAGACAAGACGAGGTCTGCGAGGTGAATCAGCTTGGCCGGCTCATCAGCAATCTCTTAGAGGAATCAGGCAGGAGCGACCGATACGGGTTGGTTCCTGCCTGGCTTCCACTTCTACGAAGGAAGGAGGTCAGTTCCTGGCTTACTGGGCGGTCGCGAGGGTTGCGGTCGCGTTTGCGCCATTGACCTGTACGGGTCCGCAGCCAACGTCGAGCGGTTGACCGTTGGGACCTTAAGCACCGCATAGAACCAGTTGGCCGCGATGGCCTGGACGTTGTTGATGGTGACGGACCCGGACGACACCCCACCATCGCCTAGATCGATGCGCTGGTTAAAGAAGACGTTCCCAGTGCAGCTACCGACCAGGATCGCTTCGATCACCGAGTGATTCGCGCGTGCGGCGTAGGTAAAGGTAGGGGTGAGAGTGATAGTTCTGGTATGGGCGCTGAAGGTAAGGGTTGCGCTCCCGTTGGCACCCTGTTGACCACTGGGCGCAGCCGTTGGCGTCGTTGCTGGAGTCGCACCAGGTGTGGCAGACGTGGCGACAGTAGGAGTCGCAGCCGGTGTAGAGGACGCGGCAGCCCCAAAGGTTGCGCCGATAACCACGCCATTGCCATCTGTCTGGAGCGTTACAGGATTGGGCAGATTCAAGAGGTTCTGGCAGTTGAGATTGACATACGACTGCTGTAAGCGATTGGCCAGAAAGGTAAAGAGCGAATTGCCCACGGCTGGCGCGGGTGAAGTCGCGTTGGCGAAGAGCGTCTGATCCTTTTGCAGGCGAGGCATGCTAGCCTGGATCATCAGCCGACAGTAGGTAGCGCCGTTTGCTGCGTTCTGATTATTGGCCTGGGACTGATCGACGCCGCGGCGATAGAGATTGGTCTTGGTCAGACTGGCGTTGCCGTTGTTGAGCGTCATCGGATCATTGATCGGTACCAGTGCCACGGGGGCCTGCTGATCGGCTGCCGCCATCAGCTCATCCAGAGGAAGGGCAGAGACTGGATTATTGTTATCCGCCAGATTCGGGGCGGTCCAGGGAGTGCAGCCCAACAGTGGATCGAGGATACCAGTGACAAGAAAGTTATCGCTTGGATTGCCTATAAGGGTGGGGGTCGCGAGTTTGGCCAGGTTAGCTGCCGTATTCTGCGCGATCTGGCCATTGGCCAGCGCTAGATACTGAGTCTGAACGTTGTCGCTCTGATCCTGGTCGATAATACTGAAGTCGCGAACGGTAGGACAGGGCAAACCATCATTACCCACCTGCAAGGCAGGGATCTGAAATTTTCCCTGCGCGTGACCCCGGTTGGCCGCATGGAAGAAAGGAGTGGCATTACAGTAGGCAAACTGGCCAAAGACAGAACCGTTCGAACCATTGGTACAGTTTGCATTGCGCAAGGTATTGCCCTGCGCCCCCTTCAACGTCAAATTATTACCGTTAAAGCCGAACCAGAGAGCGACAACTGCATTTTGGGGGAGCTTTGGTACGGTCGGCACGACAGCCGGTTGTGTTGTCGCGTCGATGATCAGTGGACTATAGACGCTGAAGGCTCCTGTGGCCGGATTATAGATGACGCCCTGAACAAAAGCGCTCTGGTTGGCATTTGCTTCGTTACAGGCCCCATTGGCCGCATTTGTCGCCGACAGTTGATACGGTGTAGCTAAACCCCTGGCAGAGAGTGGGTTGGACGGTACCACCAGTGTGCAGTCCATATTGACCGTATCCGCATGCGAGAATACACGCGGGATAATTAAAATGGCGCTCGCACAGACGATAACCAGCATCGTGACGCCAACGCCTACGAGTGCCAGCGGTGATACCCGCCTGCGTTGTCTATTTGATAGGGTTATCTGGCGGCGCATCTTTTTAGGTTTCAGCATACAAGGGTCTTCCCTTCTGAAAATGAAAACACGCATCTTTTAGGGTTATTCACACATCCAAGATCATGCATAGAGAGAAGCTCTCTACATACCATGAGGTGCATTCGACTCTGAGATCCACACCCAACGTCTGGCCAGTGATCTATCAAACTTCCTGTGACCAGTCGCCTCCGGCGGCTGAGAGGAAAAGAAGGCTGGGGCGCAGCTCTTGCATCCCTGTCAATTAATGTGTGACAGATTCCTAGCATGGAATGTACTACACACAGATGTTCACGGTGAGATACATTGAAACATTGGTAGAAAAGTACTATACAGGCAACAACGATCTTAACCAACTGTAAAAGTCTTTTCGTATGTACATTCGCTTCTGCCAGTTACACGCAACATGCGGGCAATATTTTCAGGGTGACCCATATGGGGAAGAGAAGGAGAGTTCGAGTTGACCTTGATTGCTTGGGTTTAGTCGTAGGGACCTAATAGTCCCCTGACGGAAACGTCTTCATCGATCGCTTCCCATCGTAGTGCTCTTCCACCTAACTCAAGCTTCCAGTTCGCTCGCTGCTCTGGAGTTGCGCGAGAAAGCAAAGGAGACCATTTGATTGGTACGCTAATCTCGCGCTCATCAGCGAGACGCACATACATCCTTTCGTTGTCGAAACGTACATCTGTTGCAATGGCAACAAACTGAACCTTGTCCCAGAAAGTTCTGTATGGTGGGGCCGGATATTCTACGCGTTCTTCTTCCATTGTTTCCTCCAGTATCTTTTTAACTATTTCCGACAAAGAAGAGCTTAGTAACCACCCTATCTTTGTCTTTTGTTCCATTCGTTCAATAAGAAAGACAGGTTATCATTCACAATCCGCTCTACAGCGTTTATTTCCCTCTCTGAAAAACCGTCGGATTCTTTCGGCTCGTAATCAACTCCTGGTTTTCCCTTCCATTCCAGCTAGAATTTTGCCTCACAGTTATCCTTCCGGCAATGAATATGTGCTCTACTGTCTTCGTTACTATAAAAATAAAACGTATACCCCCGCTCTCTAAGTACCATAGGTGACATAACTCCTCTTTTATTGATAATGAAATTCATAGTATATTATATACACATATTCGATATATATAGTCAATATTGATATGTACAGCGTTTGTTCTATCACTGATTTTTACACTACTTAAATGTTGTTGAAGCTGTTTTCTCAAAAAGGGAACAAAAAATGATATCACCCCTATCTGGACCCTTTTGAAGCGAGCAGTCTATAAAAAGGGTTGAGATAGGGGTGTCACATGAAAGGGCTTATTTAGCCGACGGGGCGTGCTCGCTCTTCAGCCTGCCAGGAAGGGTTACTTCTTATCTGATCGGCGCTCTCATCGGCGTAGCGTTTTGTATCTGGTCGGACATTGAGGTTGTACGATGCCCAATTGTCGAGATGCCCGACAAGTAGATGATGGTCTTTGCCTTTGACCTGACAGAGCGTAATCAGATTCGTCGGATCAAGCTCCAATTCAGGAAACAGGTGAAATGGTCTGATGTGGTGGACATTTAAGCCGACACCAGTATGGCCACAGACCACGCAGGCCGGTTCTACAGCCAGGTGTTCGTGGGCAACTCGTGGCCATTCGGGACTACGCTGTTTCCCATATTGGCGAGCGACATCCGCACCGTGGTCCCCCATGTCTATATTTTTGTGCTCGGCGGCAACTGGATGGGCATGAGGCTCGCTAGGAGCTACGGGGGCTGCTTCGGGTGAACGTCTCCTGCTTTCGTTCGGTGCCTCATGTGGCGGTCTCACGCGCCTCCTGGTTCGTAAACTTACCAGCGCGAGCGCCAGGACAAGGACGACGATCAGGATAACGAGCAAGGCTTGAGTTGAAAGGGTTATATTCATTTCTACCTTCTCTTCTTATTTCTACCTTCTCTGCAAGTAGTCTGTCCAACTTCGTTGGTCAGGTGCGCCGCTGGGGACGTGAGGGGAGAGGGGTTAAACCCCAGGCAAAGGGCTGCTGACCTCTGCACTCCTGCTCTGCACACTTTTCCTTTGGTCTTGACTGACTACCGGTAAAGAGAACTGCTGCTTCTGAAGTCTGTGCCATAGGTGTCTATAGTTTGAGTCCTGTCTTCCAGCAGATAATCGATAACAATAAGATCCACGTGTGGAGTAAGCAAGAGGTTTCAAGGGATTTTTGCCCTTTTCCAGACTCTTGGTTGGAACCGCTCCACCCCAGAGAGAAAAAGTATGACTCGTCCCTGATTTTGTACAATCAGAACAAACATCCTGCGTGTGTTGCCGGTCGCCTGCGGCGACCGGCAACACACGCAAAAAAGGTTTTTCGGGGGCTGCGCCCCCGAACCCCCAGTCCTCTGCACTCTTGTTGTGTATGGTCAGCGAAACACAGCAGAAAAATCAGGGATGACTCATAGGATGGGAATCGTTCTAGATGCAACCCCAGCTTCCAGTGACCTGGATTTTGCTGCCTGACTGACTCCCAAAGCCGCTCAACTGATAGGAGATACTTCCACTATATCCACTGTGAGCCACCTGGATACTTCCCACATCGCTTGCGGTAGTGTTGCCCCAGCCGTTGTTGGTACTCTGGCCGGGCAGATCGAAAAGTATTGTTGTAGACGACGGTGTACTGCCATAGGTAGCGGGTCCGTGATAGTTTTCGATCACAAAGCCAAAGTTATAGATCTGGTCATTCAGCGTCCCGGAAAGTGTCAGGGTGAAGGGCGACGAGCCGACTGATCTCGTGCTCTGGCAGTGGGGTTGAGCGCTGACCTGCATGGAACCGGCGACTGCGCCGGTAAAAGTCAGATGGGTGGGAGAGGCCTGGGTTGGTGCGGATGGGGTGACGACTGCTACTGGTCTGGAAGATATGCTCTGACGTTGAAAGGCAACGATACCCAGGCCCGCGAGCAGCACAATCAAGATAATCCCGCAGATAACGACTATTCTTACGCTGTTGACTGAGCGTTGGAGGGGATGCTTTGGGGTGGGTGGCACATACGCTGGCGCAGCAGGCATCGGTTCTGCTTCGTCCCGTTGCTCAGCAGGATTACGGGTAATGAGCATAGTCGGAGTCGCAGCGAGTGTCTCGATATCGGGCGTGGCCGCTGGCTCGGTGGAGTCGGTGAGATGCGTAGTTGGGGTTCTGGCGAGATCCTCGCCATCGGACACGGGAGCTGGCTCAACGGTCTTGTTAG
>DAOTTJ010000159.1:0-20741 GCA_034437695.1 Ktedonobacteraceae bacterium
CTCCCATTCGGCTCTGTCTTGCTGATAACATAAAAGAATAGCTGTGATAATCCTCTTTCTATTGTATCACTCCGCTTACACGCTGAAGCGTAAAGGCGTGTTAAGCGCAAGTAAAATTTTGCCCTGGCCGCCCCTTTTACCGTGGAAGCTGTCTGCCAAACTCTACAAAGAACTGGACAGCCTGTGGATTGGCCAGTGCGCCAGCGCTGATTGCCTTTGCCACAGGTGTACCGAGAAATATCTTTTTGATCGGTACTTCAAGCTTCTTGCCGCTTAATGTGCGGGGAACCTCTGCGATGGCGAAGATCTCATCCGGCACGTGGTGGGGTGTAAGGTGTGTACGCAGATGAACGCGAATGCGTTGTTTGAGTTCCTCATCGAGCTGGATGCCCGCTTTAAGCACTACAAAGAGGGGCATATAGTAGCTGCCGCCGTCGCGCTCCAGGCCAATCACCAGACTATCAAGCACCTCTGGTAGCTCTTCGATCACGCGATATATCTCGCTGCTGCCCATGCGGATACCCTTGCGGTTAATCGTCGCGTCCGAGCGTCCGTAGATCAGGGCGCTACCGGCGGGCGTCAATTTGATCCAGTCGCCATGCCGCCAGATACCGGGGTAGACATCAAAGTAGCTGTGATAATATTTCTGACCATCGGGATCGTTCCAGAAGAAGAGTGGCATCGAGGGCATTGGTCTGGTGAGCACCAGTTCGCCCATCTCGTCGATCAGCGCGTGACCTTGCTCATCGAAGGCTTCGACCTTTGCTCCCAACGCTCGACACTGCAATTCGCCCGCTCGCACCGGCAGAAGCGGTGTCCCGCCCAGGAAGGCCGAACAGACATCTGTGCCGCCGCTGATCGAGGTCAACCATAGCTGCGCCGAGACATGCTCGTATACCCATTGGAACCCCTCAGGCGGCAGCGGCGAGCCGGTCGAACCCAGACCGCGTAACGCGCTGAGGTTATAGGATCGCCCTGGCTCAATCTCTGCCTTCATACACGAAAGCAGAAAGCTGGCGCTCGTCCCAAAGAAGGTCATCCCAGTCTGCTCGGCAAACTCCCACAGACGATTGTGCGTCGGATAGGCCGGACTGCCGTCGTACAGCAGGATAGTGATACCAGCCAGCAGACCGCCTGCGAGCAAGTTCCACATCATCCAGCCGGTCGTGGAGTACCAGAAGAAGCGATCGTCGCTTTTCAGGTCAAGACTCAGGACTATCTGTTTGAGATGCTCCAGCACGATGCCGCCGTGACCGTGGACTAGAGCTTTGGGCTGTCCCGTCGTTCCCGAGGAGTAGAGCACCCACAACGGGTGTTCAAAGGGTACCTGCTCATAGATCAGCTCCTGCACCTCGCTGGCAACATCCGCCCAGGCGAGGGTGCCGGCATCGGTGACGGCCTGTCCAACGGTAAAGGCGTAGGCGAGCATGATCGTGTGTTGCAGCGTGGGCAGCGCCGCCTGCAACTCCGCGACTATCGCGCGTCGGTCAATCACCTTGCCGTTATAGTGATACCCATCAATCGTAAAGAGAACCTTTGGCGCGATCTGTTGAAAGCGATCGACGACGCTCTGCGTGCCAAACTCGGGGGCGCAGCTTGACCAGATGGCCCCCAGACTGGCCGTGGCCAGAAAGGCGATCAGCGTCTCCGGGATGTTGGGCATATAACTCACCACGCAGTCGCCGCACACAACGCCCAGGCGGCGCAGGGACGCAGCTACAGCCCCCACGCGGTCGCGCAGCTCCTCCCAGGAGAGTTCAAGCGGTGGACGTGTCTCCGAGTGCGCAATCAACGCAGGTCGCTCGTTAGTCGTGTGCCGAAAGACCTGCTCGACATAGTTTAACTGGGCATCGGCAAACCAGTGATAATTGGGCATCTGCGTGCCAGTCAGCACCGCTGAATAAGGCTGTGAGGCAATGATCGCAAAATAATCCCACAGGGCGCTCCAGAAGTCCGTCAGGTGCTCGACGGACCACATCCACAGCTCCTCTGTCCCCGCAAAGTGCAGCCCTCTCTGTTCAGCCAGCCAGCGCAGAAATGCCAGGAGATTGGCCTGCTCCTTGATCTCCGCCGACGGCTCCCAGAGCGGCGTCCCTTCTTTGACGGCCATGATTGACCTCTCTTCTATTGAGCAAGTCGGTGCGCTCAAGAGTTCCATTTTCCCTCTCTTTATAGCACAAATCTCCCCAAAATGTGTGAACGAAGAGCATGCGGGCGTTGTCCCACTTAAAGATAAAGAACACAAGCCACCTCCAGGGTTTCTCAAAAGTCACCGGCAGCGGGATTGTCAAGGGCTGCTGCCCTTGACCGGGGTTTGGGGACACCCTCCCCTTTGAACAAAGATCGGGCTGTGAGCGTGGGGCCACGGCCCCACGCTCACAGCCCGATCCCAAAACCCTGGGGTGTGGGATCACGAGCCTCTGGCTTGCAAAGCATGAAAGAGCCCTGAGCAAAACAGAAGTGCAGAGAGCATCTCTCTGCTAGCTTCATGCTTATAGGTGTGGGGTCACAAGCCTCTGGCTTGCGAAGCATGAAAGAGCCCTGAGCCACCTCAACCATGACTATACACACAGCCTGGATTCAGGTATGATATGCAAGAATTTCTATCATAAAATTCCTGCTTGCCTTCTCGACCCCTCTCTCAGTATCAGAGAAAAAGCTGGACAGGTAGTATGAGCCAGGGGATCATGCAGTCAGGAAATAAAGGAGAAAAAAGTATGTTGAGCAAAGAAGAGATTCTCGCGTACGCGCAGCAAGGAACTCCAATGCCTGGTTGGATCGTCCTGCGCCCTCACATGGCCTATCTGGCCAGGCAAGCAATTATCTATGGAATTCTGGCGATTATCGTGGTTGGTCTGGGCATTGCCTTTCTGAGTCAGAATCAGTTTGTCGTTACGCCTGGGTATGGTACCGGTACCGTCGACCCTGGATCTTTTCAACTCTGGCGAACCATCGACCTGATAGTTCTGGCCCTGTTTTTTTGTGTGATGGCCGGTGTGGCATTGGTCAATGTCAGCGATCTCAGCACGGTTGACCAGCAGTTGATAGTTTTGATGCCCGAGGGATTTCTCGTAAAGAAGCGGAGATCCGAGCAGTTGGTGGCCTACACGGGCGTGAACTCGATCTCGCCGCGAGTCGATCGCTATGGCCGCGTTACCATGAATATTCGCGCGGCGCAAACCAACGCCCTCTACAAAGTGCAGTTTGACAACCGCTATGGCAAGAGTCGGGGCCTGGCCAGTCAGATAGTCAATGCGCACCGCCAGGCTTTAGCTGCCAGGCAGGCCAGGGCGGCATCCCCGCAGGTTTAAGTCTGTTTTATCCCCTTCAAGGAGCAAAGAAACACATGGAGCCATCATCGACGACGGCTAATCCGTTGGTACTACTCAACCCCGCCGCGAATCGCGGGCGTATGCGGCGTTACCGCGAACTTGTGCGTGCGCGAGCGGTCCTCGAAGCTGCCGAATATAGAGAGACATGTGCTAGTGGCGAGGCCGAGGCGTGTGCGCGGCAGGCAGCCGACGCAGGACGAGCGGTGATTATAGTCGGCGGTGATGGCTCCGTGCATGAAGTGGTCAATGGGGTCCTGGCTAGCGGACAGCGTGTGCCACTGGGGATCGTGGCCGCAGGCTCGGGCAACGATTATGCCTGGAATACCCTCAATCTGCCGCATGACCCCGTGCAGGCCTTAGATCGCGCATTTAGAGGTCGGTTGCTTGATGTAGACGCTGGCCGAGTGAACGGACGTTACTTTGCCAATGCCTTTAGTCTGGGCCTGGACGCCGATATCGCCGCAGCCGCGCACCGTTTAAAGCGCTGGCCTTTTATGAGCGGCTCGCGTCTCTATTATAGCGCCACGCTCAAACAACTGCTTTTTGGCTATCGCTCCTGCCCCTGGATCTCCTTCACGTTTGACGGAGAGTTAGCGGTGAATATGAGACGCTACGTCTTATTGGCCGTCAACAATGGTCCCACCTACGGGGCCGGTTTTCGCATTAATCCCACCGCCGACCCGACAGACGGGTATTTCACGGTATGTTGCATCACGTATATGCCCCTGCTCCGAGCTTTAAAGCTTCTGCCGCTCGCCAAAAAGGGCAAACATGCAGGGATACCGGAGGTACATTTTTTTCAGGCCAGAACTCTGTGCATTGAGAGCAGAAGCAAGATTAACAGGCAGGTAGACGGCGAGACGAGTTGTGCTCAATCGTATCGAGCTGAGATTTTGCCAGGGGCGCTCCTGGTGCGAGTCTAGCATGCATCTTCTTTACTTCTATTGAATATCACTGGCTGCTCTTTACTGGTGTATAGTCGGGTCATATAGAACAGCGAAAAAATGTTTATATGGGGAAACAAAGATGGAAAACGTGGCGTTTGCTTGCACTCGTCATAGAGGCAACTCTGGCGATCATTGGGTTTGTAAGGTTGAGCAACTACACGGACAACCACGCGTTTTCTTTGGCGCAAACAATTTTGGGTGTGATTGCGATTGTACTTATAGTTTCCGCAGTCGGCATGTTTATTGCGGTGCTATTCAACCCCAATGCGCTAGTGGACAGAGAAAAGAAAAGCCGTCGTGTAGAGAAAAAGCATACCACGCAAGAGTAAGTCAGGCTTGTGCATACCTCTACTTGTAATTCTGGTCTCTCTTTCCGTGTGGTCATCTCGTTGCGTATCCTGTAGGTCATGCGCAGAGAAGCGTCATGGGTGGCGCGTCAGGGCTGCTGGACAGAGCCGGGTCAGTGGACACTCGCTACAGAGCGGTTTACGGGCCTGGCAGAGCGCTCGTCCGTGAAAGATCAGCAGATGCGAGAGGTCGAACCAGTCTTTTTCGGGGATGATGTTCATCAGGTCCCGCTCGATCTTGACTGCGTCCTCGTGTGCGCTCCAGCCAAAGCGGCGGGCCAGGCGTATATTGTGCGTATCGACGGTAAAGCCTTCGACGATGCCAAATGCGTTGCCAAGCACAACATTGGCAGTTTTGCGAGCCACTCCGGGCAGACTGAGCAGGCCGCTCATTGTGTGCGGCACCTCGTTGGCAAAGTCGGTGATGATCTTCTGACAAGCCGCCTGGATATTCTTCGCTTTGTTATGATAGAAACCGGTCGAGCGAATATCCTCTTCCAACTCGCTCTGCCTGGCCGTCGCGTAGTCGGCGGCCGTGCGATACTTGCGAAAGAGACTGGATGTGACGATATTGACACGTGCATCGGTACACTGTGCGGCGAGCTGTGTGGCCACCAGGAGTTCCAGTGGATTCGTAAAGTTCAGCGAGCACCGTGCGTCCGGGTAGAGGTGACGTAGACCAGCAATAATCGCCTCAACCTGCTCAGGTGAGCCTGGTTGTGGTCCGCTATAGGGTAGTGTAAGTGATCCTGCTTCCATCGCAATGCCCTGCTATCTTCTGCTAAAATGGCTTGATTGCCAGAACTCTCTAGCGGAGAGTACGCTTTAACGTTTCTCGCGCTGTTCCCCGAGGAGCGCACGGAGCGCCGCAGCCTGTCCGCGATTCCAGGCGGCTGAACGCACACCTGGACCAAAGACGGGAAGGGTGCTCTGCTCGCGAATATGCGCTGCCCGCTCGCGTTGGTAGATCTCGTGAACGAGTTGGCGGTCACTTAGGTGCCAGCCCTGCTGGCGGGCGCGTTGCGCAAACCACATCACGCGGTTATACCCTTCCTGATATTCGTGGTCTGCCTCTTCCCTGGCTGGTATCGGTTGCGTGCTCATGAGCTTATTATCTCTATTCTTTGTATGGGTATCTCTTAAAAAAGGCATAGTCCTGACTCTTTGTATGGGTATCTCTTAAAAAACAGGCATAGCCCTATCTCTGTTCAGATTATGGCAAAAATACAGGGTGACTGTCAATATCGCTGTCCGTTTCTTTTGGACCCTGTGTGCGTCCTTTTGTACACTCGTCTCCCGTTTCTGGCGACCCGAAAAAACGTCTCTTACCCAGGCAAGGTGTAACGTGTGTTGATGCAAGAGAAATGTCACAGGTGATGTCTCGATTGCTACTTTTTGGGGACAGAACATTTCCACTTTTGAGTGCGGCACAAAGAATACTTTTTAGTGGGTGGGAGGAAGCGTTCAGGGTCAGATATGGTACACTTAGAACGGGTGTTTGATGAAAAGCAAGGTAAGGAGCAGGAACATTGACGCAGTCTAGCGGATATAGTCAGCAGGCTCTTTCAGGGACAGATGATGAGCGACTCTTTGGGTGGGACCCGACCCCTGGTATCGTTTCTGTCTGGGCCGATCGTGCCGGTCAGGCCCTGGTGTGGAGACGCGATGGCGAGCGTATCATCTGTCAGCGCGAGCGCTTTCGTCCCTGGCTGCTGGCTACCTCTCTGGCTGATCTCGCACATGTACGCTCTGCGCCTCTGCCGGTCGCCGCTCCGGGAGCCGCGGGCGCAATGTTTACCTATCGCCAATTAAGCGGTGCGGAACACAGCTACCGCTATCTCTTGCTGGCCCGCGACGGACGTGCCTTAGAAGCCGAGCTGATGGCGGGAGCCTCGAAACGTCTGAATAGACACCTGAATAGCCTGGGCGAACTGTCCGAGACTTACTATCGCGTCGGCCCGGTGGAGCAGTATCTCATGCTCAACGGGCGCGTCTCGTTTCGCGGCCTGAACTACGACGACCTGCACCGCCTGCAATTCGACCTGGAGACGACCGCGCTCGATCCGCATCAGGGGCGCATCTTTCTCGTCGCTCTCAAAGATAGTCGAGGGTGGACACACGTATTGGAAGCGCCGACGCAGGAAGACGAGTCTGCGCTCATTCGTGAGCTATGCGACCTCATCCAGGAACGCGATCCCGATGTGGTCGAGAACCACAATCTCTTTGGCTTCGACCTCCCGTTTCTCGAAGAGCGGGCGCGAGTCCATGAGATCCCTTTAAACCTCGGTCGTCGCGGTGGTCCTCCGCGCCTTGAGCACTGGGAAGAGACGCTGGCGATTGGTCCCGAGGCTCGCAAGCGCACGCGCTATAGCGTGGCTGGCCGCGAACTGATCGATACGCTCGACGCCGTGCGCCGCCACGATTTTGTCGTGCGCGACATACCCGGTTATGGTCTGAAGGATGTCGCGCGTTACTTCGGCATCGCTTCAGCCGAGCGCGTCTATCTGCCCGGCAGCCAGATCTTTGAAACCTATCGCCAGCAGCCAGAGCGCGTGCGTCACTACGCCCTGGACGATGTTACAGAGGTCGATGGTCTTTCACGGCGTCTGCTTGGCTCGCCCTTTGCCCTGGCGGGTATGGCTCCGCGCCGCTATGAACGCCTGGCCTCAGCTGGACCCGCAATGGGCGTCCTGGAGCCAATTCTGGTGCGTGCGTATATCCGTGCCGGGGCGGCTCCTCCGTGCGCGGGTGGGTCGATTGGTGGAACTGGCATGCACGAAGGCGGGGCGGTCCATCTCTTTGCCGAAGGCGTGGCCGAACACGTGGTCAAAGCCGACGTGGCCTCGCTCTATCCCTCGTTGATGCGCACCTTCCAGATTGGTCCTGCCAGCGATCACCTCGGAGTACTGCTCGGCATTCTGGGTCGCTTGACCGATCTGCGCCTGGCGCACAAAGACGCCATGCGTACATCCGCGCCCGGTTCGATCGAGGCCAACCACCACAACGCCACACAGGCGGCCATGAAGATCCTGATCAACGCCGCATATGGCTACATGGGGGCAGGCTCGATGGCCCTGTTCGCAGATATGCATGCCGCCGACGAGGTCACGCGGCGCGGACGCGAAGTGCTCAGTCAGGTGCTCGACGCACTGCGCAAGGCTCAACTGGCCCTGATCGAGGCCGATACCGACGGCGTCTATTTCGCCGTCCCCGCCGAGTGGAGCGAGCAACAGGAGCAGGAACTCGTGCGCGAAATCGGCGCATACCTGCCAGCCGGTATTAATCTGGAGTATGAGGGGCGTTACCGCGCCATGTTCAGCCACGAAGTCAAAAACTACGCCCTGCTGACCTATGGCCACCAGTTGATTGTCCACGGCGTTGCCTTGCGTTCCAGTCGGGCCGAACCATTTGGTGAACGCTTCTTGCGCCAGGCCCTGCACGATGTCATGACCGATGACATCCCTGCGCTGCGCCAGACCTACCTCGACACAGTAGCATCCCTACGCCAGCGCACCTTGCCTGCCGTCGATCTGAGCGCTCGCGTCCGTCTGTCAAAGACTCCTGAGGCCTACCAGGCGGCTCGCGCTCTCCACCCCGAGCCGCAGTACGAAGCGTTGCTCAGCGCAGGCCGCACCCACTGGACGCCCGGTGAACGCGTGCGTTTCTATCGAGTGCGTGGCGGAAACTACGTCTGGTTGCCCGAAGTGACCGAAGAGGTGCCGCTAGAGAACAGCGGCTCGTCACGCGCACAGCACATCAAGCCGCTGCTGTACGAAGACGTTGCGAACCGACGCGACTACGATGTCGATCACTACCTGCAAGTCCTGGTCAGTTCGTACGCAACGCGCCTGCGCAAAGCCTTTGCGCCCGACGATTTCGCGCAGCTCTTTCGCCTCGAAGGACTCTCCGGGCTGTTTGACAAGCCGCTCGACAGCATTCAGCCGCGCTGGATACGTTGCGGGGCCACCAGCGACTCATCGTGACCCCTCGCCGCCGCAGCAGGAGGGTCTTCCCTCCCTTCACGCGACCCTGCGCGGCGCGTCTGGAGTCGCGCAGGAACGTGTTTTCGAGAGGGATCAGTCGTCGAGTCGTGAGGGATCGTATTCTGTCTGCCAGCTCTGGCGAGCCGTCTGGGCCAGCGCAAAGAGTTCATTGAGGCGAGGATCGTGTTCGGCGATATGGGCGCGGTAGGTGGACAGCGTGGCAATATACCTGTCGAGCGCCTGGACGAGTGTCTCGCTATTCGTCAGGCAGATGTCGCGGTACATCTCGGGATTGCCGGCTGCTACGCGGGTCGTATCGCGGAAGCCCGAGGCGGCAAGCTGGGCCGCTTCTGCCCAGGTGTCCTGTTCGGCGACCGTCTGCATCAGCGCCGCAGAAGCCACAAAGGGCAGGTGGCTGGCCAGGGTAACCTGTGCGTCGTGTTCGGTGGGTTCCAGGAAACGCACGCGAGCGCCCAGCAGCTCGACCAGGAGGGCGACTTTATTGACAGCCGTCTGCGGTGTACGGGGCGTTGGTGTCAGACAGTAGATGCGGTTGCGGAAGAGGGTAGGATCGGCGGCCCCGACGCCACTGAGTTCTTTGCCGGCCATTGGATGTCCGCCGACAAAGGCTACATCGGCGGGCAGGCACGCCTCCGCCCAGGCGATCACCTGACTCTTCGTGCTGGCGACATCGGTGATCACCGCGCCTGGTAAGACTATAGTCGCCAGGTCCAGGAGCAGCGAGCGCATAGCTCCGACCGGCGTGGCCAGCACAATCAGCTCGGCCCCGCGCACCGCGTCGGCCAGAGCCATATAGTCCTGGTCGATCGCCCCGACCTTACGCGCCTGCTCGCAGACGCCCCGTCCGGGGTCAAAACCAGTGATCTCTGGTACCGCCTGCGTCTGACGGAGTGCCAAGCCAATAGAGCCGCCAATTAGTCCCAGGCCCACAATGGCAACTCGCTTAAACATCATAGTTCATCCTTACAGTGTATTCTGTCCTCGCAGTCCAACCAGGAGGAGGTGTTAGAAATAGACCAGAGCTTCAAGCCATGCCTCGCCACCAGCGCCCAGGATATCAGCCAGCATAAGCGTGACCTCGTCGCTGAGCAGAGCCGCCTCCTGGCGATAGCGGTCCAGAAAGCGCGGCAGGATAGTAGCATCGTTGCGGGCAAGCAGATCGGTAGCAAACTTTTCGAGCAGAAGGACAAACTCCAGGTAGTCTTCGGGAGAAGTATCCTCGTACCAATCGAAGCCGCGCACAGTGACTGGCGTTTTGCCATCGGCCTCGGGTTCAAAGCTTGCGGCAAATTGCTGGTGCAGATCATCGGTAATATGATTGATTGCTCCATTGACCTGTTGAAACGCCCAGAAGGCGGCGAACTGCAACGGCCACTCGTCGGCCCAGAGCGGACTATCCGAGGGCCAGGGACGATCGTCGGTTTCAATAAAAGCGTGTGCAACCTCGTGGTAGAGCAGCAGCGCAAGCTTCTCGGAGGTAGACTCGCCGATAATCCCGTCCATGCTTTCTGGAATAACCAGCATTGAAGGGTGCGGAACATTGGTCCAATAGGGCAGCATAGTCGTAGGAGCGCCGCTTTCGTCTTCGTTGTCGGGTGGAGCGAACTGCCAGTCCGCGGGCGGCAAGATCGCCAGCTCTATCTCAGGCTGGCGTTGTTGTAAGAGATCGCCCAGGAGCTTGCTGGCCAGGGCGACCTCGTGTTGAACCCGTTGTGCCAGAGCCTCCTGTCCTGCCGGGTAGAAGATAGCAGGAGTGCCGGGCAGTGACTCATAGCGTTCATAGGGGAACGACATACGGTTTTATCCTCAAATCTCTCTTTTGTCGGTTGGTTGCTCTTTGGGACCTTCGATCGATAGGGGAGTCTCAGGGCCTTCAATCGTATACGTGTTGCGGGTCTCGGGCAGAGGTTTCTGTTTGCGGAAATTCTTATAGAAACTCCTGGTCAGTGTGCGGATGTAGCCCGCGTTGAAGGTTTTGCCGCCTTCATAGTACTCCAGCGCCACTTCGCCGATCGACCACGTTGCAGCGCCAGCGATTGCGCCAGCAATGACATCGCCACCGAAGGGAACAGCTTTCGCCGCCTGTTCAGCCAGGTAACGCAGGCCGAGACCGCTGATCATCGTCACCACTAGCTCGCGGGCGTGTTTGGCGGCTTCTTTTGAATCGATCGGCTCGCCATAGAGCGCGGCGAGGCGCAGAACCAAGCGTACCTGAGTGCCGAGCAAGATCGGAATATCGATCAGAGGGATCGGTTCCAGGCCAGCGGCCAGGCTGACCAGTGTAGCATTGCGGATGATCCGCTGGGCGGCTTCGCGCCGGAACTCTGGCAGCTCGCGTCCGATCACCAGGGCAGCTTCGGGACTAGCCGCGATCATAGCCGGGATCAGTTCCTCGGCGATATTCTTGCCAGTGCGTGCTGAAATCGGAATGACCCCTGGCTGACCCAGGCGCATCGCGACCTGGTTGGCCAGCTCGTCGCCTTCCATCGACGTGCGCAGCATATCGACCTTGTTGACTGCGATGATAGTTGGTTTATTGAGTTCTTTGATAGTCATCAGCAGATTGCGGTCGTCTGGTTGCAGGCCGGTTGTGCCATCGACTATAAAGACGATCAGGCTGGCCTCTTGCATGCCTGTCTCCATCACATCGGGCAGATGGCCTGGGGTATCGATCAGGGTGAAGGGACCAAAGTCCGTGCGGATCAGCCGTTTGGTGGTGCCAGCGACCGGTGAGACCTCGGAGATAGTGCGTCCCTTTAACTGATTAAAGAGCGTGCTTTTCCCAGTATTGGGTTGACCAACGATGACGACCGTATTGCTCAAGCCTTCCAGGACCTCTTCCTGGGCCAGGTTCCAGTTGATCGCCTTCATGAAACTGCGTACCAGAGCGATATTCGTTGGCAGCGAGGTCAGCGTGTCGAAGCTCACCTTACGCCAGTTGGGTGGATCATTGCGCTTTTTCCAGCCGGTCTTGACCACCTTCGCGCTGATATTCTGGCGGGCTGCCTTTTCATTCGGTAGTTTTGCTTCTTTGCGAGACTTGGATACGTCAGCATCTTCACCGGGTAAAAAGACCAATGTATCCTCTACTTCGTCGTCGTCGGGCAAGATCACCAACGTATCGTCGCTGCTTTGTGCTCCTGGTAATATAATCGGTGCCTCATTTTTGTCGGCTGCATCGTGCGATTCTTGTTTAGACACACGCTTTTCCTTCCCTTGTGAAAGCCATAAGTACAGGATGAGAATGAGTAGCCACTCTTTTCCATCTATTATACTCTGTCTGACCTGGCTATGAAAGTTTTCTTCGCTACATATCAGGGTTATTCAAAGGTCCACCCTGCCGCCTGCGGCGGCGAGCAAAAGAGGTAAAAGAGGTTTTTGCGAGGACACCTCGCGCTCCGGCAGTGGACGGCTGTCCCCTGCGCCCCTGCTTCTGACAACTTTTGTATAACCCTGACTACATATATATACGAACTGGTGCCTATCTCCGTTCTATTTTTCGTTTTACTGGTTTGTCTTCTTATCAGGGTCTTTGTCAGTGGGGAAGAAAGAATCGGTTGGCACGATGCTTGACCTGCTCTCTCTTCATATGGTATTCTCTGAACGAATGGGTTATGTATATCAGCGCGTTCTGTGCGGTGTTAAAATTCAGAACAAGCATAGAGAAGAGCAATAAAAGGAGCGGAAAGTGCCACAGCTTGCAGTTGTTATCCCCGCGTAGGCCAGTCACGCCGAGCCTATGCGGGTAAAAGAAATGGTGCATATGATGCCTTGACTCCTTAATGGCGAGGGGTTGTCCGATAGTTTTTGCATCTTCCGCTTCAGTTTTCTTTCCCTCCAGTTGGCGTATGTCGCCGGGCCGTATCTTCTCGTATCTGAGTGTCTCAGCGTTTAAGCGACACCCTCCCTACTTTAGAACTACTGCCGCGAGATCGGGTCCAGATTGGCGACCATTGAAATGGTGCATTGCTGCCTTTTTTCTCTTTCCATGGATGTTTCATCGATGTATGTGTGTAAAATTGGCACAAAGCGTGTAGAAATAGAGGTTCAATCAGTATGTTGCAGGTCAATCATCTCAATCTCGCCTATGGGCCGCGTTTGATTCTGGATGATGTTTCTTTTACCGTTGCGCCGGGTGAAAAGGCGGGTTTGATCGGAGTCAATGGAGCGGGCAAAAGCTCGCTTTTAAAAATTGTTGGTGGGTTATTGGAGGCGGATCGTGGCCATGTGGCGCGTCCACGCAGCTTTGGGTACCTGGCGCAAGATGTAGCGCACGAGACGAGCGTGGACGAAGGTATAACTGTGCGTGAGTTTATCTTCAGCAGCGTCGGTCTTGACCAGGCTGAGCGCGATTATGAGGCGTTGAGCGCCCGGTTGGCTGAAGCAAATGGTGACCTGGAGGCTGTGCTCAAGCAATTTGAGCAGGCGCAGGAGGCGCTGGATCGTTTGGGCTACTACGACGCCGAGGCGCGTTCTGAGCAATTGATCGCCGGCTTAAACCTGGGTGGCGTCACATTGGATCGTATCCTACAGACGCTCAGTGGGGGTCAGAAGACCAAGCTGGCGTTGGCGCGTCTGCTCTTTCAATCTCCCGACCTCCTCTTGCTGGACGAGCCGACCAACTTTCTGGATGTCGATGCTACCGGGTGGTTGATGGAGTACCTTGAACGCTATCGTGGCTCGTTGCTGATCATCTCGCACGATCTGGATCTGCTCGACAAGAGCATTACCAAAGTGTTGCGCCTGAATGAGTTTACACACAAGCTGGAGGAGTATCGCGGCACCTATTCAAACTACCTGACGGTGACGGGTGATGCACTGGCCTTGATGGAGCGAACGAAGGCGCAGCAGCAGCGCGAAATGGCGCGTCTGCGCAAGACCTCGGAGAAATTGCGTGGGTACGGTGCCACGCGTGTCAGCCAGAGAATTGCCGTTGACAAGCGTATCAACCTTATTGAGAACAGTCAGCCGCAGTTCGCGACGCAGAACACACGCAAGATGAAAGTTGATTTCCCAGTGCGCCACCACAGCGGTCAGTTTGTCCTGCGCGGGGAGCACCTCAGCAAGCGCTACGGGAGCCGTGAGATCTTTCAGGATGTCAATTTCGAAGTTGAGCGTGGGCAGCGCCTGGTGCTGGTTGGTCTGAACGGCGTAGGTAAAACGACCTTGTTGCGTACGATTCTGGGTTTGACCGAGTTGAGCAGCGGGAAGGTTACCTTTGATGACCATGTGCGACTCGGCTATTATGCGCAGGAAAACGAAGGGTTGGACTACGAGAACACGGTGCTCAAAGAGGCCTCGGCGGTGTTGCCCGAGGATACCAAGCGTGTACGCGGCGTCCTCGGACGCTTTCTTTTTACCGGAGATCGCGTCTTCCAGCGCATCAGCACACTGAGTGGTGGTGAGAAAACGCGTCTGGCGCTCGCCAAGATGGTGCTTGATGGTCCCAACTTGCTTGTGCTCGACGAACCGACCTCCCACCTGGATGTCCATTCGCGCAAGATCATTGGCGAATCGTTGGGGCAGTACGATGGAACTATCGTAGCAGTCACCCACGATCTCGATTTTGTACGTGACCTCAAGCCCGATACCCTCTTGCTCATGCCTGAAGGCAAGACAGTGCTCTACGAGAGCCGTCACGATGACCTTTTAAAACGTGCGTAATTGAGTACGTGCGCAAAAAAAAGCCCGGCAAAAATACCGAGATATTCTCGGTATTTTTGTGTGCGGATTGCGTAGCGTGGAGATAAACTGTCCAGAATACGCGTTGTGTTCCCTGTTCTCGCGTTGCGCCCGGAGAAAAAACGGGAATCCGGGCGTCAAAGCTGGGTAGAGTAGAAATCGCCAATGGTACTAGTCACTTGCTGGCATCCCAACCTGAGATGTATCCTCGATTTATCCTCGGTAAAAATTGCTATAGTTTCAAATTAAGGGATACCAAATGGTATGTTGCAACCTATTTATCAAGCGTTCCAGTTGAACTATCGCTACATAGTGCATTTTACTGATCATCTCTTTGCTCCTGAAAATCCTCTGCTGCAAGATGTGATTAGAAATGCCGGCGATAGAGAAGGGCCTCAGAAGCTCCTCTGTGTGATCGATCGTGGCGTCGTTGAGCATCACCCAGATATAGTCTCCGCTATCTCCTCCTATTGTGACTCCTCCAATGCAGTGCTGGACCTGGTATGTTCGCCGCTGGTGGTAGATGGAGGGGAGCAGGCGAAGAACGACATGGCGAATGTCACGGCCATCCAGGAAGCTATTCACCGCTTGCGTATCTGTCGGCATTCCTATGTGCTGGCGATTGGTGGGGGTGCTGTGCTCGACATGGCGGGGTATGCGGCTGCGACCGCGCACCGCGGGGTGCGGCTCATTCGCGTGCCAACTACAGTGCTCTCGCAGAACGACGCGGGCATAGGAGTTAAGAACGGCATCAACGCCTTTGGAAAAAAGAATTTCCTGGGTACCTTTGCCCCACCAGTGGCGGTTTTGAACGACACACATTTTTTGACAACTCTGGACCTACGAGATTGGCGTAGTGGCATTTCTGAAGCTATGAAAGTAGCGTTGCTCAAGGATAGCGAGTTTTTTGCGACGATTGAAAGCACCGCCGCCCTTCTCGCCGCCCGCGATCAGCGGGCAATGCTCGAACTGATTTATCGCTGCGCTCAGCTTCACCTGAACCATATCGCGACAAGTGGCGACCCATTTGAGTACGGCTCCTCGCGGCCATTGGACTTTGGCCACTGGTCGGCGCATAAGGTAGAGCAACTCTCGCACTATACCCTGCGTCATGGCGAGGCTGTAGCTATTGGTCTTGCGCTCGACTCGACCTATGCGTATCTGCAAAAGCTCCTACCTGAACAGGATTGGTTGCGCATTCTCGAACTGTTCTCGGCCGTGGGCCTGCGCGTGTATAGTCAGGAATTGGATCTGCTTGACGCGGATGGAAGGCGCTCTGTCCTGGCTGGTCTACAAGAATTTCGCGAACACCTGGGGGGACAGCTTACGCTCTCTCTGATTGAGGGGATTGGCAAGGGGATAGAGGTGTATGAAGTCGATGAATCGCTACTGGTCAAAGGTATGACCTTGCTCCAGGAGTATCAGTTAGCCTATGACAATAAGACGGAGAAACAGCAATGGAAAGATACAATGGCACATGTCCATTAACCCAGCAACAAATTATTGATGAGTATTTTATGGAAGCTCGCGCCCGTATCCTGGATGTGGCCGCTTTTCTTGACCGCATGGATCGTTCAGCGGAGTTAAATGCTGTTGACGATTTCAGAATGGTTGCCATGCACGAAGCCCTCAAGGCCCTCAGTGGCGAAGGCTCGGCGGCCGGGCGGGCCTACGATATTCAAATAATCTTTAGTGATCCAACGAGCGAACCTCTGCTGCATCTCGATCGCAAGAGTGCCTTTGGGGCCTTTGATGTGCGAAAGGACGAGACCAGATAATGAAGTACATTGATATTCATGCACATATGGTTTCGCGCAGCACCGACGACTACCAGCAGATGGCGCTAACGGGTTGTGTAGCTGTGACAGAGCCGGCATTCTGGGCAGGTTTTGATCGAGTCTCGCCGATTGTCTTTGCCGACTATTTCAACCATCTGACCACATTTGAGCCGGGTCGTGCTGCGAAATATGGTATTCAGCATTACTGCTGGCTCTGTCTCAACCCCAAAGAGGGCGAAGATCGCGAACTGGCTCGTCAGGTGCTCGACCTGATTCCTCAGTTTCTCGATCGTCCTAATGTGCTTGGGATTGGTGAGATTGGCGTTAACCGCGTGACGCGTAACGAGCTTGCGACCTTTGCCGATCATGTGGACCTGGCGATCCGTTATAAGCAGTTGATCCATATTCATACGCCTCATCTTGAAGATAAGTACAAAGGCACCAGGGCGATTATCGACGCGCTCAATGCTGACAGTCGCGTTACGCCGGAGAAGGTGATGGTTGACCATGCCGAAGAGCATACCGTTGGCTTGATCCTCGATAACGGCTTCTGGACCGGCCTGACGCTCTATCCACAGACGAAGACCTCGGCAGCGCGAGCCGCCGACGTGATCGAGATGTACGGGAGCGAGCGGCTGTGTGTTGCATCGGCCTGCGATTGGGGGCCGAGTCTGCCCACCGCCGTGCCGCATTTTGTTTTGGAGATGCGTCGTCGTGGTCACCCCGAGAGCCTGATCCGCAAGATTGTCTACGATAATCCACTGGAGTTTTTGAGTCAATCGCCCAAGTTCAAGCTAAGTACAGCCAACGCGGAGAGCATCTAGCGTACCATATGGGTAGGCAGCCGCCGTGAGTGGAGGCAGGGCGTCAGCGTCCTGGCCTCTGAGGTGGGCCGGGAGAGTTGCACTAGGACCGACTGGCTGTGAATGGCGGTTGCTTGATGATGGTATGGATGGAGCAGAGAAGAGGGATACTACTATGCGTAGTGGAGTTGATGAATTCTTTCACCTGACCTACTGCACCAACGTCCATCCGGGCAATGGATGGAGCGAAGTTTTATACAACCTGCAACGTTATGCGCTTGCGCTCAAGGGGCGTTATGCGCCGACGCGTGAATTTGGCATCGGTCTGCGTCTATCGGGCAAAGAGAGTCAAGAACTATTGCAAGGAGATGCACTGCCTCAGTTTCGTGCATTTCTGCAAGAGCAAGGACTTTACGTCTTCACCCTCAACGGCTTCCCCTATGGTCCATTTCACGATCAGCCGGTCAAAGCCCAAGTCCACGCGCCCGATTGGTTGCAGGAAGAGCGCGTCGAGTACACGCTGCGTCTGATCGAGATCCTGGCCTATGTGTTGCCGGAGGGTCTGGAGGGAAGCATCTCGACCAGTCCGCTGACCTACAAAGCCTGGATCGACCAGGAGGACGCAGCCACCTGGGGATATCTGACGCGCAACGTTGTGCGTATAGTTGAGGCGCTGGTTCGCCTCAAAAACCAACAGGGGAAGCTCATCCATCTGGATCTGGAGCCAGAGCCTGATGGTTTGTTAGAGAACAGCCAGGAGGTCGTGACGTTTTTCCAGCGCTGGCTGCTGGATGGAGGAGCGCACATGCTCGCCGAGTCGCTCCACATCTCGCAGGCCGAGGCTCGCGAGCACCTGTTAGAGCACATTCGGGTCTGCTTTGACACCTGTCACGTCGCGCTCGCCTACGAGGAGCCGGCTGAGGTTCTTGCTCGCTTTGCCGCCGAAGGCATCAAAGTGGGAAAAGTGCAGATAAGTTCGGCGCTCAAAGTGCTTTTTCCCCAGTCAGAAGGAAGCCCGCAGGCGGTTGCGCAGGCGCTTGAGCCGTTTGCCGAGTCGACCTATCTCCACCAGGTGATTCAGCAGAATCGCGATGGCAGCTATCTGCACTATCCAGACCTGACTGAGGCCTTGCCAGCGATCGAAGACCCGCGAATTGCTCAGTGGCGCATTCATTTTCACGTCCCGATCTTTATTGACCACTATGGCACGTTTCTCTCCACGCAGGATACAATCGTGCGCACCCTTGAGCTGCTGCAAGAGCAACGCTTCTGCGATCACCTGGAGATCGAGACCTACACCTGGGGCGTCTTGCCGCCTGCCCTTAAGAAGGAACTGACCGATTCGATTGCCCTTGAATACGCGTGGGTATTGGAACACCTGTCATGAGTAAGAATACTTTAACGGCACCTCGCTGGCAGGCGTACCTCTACAGTCACCTGGCGCTGGCACGCATCTCGAACAGCCCGACCGTCGTCAGTAACACGTTGGCAGGAGCTGCGCTGGCTGGTGCGATCTGGCCGGACCGTCGTATGGTCCTGGTGGCCCTGGCGATGGTGCTGTTCTATACTGCGGGGATGTATTTGAACGACCTGCTGGACTACGCGATCGATTGTCGCGAGCGGCCTGAGCGACCGCTGCCCTCAGGCCAGGTATCCAGAGGCGCGGCGGTTTTGGTGCTGCTTATCCTGTTTGGCGTGGGCTGCCTCTCACTCTGGGCAGTCAGTGCGCTGGCCCTGCTGTGCGGGCTGATCTTGCTCGGCCTGATCGTCTGCTATGACCGCTGGCATAAAAACAACCCATTCAGTCCGGTCATCATGGCCCTCTGTCGCGTCATGGTCTTTATTACCGCTTTTTTGACTTTTTCCAGTCACCTGTTGCCGGTGCTCCTGGTGCCGTGTATACTGCTGCTGCTCTACACAGTTGGTCTGACCTATATTGCCAGGACAGAGCGCAAGCCAACTATGGCCAGCATGACCGTGCTGGCAACGCTTTTTCTGCCCAGCCTATATTTTAGCTTGCAATCGCGTCAGTGGTTTCTGCTGCTGCTCATCGTCGTTTTTACGCTCTGGGTCGTTTACAGCATCTCCTTTACTTTTCGCTCCTCCAGGCGTCAGGTAGGACGAACTGTAGGCCAACTGATTGCAGGCATTGCGCTTTTCGATTGTCTGGTGCTGGCCATTGCAGGGAGCTATGCAGGCGTGTTGCTGGCTCTGCTGGCCTTTGCACTGACTATTTTCTTGCAACGCTATGTGAAGGGAACATAAATGCGTAAAACAGTTGTCATAAATGTCGTCGGGTTGACACCGCGTCTGCTCGGCTCTGCCACACCGCGCTTGCAGGCTTTTGCTAGTCAGGGGAGACAGGCGACCGTTGAAACCGTGCTGCCGGCAGTGACCTGCTCGATGCAGGCGACCTATCTGACCGGACAGATGCCTGATGAGCACGGAGTGGTAGGAAACGGCTGGTATTTTGCCGACGACGCCGAGATCAAGTTCTGGCGACAATCGAATGCGCTGATCCAGCGTCCGAAGATTTGGGAGAACGCTCGCAAGCTGGACTCCACATTTACCTGTTCAAATATGTTCTGGTGGTTTAATATGTACTCCTCGGCTGACTACTCGGTCACGCCACGTCCGATGTATCTCGCCGATGGGCGTAAGCTCCCCGATGTCTATAGTGATCCGTCAGATCTGCGTGTTTCCCTGCAAGCCGAGCTTGGGCAGTTTCCACTTTTTAGCTATTGGGGTCCCAACTCTTCGATCGCCTCAAGTAAGTGGATCGCCGATTCTTCTATCCGCGTCGATCAGCGCTTTGACCCGACGCTCACCCTGATCTATCTGCCGCACCTGGATTATTGTTTGCAGCGCGAGGGACCCAATCCCGAGGCCGTGGCTAAAGAGCTGGGAGAGGTGGATGCCCTGTGTGGCGAGCTGATCGACTACTATGAGCAGCGCGATGCACAGATCATCTTTCTCTCGGAATATGGTATCGTGCCAGTATCGCGTCCGGTTCACTTGAATCGCGAACTGCGTAAGCACGGCATGATTGCCGTGCGCGAAGAACTGGGACATGAGTTGCTTGATCCGGGGGCGAGTGCGGCTTTTGCCGTGGCCGACCATCAGATCGCGCACATCTATGTGAAAGATCCCGCCCGTATAGATGAGGTGCGTGCTCTACTGGAGAAAGTGCCGGGCGTTGGCCGTATCCTTGACGAAGAGGGCAAGCGCGAGGCACATCTCGATCACCCGCGAGCCGGTCAACTGGTTGCCCTGGCCGAACCCGATGCATGGTTCACCTATTATTACTGGTTGAACGACGCCGCAGCTCCCGACTTTGCTCGCACCGTTGAGATCCATCGCAAGCCTGGGTATGATCCTGTCGAGCTTTTTCTTGATCCTCAGATCAAAGCGCCAAAATTGAAGATCGGTATGACGCTCCTCAGATCGCGCCTCGGCATGAGGTACCTGATGGATGTTATCCCTCTGGACGCCACGCTGGTACGCGGTTCACACGGTCTGCTGAATCCAGCTCCAGAGGATAGTCCCATCTTCTTAACTCGCCAGACAGAACTATTGCCAGCCTCACAGATCGCGGCCACCGATGTACACGATCTGATTTTGCAGCACCTCACCATGAATATACAAGTGCCAGTGTAGGTATCTCAGAGAAACCCCAGATGTGTGAGCAAGGAGCACGGGGCCGCAGGCCGTGTGCTCCTCGCTCACAGTGTCCCTGAAGTACATCCGTCTCTTTCCTGCTTTTCCCAAACTGGTCCTTAACCTGGTGTCTAGGCCTCTGACTTTTGAATAGCTCTGGATTGCTAGCCAATCTCAGTCAGATGCTTCTT
>DAOTTJ010000160.1:0-9448 GCA_034437695.1 Ktedonobacteraceae bacterium
CGCAATACCCAGTCCTTCCTGCAAGTACTTTTCAGCCTCTTCGTAGCTTCCCTGTTCGCCGGCCATTACGCCTAGATTGAGCAAGATGGTGCAGATGAGTTCTCTTGCGTTGATCTGGCGAGCCAGTGTTAGCCCTTCTTGCAGATACTCTTTCGATTGTGAGTAGTTGCCCTGGCGCATCTCGACGGAGCCGAGAATGTCGAGTAGTCCGCAGATGCGTTCTACGTTTTTCAACTGGCGGGCCAGGGCCAGGCCTTCCTGGAGGTAGGTTTCAGCTTGTTTATACTCGCCGCGTCGCCAGGTGACTGAGCCTAGATTGCTGAGCAGTGCGCAGATGCGTTCCTGGTCGCCGAGTTCTCTGGCGTATTTGAGGCCCTCCTGCAAATAGTGCTCAGATTGCTCGTAGTCGCCCTGTTTTTGGGCCATCTCGCCTAACAAAAGCAGAGTACTGGCGAGTGCATAGTGGTCGTTGCCGGTATTGGCGGCGTTGTAGGCGTGTTGTAGATGTTTCTCGGCTTCGGTGTAGAGGCCGCGGGAGAGGAGGAAAGGTGCGAAGGCGCAGGCGGCGCGTATAAGTTCGGCCGAATGTGTCTGTTCCTGGGCGATTTCAAGTGCGGCAAGGATATTGTTGCTCTCGATTTCGAGGACCTCGTAGTCTTTGCGGTGCAGCTCGACAAAGCCGGTGATATAGCTGACCAGGCGTGCGTGCGCGTCATAGGTATGGAGTTGCAGGCGTGCATAGTCGGCGATAGTCTGGTGTAGGCTGTAGCGATCGGAGCCGCTGCTCTCCAGCAGGCCGGTATCGGTGAGCAGGTCGAGAGTGTCGACTGAGCAGGCGGTGACGGTTAGCGCGGCTTCCTCAGAGAAGCTATTGGGACGTGGTGGAAAGACCGAAAGCTCGTGCAGAGTTTGCCGGGTCTGGGGGTCCAGCTGCTGGTCGGTGACGGAGATAATCGTATGCAGTGAAACGGGTGTATCGTTGGCCAGACTGGGGTGGCGCTCGACGGGTCCGCGTGGTTCTCCGATGTTGAGGCGTTCGCGGGCGTCGGTCAGACGTTGGAGTGCGGCGGTGATGCGGCGGGCCTGGCCGGTATAAGACTGCATGCGCAGATAATTGCCGATCAGATTGAGTGCCAGAGGGAGACCGCCGACTGCGACTACCAGTTCGCGGGCGAGTTGGACCTCTTTGTCTACGACCTGGGGGGCCAGCATGCGCAGCAGCACCATGCCTTCTTCGTTGTTCAGTTCTTTGATGGTCATCGCGCCATCTGCGGCTATCTGGGTAGCGATTGAAGGGAAGCGTGTTGAAACAAGGTGGACGCAATTAGAGCCACCGACTTTGAGTATCAGCGCGTCCTCGAGAGTCCACGCGTCGTCGATGACCAGCAGGAGCATCCGTGAGCCAATCGTGCGGCGTAGTGCGATTGCCCAGGCTTCGGTTCCATTCAGACTGCTCATCTCGCTCGAAGACATGCCCAGCAGCGTTCCCCAGCGGCTCAGGTGAGCTTGCATATTCGGGTCTGGTCCCAGGCCAGCCCAGAGGACGCCATCTTTAAAGTGAGCGCGGATCTCGGGATCGTGGGCCAGCGTGATAGAGAGTGCGGTTTTGCCGACTCCTGGTAGGCCGTTGAGCGCGGTGAGTGCGACGTTGCCGCCGCTGCACAGGCGTTGTTTTAAGCTGGCCAGCTCTTTATCGCGTCCGACCAGATAGATAGCTGGTGGCAGCGGTATCGACGGATCGTAAAGTGCGCCTGTGGTGGGAGAGGGAGAAACGGTAGATAACACTTGTAGCGGAGCTACAGATGAGCCAGGAAGTGCCTGTACACCCGTTTCTGGAAGAGCATCGCCCTCCGGCGTAAGATCTAGATCCAGTTCCTGTTCAGTTTTAGTAAAGAGCAAACAGAGTTTCTTGCGAAAATACGGGCTGGGTCTGGTGATACCGCGTTCCCAGCGGCTAACATTCACATACGTTGTCCCGAGGCTCTCCGCCACTTCGTGTTGTGACCAGCCATGAGTGTTACGCGCCTCTGTTAGTCGCAACCGTGGTTGTGGTCCTGATCTGGCCTTATCCATTACGTAGCGTCCTGCTAAAAAAACAACCATGTTTGCCGAAAGTACCGGACAAACATTTCCACCCCTCCAGCAACTGGATGCCGTTTTTTCTGAGCCTTGAGAGCGGCCACTGCTCCTGAAGAGGAAGAAGTACTGCTCGATTACCCTGGATACGTGATTTTCCCATGAATAACCATACAGCATATTTTCGCTCTTTTGCTTGTCTGGTGCAAGCATTCAGAGGGCGCTTTTTAGCGAGAAGTGAGCGCTGGTTGTAAAATGATAAATTTGTTAAGAGGAATGATAACATAAGACCTTCCCTAAGTCCATGTTTTCTAGACATAATTAAAACAAGAAAAGTGACGGTAGTCGATGTTCTGAGAGACAGCTTGCGTCCACCAACGAACGCGCTGGCCTCGTTTATTTTAATAAAACGTCTTATACCGGTACTTTCGCAGCAAATCCAGGAAAAGGCAATACTTCTTCTGGTCCCGCCGCCACGGGTATTGAGGTCGAAGAATGCCGGGATTATAAAAGAAACCTGGCCTTTGAACACTCTAGCATAACCAGATGGTTATGTTGAGGGGGAAGGGAACCAGGCAATGAGGAGAGCGACTATGCAGCGTCTCGCAGTTCGTAGAGATACGACAACGATCAACAAACTCGATAATGAGCAGATCCTCTACTTCAACCTGCAAGGCACGCTGCCAGAGGGGCATACCCTTGCATTAAATACGCGTCTGGGTACATTATCGTATCTGCACGCAGCCGCTGGTAAGTGGCCGCGTATGCTGGTGCAGCAGCAGTTTACCAACAGTGAGTTGAGCTTGCTGCTCCCTTTGCTGGAGCATTACCCGCACTATTGCCCGCACGAGGTGATGTTCGCAAATTTTTATAACGGTACGGTATCGGAAAAAACCGTAGCACGTGCGCGTGAAAGACTTCAAGAGGCGATGGATTATGGTACCTGGGATCACGAGATGCGACCAGTGCGCAACGTGCTCTCGCGTACGCGTCTCAAGATCAAAGACTTTGGCATGGATATCCTATCAATCCTGGAGACAGGATATATGTTGATGGTGACTGCCAAATTGGAGCCGGAGGAATAGAGAGCGCTGATCGTCGGTTGAACGCCTGGTAGAGTGTTCCTGACTGCGGCGTGTTATGGGATCGCATTGGCAAACACAGCGTCCCAACCAGCCTCCAGCTTCCATCCGCTAGTGCCTTTCCCAGAGGCACGTTGCCCGCCAGGGCTGAGAACGTTCCCGGAAGTCCCGCCCCTGAGATCTCCTCTCAGGGAATCCATCCGGGAACGTTCTTTATTTTTGGCTGTGTTGACCTTAACAATCCTGCTTTGGTGGCATGTGCGAAACCCTGTTAAGCAAGCAGCTAGCAATTGCGTTGCTGGCAATGCTCGACGGCGGACTGGATCACATTGGCAATCTCTTCTAGAGCGTCTTCCTTGTTTTCGTTGACGGTTTGACGATTGCGCGGATAGACGACGATATCTTTAATGGGCAGTTTATCGAGATAGGCGGTACGGCGCAACAGAATCGGGATGACGATTGCTTTGCGTGTGGAGCGTTGCTCCATGATAGTTTTCATCTCAGCGAAGTAGTCGTACTCTAGTGAGCCGACATAATCGTAGCTCAGCCCCAGAACGAAAATATCGTCGCTGTAGAGATGAGCGTTAACTGCCTCTTTGATGTCGGTGCCTGGGATGATATGTGATGTATCCCACTCTTCGATTATACCGTTGCGCTGGAGGAATGTCAGGTTCTTTTTCAGACTGTCGATCAGGCCTTTGTCTATCTTCTCATTTTGGGCAAACGAATAGAAGATTCTCACTGGTCTGGGAGCAGGTGGTGTGGACTGTTCAGATACCTGGAATGTCTGAGGCGAAGGCTGGAGGGGGATCGCGGTATGAGTATCGGGCTGTGAAAGATTGGGTTGTGGGGTGCTGCTTACTGGTGTGAGCGGGATGTCCTGGATTTTCGTCTGGAAGGTAGAGATCGGCTCCAGTTTGCTGAATTGCGCCAGCATTTCGAAGGCGAAGGCGCTGGCGTGGCGGGCCGCGACCTCCTGAAAGGCATCGCCCAACTGGTCTTTGTCGTCAAGCATATCGGAGATGCCCCTGATGACTATCGCGCTGATGCGTGGGTTGAGGCTAGCTGCATCGAGTACGCCATAGCCCTCCATTTCAATCGCCAGGGTGTCGTTGTAGTTTTGCTGTAATAGCGTGACGATAGGCGATTGCGTTGAAGAGACGACCTGCTCACCTGCGGCGAGCGCACCGAGCTGCGCGATTGGGAGGGCTGAAGCGCTGGCTGATTGGGGGGTGAACGGCCCTTTGATCCGCGTCTGCCATTCTTCATTGTCGATTACGTGTTCGGCAAGCTGGATCAGGCTGTACGAGGCGTTGCCGAGTTTAGGACGAGGAAGAAATTTGAGGCCGTCTTTCCCTGACATGTACTGGTAGACCTTATCTGATGCGACGACATCGCCCGGCTTAATGCTTTTGGGTTTGATGCCGCCTGCGATCCCGACCATAAAGAGAAGGTCGGGAGTGAAGAAATTGATAGCTTCATTCGCCAGAAGTGCAGCTCCAGTGATGCCCATCTTGCTGGTTTGGGCCAGCAAGATCTCCCAGGTGCCTTCTGGACAAATGAAATGACCGTAGTCGTAAATAGTGCCGTTCTGGTCTTTAATGTATCGTATATCAGATAAATGTGCGCGTACTGCTTTGCGTTCAACGGGCAGCGCGGTTAAAATGACGACTTTATTCATGTAAGCGCTCCTGCACCCCTCTTGAGAGAACCTTTCCCTGGTTCTTATTATATCTGAATAGAACCTGTGTGTGCAGCTATCTGGCGCAAATCGGTACTAACGTGGGGGATTTCTCTCTTCATAGTCGGATACTAGCCTGGCAGATCAGGTGATGTGCGAAAGTTGCCCACGATAGTCAGGCGAAAAGAGATGTTACACTTTTTGTTGAAGCAACTTCCAGACCTTTTCGCTGCGCAACGGCATATCGATCGCTTTGATGCCAAAGGGTGCGAGTGCGTCGAGCACGGCGTTGACTATCGCGGGTGGAGCGCCGATCGTGCCAGATTCGCCTATGCCTTTCGCGCCCAGAGGATTAGTTGGCGAGGGGATTTCGATAAAGGCGCTGGTAAAGGAGGGGAGTTGTTTGGCCAGTGGCAGAGCGTAGTCCATCAGGGAGCCGCTTAAAAGCTGACCTTCTTCTCCATAGACGGTTTCCTCAAAGAGGGCCTGGCCGATGCCCTGGGCGATTGAGCCTTGTAGTTGTGCTTCTGCCAGGGCCTCATTGACCACGCGTCCGCAGTCATCGACGGCGAAATAGTGGAGAAGTTCGACATCGCCGGTTTCGCTGTCGATCTCGACGATGGCCAAGTGAGCGCCAGCCGACCAGGCGGCTGCGCCCGGAGCGAAGTCGCGCCAGGCAGCGAGACCGGTGAGTGCCGGGGCAGCGGTTGGTGGATCGTCGGTGGCCAGTAGCTCGGGGTGTGCTTCGGCCTGGCGGGCCAGCTCGCCCAGACTTAGAACGCGTCCCGGTACACCGAGGACCGTCACCTGTCCATCGTGCAGCTCAAGGTCGGCGGGGTCAACCTCCAGGATATATGAGGCGATGTGCAGTGCTTGACTGTGGACGGCCTGGGCGGCAAGCAGAGCCGCGCTGATGGCGACCTGAGTGATGCGGCTGCCATAGGTACCGATGCTGTAGACTGGCATGTCGGTGTGATTAATCTCGACGATCACCTGGGCGGGTGCGACCTCGAAGACCTCGGCGACCACCTGGGCGAGGATGGTGGCGTGGCCCTGACCATTGTGTGCAATGCCGCTTTGCACCAGCAAGGTGCCGTCGCTGCGTACTCTGACCAGCGCCGACTCTTTCGGGGTACCGTGTGGTGGAGTGATCGCGTCGCCCGAAAACTCGGTAAAGGTCGCGAAGCCGAGGCCAAGCAGGCGCGAACTCACCTGAAGACGCTGAGCCTGCTGGCGTTTGCGCCACTGCTGATAGTTGCTCATTGCCAGCAGGCGAGCCAGGAGGACCTGGTAGTTGCCGCTATCGTAGACGATCCCGGTCACGGCGTGGTACGGAAAGCTGTCGGCGGGCAAGAAATTGCGGCTGCGCACCTCGGCTGGATCGAGATCGAGTTCGCGGGCGATCTGTTCGATAGTGCGTTCCAGCATATAGGTAGCCTCGGGTCGACCGGCTCCGCGATAGGGCGTGATGGGTGGCTTATTGGTATAGAAGCCATCGACTGTACTCTCGATTGCGGCGATGCGATAGGGTCCGATCAGCATCTCGGCGCTGCGGTTAGCAATGAGAAAGGCCAGGCTCATCCAGAAACTGCCTATATCGGCGAGGATATGAACCTTGAGGCCCAGGAGCGTTCCGTCGTTTGTGTAGGCTGCTTCAAGGTAATCGACCTGACCACGGCCCTGCGCCTGAGCCTGGAGGTTCTCGCTGCGATCTTCGATCCATTTGACCGGACGCGCGTGTTTGAAAGCCAGCCAGGCCGCGACGAGTTCTTCGCCGAGCAGATAGTTTTTTGCGCCGAAAGCTCCGCCGACGTTTGCATTGTAGACATGTACGTTTTCTGGGGCGAGCGATAGATAGCGTGCGAGGGTAGCTTTGACGCGAAAGATGCTCTGTGAGGAGACCCAGGCGTAGAAATGGCCGCTCTGCGCGTCGTAGTCAAAAAGGCAGACGCGGTTCTCAATCGAGGCGGGTGCAAGGCGCTGGTTGACCAGGCGTAGATGTGTAATATGGTCGGCCTGCTGAAAAGCCTCTGCGACATTGCCCCAACTGTGTGTAGTGCTAAACGCGCGATTGGTGCCGAGTTCTTCGTAGAGTAGCGGGGCATCGATCTGGGCAGCCGTTTCGACATCGGTGAGCGCGGGGAGCGGGGTATAGTCGATCTCGACAAGGTCGCGGGCGTCGGCTGCCTGATAGCGATTCTCGGCCAGTACGACAACCACAGGATCGCCTACGTGGCGGACCTTTGCCACAGCCAGAGGAAAGCGCTCGGTTCTTTTAATGTGGGGAGGACCAAAGACCTCCAGCGGCGGGACCTGTACAGCAAGCTCCTGTCCGCTCAGCACCGCGATGACTCCGGGAGCCAGAGTTGCGGTTGAAACGTCGATCTGGTCGATACGTGCGTGGGCATAGGGACTGCGCACCACCTGCATATGGAGCAGAGCGGGTCGCTCAGTAGAGAGTCGCACATCGTCGACAAATTTTGCCCGCCCGGTGATGAGAGCGGGATCTTCGCGTCTTAGGGTGGTTGTAGTGTGGGGAGTGTGGGTATTGATCTGTTGCTGTTCGTCCATAGTTCTGCTCTTTTCGGTGGTGGGCAAATGTCTGTTTTGTAGAACCTTAGCAGCTAAATGGAGGCATGTCAAGCCAGAAGTTTTTTCTTTCAGGGCTATTTCATCCTCCGCAAGCCAGAGGCTTGCAACCCCCTACCCCGATCCGTTGTTCAGGGTGAGGGGCCACACGCTGAGTATTCCATAGCCCTGCTTTTCTTCCAGGGCCATGCGAGTAAGGGTGTATTTGCTTCTCAGCGGCTCTCCTCTCTCATTTGGAGGATGCGTGTCCAGAGACGGGTCTGATCTAGAAGTCTCTTCTTTTAATTGTTGCGCTCCAACTCCGCACAATGTTTCTATAATAGAGAAGTACCATATATGGCAATTATAAATAGATTAGTGCGCCCAAAATCATATAGAATTTCTCCACTATAAAAGAGTGGGATGTGACGCAATTATAAATAGAATGTAGTGACAATAGTCCTATCTTTATAGGAGAAATTTGCCTTGAATTGTTTACTTCAATTAATCTATTAAAGGAAGACACAATCCAGGTGGCGAACACGCGCCACTCTCTTTTCCGAAAGGATCTCTCTCTCTATGAAGGGTATTATTTTTGTCGTCTGGGAAAAGTATCTGAATGAGCGCTTGGGATCAACATTTATCGAGACCTATCGAGAGCACATCGGTGAAACGGCCGAGCAGCTTCCCGTTAGTGGTCGTGTGTATCCCGACGCACTGCTGGTCAAAGGATTGAGCGCTGCGAGTCGAATCAGCTTTTTGCCAGAAGATCGGCTCATGGTCGAATATGGGCGCTATTTCATGCTCAATGGACTAGTTGAATATCTCTGTGGGTATCTGCTTGCTCAGTCCTTGAATGGTTTTGATCTGTTGCTTCAGATGCGCGATGCGCACGCACAAATGCGCCGCACGCCTGATGGATTGGAACCACCGCTCTTTGACTACCAGATCCTTTCCGACGACCACCGTCATATGATACTTACCTATGAAAGCAATCGCAAACTCTGTTCGCTTCTTGAGGGTTGTGTGATCGGTGCAGCTGAACGCTTTGGAGAAACGGTGCGGATACACGAACATTCCTGTATGAAAAAGGGCGCACCTGCTTGCCGCTTTGAGATCCGCTTTGAAGGCGAGTCGTGGACAAAGAAAGCGACGCCAGCAATGATTGAACAGGAGAAGCAGCGGCTTTCCAAGCAGGAGTTGAGCAATCTGATTCTACAGGCACTTTCCCCTCATTCAAGTGGAAGTATGGCGTTGAAAGACCTCTATCAGGCTGTTGTGCAAAACCAGGGATCGTATTTTCCTGAAATCTACCAGAAGCAGCAGACACTGACTGCCATCCACATCTCGCAAGTCTACACCGCGTTGACAAAATTGCAGCAAGTTGGTCTGGTTGCCAGTACCGCTAACCACTCTGATGATTCCTTTGAGAACCGTCGCTACTGGCGTGCACCTACCCATGACTGATGGCTCATAGCACGAGGCAACGTTGGAAGACGAACGTTCGCATTGACTCCAGAGCATAGCCCACCAAGAAAACGAAAGATAGATTATCTTCTTCCTTCGCACAGGGATTGGAACAATCCTGAGCGGTACTGTCGCTTTCCTCTGTGAACGAAATGTCCTTCCTCTCCAATGCATGTTCACCGACCTGCGTCCTCGGATGGTAGAGTGGAAATTTTGGGATGAAACAAGTGCTGGATAAAGAGGTGGGTCAAATCAGCCTGGGGCAGTCAAGTCGTCCCTGGGCTGATTTGACCTATCTAGTGATAGGTAAGACGGTGCTACTCTTTCACGTCGCGTTTCCAGGTGATCACAAAGGCGATGACAGCGAAGACCGCGGCGTAGACAGCAGTGACAACAAGTGTATGGGTGCCATCGACCTGATTAAGAGGAAACGAGCCGAACGACCAATCGCGACCAGTGATTGCGTTGATCATATAGTTAAGATTAGGACCGAGCAAATAGGAACCGATATTGAGCCAGCCATCGCTGAGAGTCAGGCGTGAGATCAGGAGTAGGACGCCGATCAGGATATTGT
>DAOTTJ010000161.1:0-4935 GCA_034437695.1 Ktedonobacteraceae bacterium
ATACCGGCCACCAGGACCAGGGAGAGACCGATATTGATCACACGGTGCGTAATTGCAAGCATACGTACAGCCGCAAAGAGCAGTAAGCCACAGAAAATGAGGCAGAAAATGATAGAGAGAACGATTGTTCCGCCAATAAAGCTCAATGTATCGGTATAAGCATTGTCCAGGTGAAGATGATTAATGGCGCTGAGACAGTTGATATTTGTTTCCAGGCTTCCCGCAGCCCAGCCATCAGGTCCATCAGGTTTCAACGTCGGCCCATTTGGATAATCTGGTTGACAGGTTGGCACTGCGTCGGCAGGTTCACTATATGCATATGTGCCCGTAGCGGTCGCAGGTTGTCGATTGAGCGGTGTATATAACACATTGCTCGCGTTGAGATACTCCTGGTACGCGGCCTGTAGGTGAGGATCGCTGGCACCATCTCTGTTCGTCACCAGGTCATACTCATTCATCATCAATTCCAGGTAGCCGCTGTACTCTTCCAGTCCTTCGCTGATACGTTCGACAGCAGTACGCTCTCCCGGATAAGTAACATTGCGTGCAGCGTTAAAAAACTGCTGATTCGCCAGCAATAGCTCGGCGTTAATCGTCAGACGGTCGCACACATACGCCCATTGAGTCCCTTTATCGATTGATGGCCCAGAAAGAGTTGGGATGCTACAAGGGGCGGGATTATCATTGAGGCCAACTGCTCCCAGGAAATCAGCCGATTTCGCATCGATATCATTCACATATTGCGCGATGGCCTGAGCATAATCGACGCTAGGAATACTGCCATACGCAATCGTATTGAGGTCGTCAGAAGCGCGACTGAACGACTGCGAGGCAAACACGGCAAGCGCGATCGAGAGCAACATGCTCACAGTTGCGATGAGAGCAAATTGTCCTTTGAGCGTCCTGCGCGTTCGTTGCCATAATCGTCCCGCGAGTTGAGCAACATATTGCTGTGACCTTGATTTTGTGGGAGAGGTAGGTGGCTTTGATGACGGGTTAGTAGACGCCGTTCGAGGAACGGTAAGCGTCGATGATACCGTCTGTTGCCTTTGTGTTGGCGGTGTGTAATAGGGAGTTGTCGCACGTCCCCGTTGTTGACTCATGGTTTTCTTTTCCCTCTAAAATCCGTTTTTACGCAAGGATCTATCCATTCAACCGCGTTGTACGACCAATATTAATTGCCAGCGTCTTTTTCGCAACTGCGTCTGCCTCTTGATTCAAGCGAATGGTGCCATTGGCGTCACGCTGCACAATGCTATTCAGCAAGAGTGTCACTTTCTGGTTACCTGTCCGTTCGCTTATCGCCAATGCCTCGCCCAATAAGCGCGTTGCCCTGGCTTTATCGCCAAAGGCCAGCGCCTCCTGCCCTTCTTTGATGACTCTGGACAACTCTTCCTGATTGGTGTAGTGAGCGATGTGCGCCTCAATTTGCGAGGCCAGCGCCAGGTCCTCGGTCCATTGCACAAAGACCCAGCCAGCTCGTGTGCTCTTCTCTTCCACATCCTGCATCCCACCCGCTGTAAAGTGTACTGAGGGTCGTAGCATCAGGAATTGCTGGCCGGGAGGATAGAGGGGAACCTCAAGCTCTAGCAGATAGTCGTGTTGATCACCGGCGGCGAATGATCCTAGCGAGACCAGTTGTTGACGCGGGTTCGTTGCATCAGGCTCCATCCCAAGTTGGGCAATCGAAGGAAAAACCTGGGCAATCGAGCGGATCTTGACACCTACGGGCATCCATAAGGCTAAACGCGCATTAGCAATTGCGGTTTTGCGCATCTCACTGAAGGATGCGGCAAAGGTAGTTGCCACCAGTTCGGGAGTGGGGATAATGTCGGCACTGCCGTGAGTCGCATCAGCCATGTGGCGCAGTTCCGCTGCATCCCAATCGGTGCCAACACCCCAGGCATTGATACTAATATTAGTGGAGGTGCAGCGGCTGACAGCACGGTCGAGAGCGATGCGTAATTCGCCCTCATTTTTGCCATCGGTCAGGAAAAGAATCTTCGTTGCACGTGTCTGATCCTTGCCAAGTTTGTCAACGACAGCGTTGAGCGCCAGACTCATGCGTGTTCCATTGGCAGCATGCACAGTCTGGATCGCGGTAATCGCCTTGCGTTTATTCTCATCTGTACCCGCATCTGGCCCAAAAAGCACTCGTGCGCTATCATTGAACGCAACCACCATAAAGATCATACTCCCGTCAATCGCCTGGACGACCTTTACCGCACCCTCACGAGCTGCACGCATTTTCGGTCCTTCCATTGAAGCGGACCGATCCAGAGCGACTGCCAGGGAAAGAGGAGCGGGTCCCAGTGCTACATTGCGATCAAGGCTGACTGAAAGCACAGCCTGTATGGTTGTTTGCCCAACGCGAAGGTAAGGATTGTTATATGCATTAATTGTAAACATAAATCTCCTACAAGAGCCGCCAGGGCGCTACCGCTAATTTGTGTCGCACAATTGTTTCTCGATTCAATGGTTTCTCTTCCCGGCGCAGATATTCTTTATAGCTATACTCGGCCTCAGCACCTAATGTCCGTGGCGTGTTATCCGTAACACCATCCAGCTTATTGGAGGATAATTGATGGCTTTTCGCCAATTGCCAGGCGGCACGGTATACTTCAGCACGCGTCAGGAAGTAGAGTTTGTCTTCAGTACGTCCATTCAGGCTCGTAATAACCTGAGCGGCACGTTGTATATTCATTGTTGAAAGTGGTTGCATACGCGTGAGATAGAGATCACAGAGCATCAGCCGGGCTTCAATGTATTTTCCCGCAGCCTCATTGACGCTCCCTAGTATGCGTGCAGCCTCGTCCCAACGCTGTAAATTGAGCAGTGAGTTCGTGACGCTTAGTATAGCATCCGTATTGCCTGGATCAGCTTTTAGAACTTTATTATAGAGGTCAATGGCCGCTACATCATTACCGATACACGCACTGACGCGAGCCAATGCCTGCTGGGGTGGCAACTCGCCTGGCAGATCCGCCATAAGCTCGCGATATTGATCTGCGGCCTCCGCAAGCTTCCCTTGTGCTTCTAGCAAGCGTCCTGTATACCACGCGACTTTCCAGTGACCCGGCGCTTTTCGCTGCACCTGCGTCACCTCAAACAGTGCTTGCGAAAATTCCCCTTGATCAATATAGACCTCAGCCAGGCGCAGATGTGCATCAATACTCTGGGAATTCAGCATTGCTGCTTGCTTATAGAAATTGGTTGCGCTGACATAGTTTCCCGCACGCAATGCTTGATCACCCAGACGCAATTGGTCAATGGCGTGGTCTTTCTCGTCCAGGTTGACTTCCGCACGCAAACCCAATTTACCAGTCGTCGTCAGGATACCAGGAACGAACAATTTGGAACTAACCGAAACTCCAGGCGTACCACCAACAATCTGTCGCAAGACACCATTGAGCTGATCAGCCAGCTCTCCAGCAGTGTGAAAACGCTGAGCGGGATTCTTACGAGTCCCTTTTACAAGCAAACGATATAAGGCGGGATGTTCACGAAAAGCTTTATAGGATTCAGATGAAGGCATACCAAAGATGGGATTAGCCAGATCCATCTGTGTCACCAGGTAGGCCAGCGTACGACAAATGGTATACAGGTCGGTCTCGGACGATGGCGTTTTGACTGCTTCTGGAGCAAAGAAGCCATGTGTACCATAGACGTCTTTTGGATGTGGTTCATAACGGATAACGGTACCAAGATCGATCAGTTTTACTATCTCCGTCCCGTCCTTCAAGACCTCAAGCATGACATTTTGTGGTTTGAAATCACAGTACACCAGCCCAAGCTTCGCCAGATAAGAGAAGGCGGGCAGCACTTCCACTATATAACGAATGGCGACGGGAACATCAAAAGGCTTTCCCTGCGTCTCCAAAATCTCGTCCAGTGTTTTGCCATGGACATATTCCATTACGATATAACCACTTAAACCAATCGTAATAAAATCGTAGATAGACACGATGTTTGTGTGTTTAATCGCAGCGAGAAATTCGCGCTCTTTCACACTTTGTTCGACCATACTTGTGTCATCATCGCTAAGCAAAGCTTTGATAACAACCTGTCGTTTCAGGACAAGATCTTCGGCCAGGTAGACGGCTCCCATACCACCGGAGCCTATCTGCCGCACAATTTTGTATTTATTGTTGAGAATGCTACCTATTTGCAACGTGCTGGCAATAGAAGCAGTTGAGGATGTCATCGCGCCTGTACTGGTAGGGGATGTGATACCCATATAATTTGCACCACACCGACCACAAAACTTGACACCAACTTTCCGTGGCGTGCCACAGCGAGGACAGACATTCGCTCCCATCGCTATCTGCGAGGCTGCACCTTGATTGGTTTGCCCCACCTGTTGGATTGTCGTATCCAAACTACCAGAGGGCATGCTTGCTACCGGGATAACCATACCGCAATGTTCACAGATATCATCACCGGGGTGCAAAGGTTGACGACAATTTGGACATATACCGGGAGTAGAGATCGCAGGTGCAGCGCCTTGCAGGATCTGTCCACTCCCTACAGAAGAAGAGATTGCAGAAGCTAATGGCGCGGAAGCAGCCACAAATGCAGGTGCAGGAATAATGGTTGAAAGAACAGCACCACAATTCTCGCATATATCATCAGTCGGTGCTATGGGCTGGTGACAATTCGGACAGCTAGACATCAAAAATCCTCCTAAACAGTCCTTACAGTCGGGTGCCTCTGTTTACTTAAAAAATAATGATAAACAGATCATATAGTAAAACGCAACATAAGCACAACTATCAAAAGAGCCAATAGCGTGTAAAGATGAGTTCGTATTTTATAGCAGTGTTCTCCAAAAGTTCACAACACGAACACACTCTTAAATGTTATACAAGAACATCTTGCTTGTGGAATATGAGAGGGAAGCAGAAAGTAACTGCTGACTTTGAAAAATAATTCAAC
>DAOTTJ010000162.1:0-12618 GCA_034437695.1 Ktedonobacteraceae bacterium
AACCGCGACTGGATGATGTTTTCAGCCACGGGCCTTGCTTACAGTCTGATGGTTGCAATTGCCCCACTTGGGATTGCGATTATTGCTGTGCTCGGCTTTACCATTGGCCATCTTGACCCCAACGCGCTCAACCAAGTTATCGGCCGTCTGGAGAATATCTTTCCTGCGGCGATTGCCTCTAAAAACGTTTTACAGCCCGCGCTGACCAAACTGAGCACGAGCGCTGGTCCACTGACTGTGATCTCTGTGGCCTTCGCTATTCTGGGCGGCGCACGCCTGTTTATGACCATCGAGCGCTGCTTCGATATTATCTATCTCACCTATCCGCGCAAGCTGGTGCCTCAATACATCATGGCGCTGAGCATGATGCTTGTCTTTATAGTCCTGACCCCACTGCTAGTCGGCGCTTCTGCGCTGCCCGCGCTGGTGCTGGCTCTGGCCCGCAGTTCGGCCTTGAACCAGTTGCCGCTTGTCTCAACTCTGATCAATAGCAGCCTGCTGTTGAGCATTGCAAGTATCCTGAGCGGTCTGGCTGTAGCTTTTGTACTGTTTGAGGTCATCTATGTAGTGGTCCCCAATCGCAAGATTGGCTTTAAAGGGAGCTGGAAGGGCGCACTGATGGCGGCGGCCTTATTAGAGCTGTTCCTGGCGGTCTTCCCCTTCTATATCACTCGTTTCATGAGCAGCTATACAGGAGTCGCGGGCTTTGCCGTGATCTTTCTGCTGTTCTTCTACTACTTCGCGGTGATCCTGCTGCTGGGAGCCGAGTTTAACGCCTTCTTTGCTGAGAAGGTCAAACCTCTGCCGCAGACGCTAGCTATTGTGCTCGCCGACGCCTATGGCAAGCCGGGTGAGACTTCGGCTTATCCGACGAAGACTGAAAACCAGGCGGCAAAGCAGCCATCGGCGAAGCAGATCCCACAGAAAGCGCCAGCTAAAGTCCAGTCTACGAACCCGTTGCTCGCTACCTCGCCTAAACCCATGAAAACGACGAAGAAGGTCTTTAAGCAGTCGGGGGCTTTTCTGCCAGCGCTCCTCGGGACGGCGATGGCCTTTGGGTTGACCTTTATCCGTCTGCGCAGAAAGTCAGCCCGCTAGGACCCGATGGTGAAGGAGTGCGCACTGGTGATCTGGAGATAGTCTACCAGTTCGGCAGCGGTCCCAGGCTGGTTGAGTCCTTCGGCCAGGATCGCTGCTCCCAGGGCCGCTTCATAGCCAGTCGCCTCGCTCTGAGCATGGGGGAAGAGATAGACCTGGTAGGTGTCGGCCAGTCGCTCGACCAACTCATCGCTCTGTTGACCCAATACCACAAGATCTTCAAGATGGTGAATGGCCAGCAGACCAGCCAGTTCCTGCGTCAGACCCTCCCAGAAGGCTTCCCTGTAGAGGGTCTGAAAAACCTCGCTATCGACACGCGGCGCAGCCTCTGTATATTCCAGATCCCTCAGTTGAGCATGTGCTGTCGTCTGCCCCGAACCTTGCAGTCGCGCGATCCCATTGACTATGCGTCCATCTTGCACGACAAGTGCGCAGATGCCCCGTTCGCTGAGGTGTAGATAGATAAAATTCATCTCTTGCCAGCCGGCTCCCTGTTCGCGCATATGGTGGAGCAGCGCCACGACGGTGCAGACCTCGCCTGCATCGCCGAGCGCGGCTCGCAGCAGGCGACGATAGGCTGGGACCGTCGGCAGGTAGGCGACCGCAGGCGCACAGTAGCTCTGGATACTCAGCGCGTAAAGTGTCTGCATGGCAGCCAGGTCGGCGGGGAAAGCAAACGCTGCTGCATCTTCGCGCAGCAGGCGGACCAACTGTGGTTCGGTGAGCGTACTCAGCGCACGCAAGGGGGTCTGCGCATTGAGTGCCAGGACGAGGCCCGGCTCGGGATAGAGCGTACACGTCTGGTTGAGTGCTGTCAACAGGGTTCCGGCATCAGCAAAGGTGTGAAGCTCGCTCAGATTCCCCTGATCTATCACGCAATACCTCCATTGTCCACCAACATAATCCACGCCAATACTGATCGCCATAGTCTACCTCTTCTTTTTAGAATACGCAGATTATATCACACGAACCTTTTTCGCAAGAAAAGAGCGAGCGCAGGGCTATTTAATTCTCTGCAAGCTAGAAGCTTGCGATCCCCACCCCAGGGTTTTGGGATTGGGCCGCAGGCCCACGCTCTCGTTGTTCAGAGGAGGGAGGGGCCACACGCCGAGCATTCCATAGCCCTGGAGCGAGCGCCCCCACCGCGGGGTGTAGGGGCGCTCATACCAGAAATATGCAGAAAAAGCCAGGATCTCTCTGTGGTTACGGTTTGTACAGTTCCGCCGCTGCCAGACTCACTCCATTGGCATATCCACCGGTAATCAGCACCCTACCATTGTGGAGCAACGTCGCGGTTTGCGACTCACCAGCGAACTTTAAGGCAAAGAGCGTCCAGGTTCCGCTCTGGATACTGTAGAGTTCATATGAGGATAGCGTCTGTCCATCGTTATCGCCGCCAACCACCAGGACCTTGCCATTGGAGAGTAGGGTCGCGGTATGATAGGCGCGGGCCACGTGTAGCGGTGCCACCGAAGTCCAGGTGACAGTCTGTGGATCGAACAGGTCGACCGCCACCTGGCTACTCCCATCGCCGCTGCCACCAACCACCAGGACCTCGCCGTTGGGCAACAATGTCGCCGTACTACCATAGGTATGAAGTCCATTTGGCCACACAATCGGATCGGCCGTATGCGTCTGGGGATCATACACTTCTACCGACCCCTCAAATGGGATATCAGCGCCTCCGACAATCAGTATCTTACCATTGGGCATCAGCGTTGCCGTGTGCTGCCAACTGGACCAGTACAGACCGCTCCCGAACGTCCAGAGGCCAGTCTGAGGATTATAGACTTCCCCGGTTGGAATGGGGATACCATTGGGACCACCGAAGCCTCCGAGAACCTGGACATTGCCGTTGGGAAGCAGCGTTGCGGTCTGGTTCATGCGATCCTCGTTCAGCGAACCCGTGCGCGTCCAGGTTCCCTGCGCGGGGTTATAGAGTTCGGCCGAGGCCAGGATACCTCCGCTATTTTCACCACCAACCACTAACACCTCGCCATTCTGTAACAGCGTTGCAGTCTGATTCATACGGGCGTCGTTCAACGAACCAGTCAACGCCCAGGTCCCCTTGGAGGGATCATAGAGTTCGGCTGAGGCCAGCGGGAGGCCGCTGCTATTACAACAGCCACCAACCACCAGCACCTTGCCATTGGGCAACAATGTCGCGGTATCAAACGTACGAGCGGTCTTCATAGACGCAGTGGTTTGCCAGGTACCCGGTCTTGTACTGGCGTAGGCGACGTGCGACGACATCAGTACAATGGCAATCAGTAAGAACCCACTCATTGCCAGAAAAAGAGAGAAGCGCGAATGTTTCATACATAACCCCTTTTTTCACGTGTTTTGTATCAATTTGTACAACGTTGTATCCGAGATGCAATATTCTAATACACCTTCATGGCTATCCTGGACTATTTCTGCGCATGAAATGAGTATACATATTTTTATTGAGTCAAATCAAGCGCATTCTCGGTGCGTGGCCTCTCCCTCTCAACCAAAGGGAAAGCAGGAGTGCAATGGGCAGCAGCCCTTTACCTGGCCTGGGGCCGCGCCCCAACTGTTCTCCCCTCTCACTGCCCCATGCAGCGGTCCACCTTTCCAAAGAAGATGAACAGACGAGTAGAGAGCGGAAAAGCTCTAGAGAAAAGTCCTGTCAGACTTGACGCGCGTTCGACTCACCTGTTATAGTAGATTTGATTAATATTTCCCCCTATGGAATGTGAGAAAATCCAAATACTTACGGCATGATCCGCTAGTTCTCGATCCGATCAATACAAAGCTCAAACGCAACTATTTTAAGGAAACAGAAGAGCATGGCAGGAGAGGATCACTATCTGACCAACGACGCTGAACACGTGCGCCTACACAAAGCATTGCGCGAAAGCGTAATCTTGCGTGAGCTGGCCGACATTTTAAACTCTTCGCTTGAACTCGCACCTCTTTTACAGAAGCTTGTCAAGCGCACAACTGAGTTGTGTGAGGTAAAACGTTGTGCTGTCTGGTTGCTTGAGGAAAACGAAAACGCAAACGAACCAGCCAGTCAAATGCGCCCGGTTACTTACTATCTCAACCTCGCTGAGGTGGACCTGTCGCAGGAGGTTCTGGATGCAGCCGCCAATAACTGGTATCGTGGCACGCTGGCCAGTGATAATCCTGTGGTCCAGCGTCTGCTAGTCGGTGAAGGGCTGCTGCTGGTCGAGGATTTAAACGCCGAACCTACCATGCACTCCTATGCGCGGGAACTGCATATTCGTTCGGTGATGGTGCTGGCCCTGGTACGCGAAGGGCGGCCCGTCGGGATGATGTCGCTCGACAATCCGGGCGAGCTTCACACGTTCTCCCAGGATCAGCAGCAGCTCGCCAGAGCGATTGCTCAGCAGGCGACGGTAGCTATCGACAATGCGCGTCTCTACCAGCAGGCCCAGATGCAGCAGCGACGTGCGGAACACCTGATCGAGCGGGCCAGGGCTATCTACCACGTGGCAATGGCGGTCAACTCCAGCGAAGAACTCTTCACCGTGCTGCAACTCGCGACCGACCATCTGGTGAGCAATCTGGGAGCCAGCAGCGGGCAGGCCTTGCTGCTGGATGCCGACCTGGTCAACCTTTCCCCCCTGCAATCGGAGCGCGAGGCGTTGCCTGCTCCCAGACTGACGCTGGACGTATTGCCGCATTTTCGTCAGGCCATCTATACTGGTCAACCGGTGCTGGTCTATGCCGACCAGGTTCGCGGCGAGGAACTCGCGTGGTTTCATCTCTCGCACCTCACCAATCTGCTGCTGGTTCCCCTGATTGTTGGCTCATCACGACGTGAAGCCAACGGCATACAGGCCGGACATTCGCGTCTCCTATCCAGCGCGGAAGCGTCTCTGCGCCCGGTCGTCCCCGCCGTTGGATTGATAGCTATCTCTTATACCCGACCGCGCAAGCCCACTAGTGGCGAATACGCCTTCGCCCTGGATATCGCGGCCCAGTGCGCACTGGCCATCCAGAAAGAACGTCTGTTGGCTGAAACCTACCGGGCAGCTCGTCTGGCGAACGAACGCGCCAACACCCTCGACGCGGTCCTCCAGGCTACGACCGAGGGCATCTGCGTCATCAGGCCCGATGGTCAGGTCGAGTTGAGTAATAATGCGGCTGCCGACTTTCTCGGCTATCCCGTCCACTCTACGCCTTCGCTCGCAACCATTCTTCAGGGGTTTCCCATCTTCATGCTCGACGAGCGCCAATATATCTACGAAGAATATCCGTTTCGTCAGGCCCTCAGCGAACAACCCCCACAGCCCAGTCGACGCTACCTTACCACTCGCCTCGATGGCAGCAAACACGTCCTGGAGATTACCACCACGCCGCTCAAGGACAGCGCCAATCGTCCGGCTGGCATCGTCGCGGCTTTTCGCGATATCACCAACCATGTCGAAGCCGAGCAACATATTCGCCAGGCGCTCGAAGCGTTTCTGTATATCGCCGAATCTGTCTCGCATAGCACCGATATTCGTGAAATCCTCCACACGACCCTGGCCAAGACGCTGACAACCCTCCACTGCCAGCGCGGCACCATCCATCTGCTCCCGCCCGGTCAGCCAACCTTTAAACTGCAACTCTCGCTCGGCTTCTCGCCCGATGACGAGGCTCGCTGGCTGGCCGAGCAGGACGCGTGGCTTTCGCCGACAACCGGCCAGACCTACGGCTTCTACGACCAGATTATGCAGGGGCAGGCTACGTTGATCAACGCCGCCGCCTGCCCGGTTCAGCCCAACCCCTTTACCAATACGGTCGTTCTGGCTGCACCTATCACATACGATCGCCAGATCCTCGGTCTGATCGCGCTGGACCGCTCACCAGCGCGGACAGCGCAGGGACCCGTCCAGGCCAATCCGAGCTTTACCACCTGGGATATGACTATCGTCGAGGGGATCGCTCAACTGGCGGGCGTAGTGCTGGAACAGGCCCGCTGGCAGCAGGAGGCCATTCAGGCCCGCGCCAGTGAGGACGCGATGCGCGAGGCCGACGCGATGAAAAATGAGTTTCTCGCGATGACCGCGCACGAGTTTCGCACGCCTCTGGCCGTGATCTTGATCCGCAGCCAGAGCACCCTACGTGCGATGCGCCGGGCCGCCGAAAACCCCGATGCCCCTCCCACGCCGATCGCCGAACATCTGGAGATCATCGCCGCCCAGGCCAGACAGCTGAACAATATAGTAACTACTTTCCTGGATGCAGCTCGCATCAACCAGGGACAGTTTACGCTCGATCGCGAAGCGGTCGATCTGGGGAAAATTGCCCGTCAGATCGTCGAGGATCAGAAACACCTCGCCGAGAAGCATAAGTTGCGCTGTGTCTTACAGGATAGACAACTGCCCTACCTGGTACACGGCGACCACGCCCGGCTCTCGCAGATTCTCAACAACCTTGTAGAGAACGCCATTAAATACAGTCCGCTCGGTGGACGTATCACCGTCGGATTGAGCCGCACATTGGGCGCACAGGAGCGGCGGATGGTTGAGATAAGTGTGACTGACCAGGGTATAGGCATAGCGCCAGAGGTCCATGCCCGGCTCTTTGAGCGCTTTTATCGCGTCCCTGGCGCGGCCAGCAATGAGACGCGTGGTGTTGGTCTGGGCCTGTATCTTGTCGCTCAGCTCGTCCATATGCACGAGGGCGAGATCCGCGTTGAGAGCAAGGGCATACCCGGCGCAGGGAGCCGTTTCGTGATTACCCTGCCAGCGCTTTAAGCGCATTCTAGAAGCCCCCAGGGGCATTGGCTTAGAGAGGCCAGATAAGATAGTTAAAAGGTGCGTCGGCTGTCGCAGACGCGCTCAGGTGGATCGTAAAGCCCATGCGTGGATGCAGCGAGATATACTGAACGACGACCGGTCCCGGATTGCCCGCCAGCATGACGTTTACCACGCTGCGCTCGGTGATCGCTGCGTTGGCGACCGTCGTGGCTGACTGGCCCTGCAAGACCATGCCTTTGCCTCCCGGCAGATTTGGCCACTGCGAGACCTGGGCGGCCAGCGCGGTCGGCTGTTCAATCGGCGCAGGCAGGAGTCGCTCGGGAACCGGTGCGGGATAGCTCGGACCTGGCGGGAGCACCGCAGGTACGTTCTCAGTCGCCACAACCTCTGTGGTCGGATCGGCGCGGACAGCCTGCAAACGTACTCTGGTTGAACGTCCCAGGCGTTGACTACGGCCAGTGGCCAACGGCGTCGGGATCGCATTGGTCGTCGCTGGCGCACTCGTCGCCAGGTCGGTACGTGTGCGCAGACCCATGCGCGGCGGAATCACATGCGGGATAACACCCTCACTAGCCGCCCGTTCCTCGTCCCAATCCTCGCCTCTGCCTGCCTGTTCTGAGATAATCTCTTCCACAGAGGCGGCCAGGGCCTCTCTCTCCTGCCTGGCGCGTATCTCCGGCCAGTACCGTTCGTCATGCCATGTCATTTTCCACCTCGATGGATCAAACGTATGCATATGAATATCCATTTGAAATACAATGAAATATTTATACACAAAAAAAGACAGCTTGTCTATCTCTCTAGAGAGACTAGCACATTTGGGTGTCTTGCGCCATGTGCGTAGGAATATTTGGTGGCAGGCTGAAAGATGCTTGAAAGGCGTGAGGTAAACCGCTAAAATACACAACGGTTAGATGCAGCAAAAAAAATTGGCCATGCTTCATCCCAATAGCTGTCTAAAATCTATTTGTTGTCGAAGGAAGGGTTTTTATGAGACTGAACGGAACTCACAAGTTTAAAGCGCACAGCGCTCGCGTTTTTAATGCTATTCTGGACCCGGCTACGCTCCAGCAGTGTATCCCTGGCTGCGAATCGGTGAAGCAGTTGGACGATACCAGGCTCCAACTCAATATTACTACGCAGCTCCCCGGCTTAAAGGGTCCATACGCCGTCGTGATCAACCTGATGCAGCACCAGGCTCCGAGCCTGATTGTCCTGGGCGTCAAACGCCAGGGCCGGGGTGGTTCGATTGACGGGACTGCAACCATCAATATAGCCGATGCAGCCGATGGGGCTTTGCTCAGCTATGATGCCAACGCCGACCTCTCGGGTCCGATCGCTATTGCGGGTACACTTGGTAAGCCTGTTGTAAACAATACGCTCGCATCTGTTTTTGAGAAGATGGACGCCCTTCTTTCCTAGATCTCGCGTGCCGTGAGGTCAGTCAGCTACGCACTTCGTATATGTTGTAGCTGGCTGGCCAGGCGCATGCTGATCGCCTTCTTCGCTGCAAAAAGGTCAACTCGACGTTTGCAGTGTTTGCTTTAAACACGTAAAGAACTGGGCAGTCAGGCGTTCGGCTGTGCTATTCATCAGACGCGCTCCAATGCTGGCTAACGCTCCACTTACCACCACACTCGCCTTCCAATCCATCTGAGTCTCGCTTGCGCTGAGACTACTCAGGTGCATATCTCCTGCGAGTTCTACGGCGCTGCCAGGCGCTTTGCCGCGCCCCTTGACAATCATATGGTGAGGTTTCTGACGTTCTGGCCGCGTGACATCCAGCGTAAATTTGGGCTTGACCGAGCCGATGCTCAAGCTAACTGTCGCCTTCCAGTGTTCTTCTCCCAGCACTTCCAGACTTTGAAAGCCCGGCGCACACTGCGCCACATTCTCTACATTCATGAGAAAATCCCAGACTTGCTCAATAGGCGCTGCGATCGTCTGCGTACCTGAAAATTCCATGATCCTGTCTCCTTTCACGTCCATGCCCACCCCCTCTGGTGATTGCTCCACACCTTACTTACCACTCAGACGTGTGACTCTCCTGGAGGGGCATGCCCGTTGCTTTCATCATAGCACATCACACTCTGGTAGGGGCATGAGCATACACCCGTTTTCTCCCTTTTCTCTGCTACCGCTTTCTTCTACCAAAGCCGCTCTTCCCTCTAAAAAGACTCTGCTGGCGAATGCCATTTTCTGTCGCTTCGACCCCAATCAAGAAAGAGGTCAAACCAGGCGTCAGGCGATGCCCGACGCTCGGTTTGACCTCTTTCTAAAAATGTGCGCTCCAAGCGCGACAGCTTCTACTGACCTGCTTGTTTACTCCTCGTCGTCGTCTTCACCTTCATCGCTCTCCTCGTCGTCATCGTACTCCTCCTCGTCGGCGAACCCGTCGAGCAGCAGGTCCTCGCGATCGCCCCATTTCTCCAGGAAGCGATAAAAATTCCGCTTGGTAAGGCGGGTGCGCTCGGCATCTGAGAGATGCGCTGTGGCCTGGGTGGGATGGCTCACCGCTGCCAGATCGTGTATCGCTACGGCCTGGAGGTCGCAGTTGCGCAGCGCAAAGTTGAAATCGATATCCATATACATGGGGAAGCGATAGCCCTCGTCGAGCAGACCAGCCTGGCGCAGCAATTTGCGGCGGAAGGCCATACACGATCCATCGATCGCCTCGACTATCTCATCGTCGCTCTCCTCAAAGTGGCGGAGATCGTCGGTGCGCAGTCCGCGCATCCCAACCACGCCAACCTGCGGATCTTCCAGACGTTGCGCAATAGGCGCGAAAATGTCACCAGTCAACTCGATGCTGGGGTCGAGTTGCAGGATATAGTGACCGCGACTCTGCTTGAGACCCAGGTTGCGTGCCTCGGCCTCGCCCATGACGCGCGAGGTGCGTATAACGTGAAGCAGTGCTACCTCCTGCTGATACGTTCTGGCCCAATCGCTGAGGTCGTCCTGCGACGCATTATCGATCAAAATGACCTCGACTGCCTGCGTGCCTGCGTGCTGAAAGATGCTCTCGACACAGGCACGCACCCGCTCGAAACTATTGTTAGCCAGGATCTGGACCGAGAAGAGACACATATCGCTCTCACTAAGGAGCGAAGGAACCTGGCGGGCTGTACGGTAGACTGTGCCATCCACTTCAATGCTGGGCAATATAATCAGGTGCGCCCCACGTGGATTATCTTTAATGCTGTAGCCGGCGTCTTCAATCAACTTCTTCAGAGCATCCGCCCGGTCATACTGACCGCGCTTGCGCAGCTCGTCTCGCTCGTGCGAGAGTGCCAGAATGTCGGCGGGGATGCCATGTCGAACTGGACGTATAGTCATCTTGCTGCTTCCTCCTTCAACGCTACGCCTGAGCCACTAAGCCAGTTTGACGCTGCTGTTCAGCAGGGTCCTGACTGGCTGGTCATGGGTCTGCCACGAATAAGAAACATCTCCTCGTATAACAGTATAACAGAAAATCGCCCTTCCTGGCGAGTTCTGTTCCAACAAATATCAGGGTGGTTCTGCAGAAGCAGGAGCGCAGAGGGCGGCAGCCCTTTGCTGGCACCCTGTCTGGGGGATAGGTAATCTGGCGTGTCTCCAATAACCTTTTTATTGTGTTTTGCATGTTTTGCTCCGGCAAAACATGCAAAACAGGAGTGCAGAGGGGTGCTCTCTGCTACCCTTTGGCTACACCTTATTGTGCTTCTCGGCGAGTTCCTTGACGCGTTGCACCGAATTGATATGGCAGACGACCGTCTTATCTTCCATCTCAACCACAACTATGTCTTCCAGACCAATGGTGAAGATCTGGCGTTCGGTCGTGTTATAAACAAAGATATTCTGGCTGGCCAGGTCTTCGTGTGAGCCACGGCCCTTGACTCCCTGCTCATTGGAGGGGAAGAGAGCGCCGTATTGTTCCCAGTTGCCTACATCGTTCCAACCGATCTCGGTTGGAATGACCGCGAAACGACTGACCTTCTCCATGATACCGTAGTCAATCGAGACCTTTTGCAGCGAGGGCCAGAGCTGATTGAGGATCTCGCTCTCCCTGGGCGTTCCCATCGCTTCAACAATCAGGTCTATCTTATACATCAGCTCGGGTAGATGCGTGCGCATCTCTTGCAGGATCGTCTTGACCTGCCAGATAAACATGCCACTGTTCCAGACATAGTGACCATCGTCCAGGTAGCTCTGCGCCGTTGCCCGGTCGGGCTTTTCGACAAAGCTCTCGCCCGCGAAGACCGTATGCTCGAAGCCCGCGTGTACCTGTTCGGTGTAGCAGATATAACCATAGCCCGTCTCGGGGGTCGTCGGTCTGATACCCAGCGTGACCAACCAGCCCTGGCTGGCCATCTCGTAGGCCAGTTCAAGCGATTGCTGGAACTTTGCCACCTCGCTGATTACATGGTCTGCCGAAAGCGTCACCATCACCGCATCGGGATCGTGACGGGCGATCGTCGCCGCGATCCAGGCGATCGCAGGGGCAGAATTCCGCCCGATCGGCTCGCCCAGAATATGCTCAGAGTCCAGCGTTGGCAGGTGCTCCTGCACCAGTGCAGCCATACTGCGTCCGGTGACCACCCACGTCTGCGCAGGTGTCACCAACTCTTCAACACGGGCCACCGTTTCTTGTATCATGCTATTCCCATTGGGAAGAGGCAAAAATTGCTTGGGAAAACTTGGAGTACTCAATGGCCAGAGACGCGTTCCACTTCCACCGGCCAGAATGACGACGTTGAGATGATCCATAGATGCCTATTTCCTCGCAATACTGTTATCTATACTAAAATTGCTGCGAATAGACGGTAGTTTGTCAAAGCTCAAAAGAATGGTGTGTGGAGCAAGAGTGCAGTGCGTGGCAGCCCTTTGCCTGGGGTTGACTGCGTGCGCCCCACCAGTTTGCACCCCTTGTGAGCCATCCCAGATGTTTCTGCGGTTTGTACTCGACGAAACGCCGCAAGCGTGTGCAGATGACGGCCGGTCCTCTGCCTGGAGTTTCGGGGGCTGTACCCCATAGGCGCAAACGTAGCGGGATGGTTAAGGGCAGCAGCCTTTAACCGGCACCCTGTCCGGGGGACAGGTAATCTGGGGTGTCCCCAACAACCTTTTTCTTTTGTGTTGTATGTTTTGCCTCCGGCAAAATATGCAACATAAGCAGGATGTTTGTCCTAATTTTACAAAATCAGGGATGACTCATACATCTATCCAACGAAGTTGGACAACCTACCCTTGAGATAACCTGCTGGTTAACCTCTCGCCATGAGCATAGCAGAGGGTCAGTAAAAAGACAAGTGGAATAGGACAATAGAAATACTTGATTGTAGATTAGCTAGAGGAGCCGTTATACTATAGTCAAGCCTTATTTTTAGTAGTCTTTGTCCTGCTTATAGTCATCTATAAAGCGTGTGTAAGCAATCCGCTGCACATCTCGCGTCTATGTGGACGAATAGCGAGCGTTGCCGTGCTCGCAACCCGATCCCAAATTCTGGGGGGACCGCGAGCCTCTGGCTTGCGGAGAATGAAGTAGCCCTGGCTTACCGCCAGATATTGGTGGGTATGGTAGACTGGATATGGGAGCTTGTCTTCCCTGGTAAAATAGAGGGTGACTACGTGGTGAGGCTGTGAACGTATGCTCCGCCTGGCTCTGTTTGCTCGACGCCCTGCTGGAAACGCCAGGCGTTGTTCTGTGGCTGAGGTGATAGCTTGCTAGAAAAAATCGAGTTCAAGAGCCTATGATAGATGATTTACACGCGACCGAACTGTCTGCGCCGCCGCTTGTTCCAGT
>DAOTTJ010000163.1:0-9864 GCA_034437695.1 Ktedonobacteraceae bacterium
ATGCCAGTTCGACAATCGTAGGAGCGGTGTAGAGGGTACGCAGAGAGATATCCACTTGGAAGGTTGTACGAATACGGAAACAGATCTGGGTTCCCATCAACGAGTGACCCCCAAGCTCGAAGAAATTATCGTGAACCCCGATCTCCTTGATACCCAGCAGCTCGCCCCAGATCTCTGCTACGGTTTGTTGTATAGCATTTTCTGGCGCGATATACTCAGTGCCAATGACCGGCCTGGGATAGGTCGGCTGACCTGCCACTGCACGTAACTCATGAAAGCCTCGGATGATGGCAGAGACTGAGAAGTTCTTGCTCCCTGAGACCATTGTTGGCAGATCTTGCGTTGTAATAAACACCTGGGGAACCTTGCGGGCCAGTATACGTGCGATAGCTTCAAAGCCATCGTCGAAGCCAATCCCATACTTTTGCCGCCGCTCTTTAAAGAATGTTTGGATCTCTGTGGGAAATCCCTGTAGGCCCTCGTGCCAGGAATCCCACTGCCATTCACCCCAGGCCATCGCGATGGTTTTTCCACATTGTTTGAAGCTGCGATTGGCGAAGGCGTTCAGGAAAGCGTTGACGGCACAGTAGTCAACCTGGCCGGGACCACCTCCGGTCACCGAGCTGACCGATGAAAAGAGCACGAGAAAATCTAAGGAGATAGGTCGCAGGACACGTTCAAGTACGAGTGTACCCTGTAATTTGGGACCCATAACTCGCATTGCCATTTCTGGCGTTTTTAGCTGAATCAAGCCCAGAGAGGGAATAGCCGCAGCGTGGAGAACACCATGCAATGTTCCAAAACGTTCAAGCGTCTGTTGAATAGCCGCACTCATCTGCTCTTCACAGGTCACATCGGCAGTTAGTACCAGCACTTCAGCTCCCATGGCCTCCAGTTCTAGCAATTGCCTGATCTTACGCCCCATGCCTTCGTCTTCCTCCCCCAATGCCGTTACGATAGGTGACCACTCTGCGCGGGGGGGCAGCACCGACCGACCAACCAGCACCAACCTGACCTTCGCCAGTTTAACCATCCGTTCAGCCATCGCCATGGCGATGCCACCAAGACCACCTGTAATCAGATACCCTCCGCCTTCACGCAACCAGGAGGTCTGTTTGATGGTCTCTTCAAGTTTGAGAGGCTCACACTGTTGAACCCAGCGGTGCTGCCCACGAAAAGCAATAATGTCATCGTTAGTATCGGCGACTAGCTCATTCAATAACTGGCTGACAACCACTTCTTCCTGAATACTACCGGGTGCTGGCAGGAGGATATCGACACTCCTTGTGTGAATATCATTCTGTTCCTGAGGTAGGACCTTGCATGGACCGAGGAGGGTGGCTTTCTCAGGGCAGAGATGTTCATCACCAAGCACATCCTGCATATCATTGGAGACAATGGTAATGGTGCAGTTGAGGCCATGATCGGTAATCGCTTGAGCCAGGGCCAGTAAGCTGAAAAAGCCATGCCTGAGTGTAGTTTCAAGCAATTCACTGGCCTCCTGGCTTCCCTGAGTAACGCTCCACAGATGCACAATCTGGTAGAGTACCTTGTGTTGTTTCCGCATATCTTGCAAGAGCGCATCGTAGTCGCCACGCACATCGGGGTTTACAACGTACGTATTAGGTCCGGTTCTGGCAAAGTTGCTTCCAGGAGTAACCATCACAACAGATTGTTCGTGACCCTCTAGCTGCTCACTCAGTCTTGCGCCTATGCCGCAGTCATCCACGCAAAGTAACCAGCAATGCTCATCGCCGACAGCAATGGGCGGTAAGAAAGGAAGCAGCGGAGCTGATTGCTTCCAGGAAGAACTATAGAACCAGTCGGCTAGATCGACCTTTCTTTCAAGCTCATCATCTAGCGAAGTATTGGCTTGACCCACTTGTCCCTTGCGCGGCTCAAGCCAGTAACTCTGACGCTCGAAGGGATAGGTAGGCAGGGGTATACGCTATCGTTGTTCGTCTTGCCAGAAAGCTGACCAGTGAACTGGTGCGCCAGCCAACCAGAGCTTTGCCAGCGTCGTCAGCAGAAAGGGAAAAGCCGATTGCTGCTCATACACCGCAGGCAAGGTAGGGGCTACCAGAGCATGGCGCTCACGCGTATAGGCCGGATGCTGTTTAACCATAGAGGTCAGGACCTATCTCCAGCAAAAGCTGTTCTCCTGCCTCCGGCCTCAAGAGTTGTGCGAGGCCCTGGGCCATCCGCACAGTCTGACACCTATGCTGCGCCCAATACGCTGGATCTGTTGCCTGTTCAGGGGTAATCCATGTTCCTGTCACATTTGAAATGTAGGGAATGCGAGGTGGGCGCAACGTCACTTGGCGAGCAAGATCAGTCACAGCAGGCTGGAGAGAAGCAAGCATCGCTGAATGAAATGCATGGGTAGTCTCCAGACGGCGTGAGACAATGTCCTGCTCGCCTAGTTGCATCTCCAGGAGTTTGATGGCCTCTGCCGGACCAGCCAGCACACACATATGTGGGCTATTGATGGCTGCCAGACTCATCTGTTCGGGCAGATAAGGTTGGATATCGTGCGCGGCAAGGGGGACAGCAAGCATGGCTCCTACAGGGGTCTGCTGAATGAGCTGTGCTCTGCAAGCAACCAGAAACAGAGCATCTTCCAGAGTGAGAACGCCAGCAACACAGGCGGCAACATATTCTCCCAGACTATAACCGATCATAGCCGCAGGTTTCAGCCCCCACGCTGCCAGTAATTGGACGAGCGAGTATTCGATCATAAAAAGAACTGGTTGCGCTAGCTCGGTATGGATCAGCGCACCTTGAGCGGCAGAGGGAGAAGCATTGCTGAGATTGAGAAGCTGCCGCATATCTAGCCCTTCAGGGAGTACGTGTCCATTGGCTTGATGCAGATTTGCAGGTACATGCCTAGGAAAAAGAAGCGAGTGGAGGTCAAGTTTGAGATGATTTTGCAAAACCTGACAGCAACGATCGATGGTAGTACGAAACACCTGCTCCTGCTCATAGAGTTCCAGCGCCATACCCTGATACTGCTCCCCAACGCCAGAGAACAGAAATACGAGTGGTTGATCGACCTTATAACGCGTGCTACTAAAAACGCGAGAGACATCCCGACTGGTTAGAGCATGCAGCGCACCCTCTGGCGTACTACACACAACAGCACGACAATAATCAAACGTTTTTCTCCCCACCTGCAACGTATAGGCCACATCGGCCATATTCACCTCAGGGTGCTGCTGAAAATAGGCATGCAGGTTATGTGTTGCAGCCTCCAGTGCGGTTTCAGTTCTAGCTGAAAGTAGGAGTACATGTGCAGGGCGACGCGACGGCTCTGAGATAACCAGCGGCGCTTCCTCCACAATCACATGAGCATTCGTACCACCGATACCAAAAGCGCTGACGCCAGCACGCAGAGGACCGCCTGTAGTTTGCCACGACTGTAAGTGAGTATTGACATAGAAAGGACTGTTAGAGAGATCCACTTCGGGGTTTGGCTCGACATAATTGAGGCTAGGAGGGATCTGGCGATGTTTAAGAGCCAGGGCTGTCTTGATCAGACCAGTTACCCCTGCGGCCCTGTCGAGATGTCCCACATTTGTTTTAACTGAACCTATCGCACAGAAACGTTTCTTCCGGGTAGTATTCTCGAAAGCCTTCATTAATGCAGCCAGTTCAATCGTATCGCCCAGGGCCGTTGCTGTCCCATGAGCCTCGATATAGCTGATATCCCCAGCATCCACGCCAACGTTTGCCAGAGCTTCAGTAATAACTGCGGCCTGGCCTCTAACCCCAGGGGCAGTGAAACCGACTTTGCGTGCTCCATCGTTATTAATGGCCGAGCCTTTGATTACTGCATGGATAGTATCGCCATCGTGCAAAGCATCTTCCAGGCGTTTTAGCCTAACGACCGCGACACCATTACCCAGAGGTGAACCCTTAGCGCTAGCGTCAAAAGCGCGGCAGCGACCATCGGGAGAAGCGATCCCACCTTCCTGGTATTCGTAGCCAGCTTTGTCGGGTACGAGCCCTTTCATTGATTAGAGACGAGCCACGGGATGACCCTCACTGTAGTAATCGGCCAAGGGGGGGAAATAAATAGGTCCAATTTCTCAAGAGGAGCCAGAGAGGATTGATGAAAGGCAGCAGTTCCTGAACAAAGTGCAAGAAAGATGGAGACAAGGAGGGCGCTTATTTAGCAAGATCCTTTTTTGCACGTATTGCCATTTCACGTTTCAACGTGATGTTTTTCACATGCGTTGCAAGCACGTATGCTTTCTACAAGCTACCTCGTCTCGTAAGAGGCTTCTATCTCCACTCAAAACTTCTTTATGAAGGAGATTGCTACATTGGCATACGTGAATATGTTTCACCTCTCCACTCACCGATGAGAGGGTGCCGCACCATGCAATGACATGTGGCCCACAAACAGGACCATCTGTTCCCCCTTTTTTGATGGACGTTCCTCTACACTTAGTCATGAGCACGTGAGGACGTGCAGGCACGAGAAGATGCACAGACGAAGAAGGAGAGGACGATGCACAACGACAAAGCGAGCACCCATCGGGAGGAGCATGGTCGTGACAAGAAGCCACGCGAGAAGCGACTCGGGCCATTATGCGACGGTCCTCCCATTCCTGGACATCGCCTTCAGTACGATGAAGCGCAGCACATCTGGGTCATCGATCAGGTGCTTCTTTGCTGTTCTGCCTCTGAGTATCAGTGCTTGAGCATCCTCTTCGCGTGTGTGAATCGCTGTGTTCCCTTTGCTCAGTTGCTTGCCTCTCTGCAAGAGATGCCAGGCGCTTTGAGCGCCGATTCTAAGCAGGAACGCATGCGCATCGCCCACCTTATGAGTACCTTGCGCCCAAAAATCTGGGCATTCGGAATGGATATTGTCAGCGTGATGAAGGTCGGGTATCTCCTTCTTTCAGAAACGCAAGAGTCCGGCTTGCCAGATGTATAGGTGAAGAGCAAGCTGGATTCTCTGACGAGCGAAAAGAAACCTCGTGTGGAATGCACACAAAGAAAGGACGAACAGTATGAATAGCACGGATGAGCACGTGAGCTTTGTCGGTCTTGGCCAGATGGGACAGCCAATGGCCCGGAACCTCCTCCACGGCATCCAAGGCAAGAGAGAGTTGTGGGTGTTTGATCAACACGTGGAGCGTCTCGCCCCTTTGCTTTCTCAGGGAGCACGCTCTGTTGAACGATTAGGCCACGTCGGAAAGCCTGGTGGAATTGTTTTCACCATGGTTCCTGATGATCGGACGCTTCTCCAGGTCACGCTTGGCGAAGAAGGCATCCTGAAACAACTCGGTGCAGGAGGGATTCATGTCTCGTTGTCAACGGTTTCCCCACAGGTGTCTGAGCAGTTAGCCCGGCTCTATCACCAGCAAGGCAGTGCGTACCTGACGGCGACCGTTCTTGGACGCCCTGAGGTCGCAGAACGAGGCGCGTTGGTCTTGTTTCTTGCGGGAAATGCCGCCGCGAAAGCACGTGTGCAACCGTTGCTCATGACCATGGGCAAGCAACTGTATGACCTTGGGGAGCACGTTGCAACGGCGAATATCACGAAAATAGCCTGCAATTTTTTAATTGCTTCAGCCATTGAAGCCATGGGGGAAGCAGCAGCATTGGTCGAAGCCTTTGGCCTGGATCGCGAACGCTTTTTCCAGATGCTCACCGAGACGCCCCTCTTTCGTGGAGCGGTCTTCGAGGGCTATGGTGCGATGATCGGCGCACGAACGTTTGCAGACAGTCGGTTTCCCGTGGCATATGGTCTCAAAGATGTCGCGTTGGCCATGCAGGTTGCGCGACAAAAAGAGGTCGATCTCCCCTACGCTGATGTGGCATATGAACATCTGCTGGCTGCGCAAGAAGCCGGGCGAGGACAGGAGGATTGGTCTGTCCTCTCTGATTTTGCCCGTCTGAGAACCTCCCATTGGCTCTGTGATACGCACAAACAGTAGGAGAAGGCTATGCAGCAACGATCAACCCCTGCCATCGATCTCTATGATGTGTGTAAATCGTTCGGCTCGTTCCGGGTCCTTGACCATCTCTCGCTGACCGTGAATCGCGGCGAGATTTTTGGATTACTCGGCCCCAATGGGTCTGGCAAAACCACGACACTGACCATCCTGAGCGGCCTGGGGAAACCAACGAGTGGGTACGTCCAGGTTTTGGGCTACGATATGGCACGCCAGGCACGTTCGGTTCGGCACCATCTGGGTACGGTTCCTCAAGAAACCGCCTTATACGAAGAATTGTCAGCCTGGACCAATATGACCTTTCACGCGGACCTCTTTGGCGTGCCGCGCAAAGAAAAGGCACCGCGCATTGCGGCGCTGCTCGACCTCGTCCAGCTTTCTGAACGTCGTCATAGCCGTGTGAAGACGTTTTCGGGTGGCATGAAACGGCGTCTGGCACTGGCTCGCGCACTCTTGCACAATCCAGATCTCCTGTATCTGGATGAGCCAACGCTCGGCGTCGATGTGCAGTCCCGGCGTGCACTTTGGAAGTATATCCACCAGTTGCGTGATCAGGGCAAAACCATCCTTCTGACCACGAACTATCTGGAAGAAGCATCGCTCCTTTGCGATCGGCTTGCGATCCTCGATCATGGCAGTGTCCTGGCAATCGATACACCGGCCCATCTCCGGCAGCGCTTCGGAGAACAAACCCTGACGCTGGAATGTGAGCGTCCCCTTGCCTCTCTCGATGCGCTTCGAGCGTTGCCTGGTGTGGTCTCCGTCGAACAACAGGAAGCGCGTCTCCAGATGGTGACCAGTGGCGGAGAAAGCCAGATGCCACTCATCCTGAATCTGGTCGCACGCGAGACGGAACTCCGTCATGTTGCGGTCCAGGAAAACAGCCTGGATGACGTGTTTGTCCAACTGACGGGTTCTCAGTTGCGTGATGAAACGCGGAGGAGTGCCTGATGAGCATGTTTCTGCGCGTGATCGGGACATGTCTCCACAAAGATCTCAAAAGTATGCTGACGGAGCACGCCTTTCTGTTTCAATGCGTCATCTTACCCATCAATTACACCCTGTTATTGATGCTCTTTGCCCTGGCAGGCTCCAATGCGCCAACGGCAGTCGTCATGAACGACACTGGCCCGTATGCTCAGCAGATGGAACAGGACCTGGCCGGGGCGCATTCCTTCCATCTGATCGCAGCACGTTCGACCCAGGCAACGGCGCTCTTGCAGGCGGGGGAGATTGTCGCGGTCGTCACGATCCCAGCGACGTTTGATGAACGGGTCGCTCAGGGCCAACTGGCCCAGGTGGGACTCGTCGTCAATAATCTGAACACCGATATGACCGATGATGTGCGCCGTGGACTACGCCTGGCGGTCACAACCTTTGCGGAACAAACCGTCCCCTCTCAGGTACCGGTGGTGATGCAAGAGCATGATCAGTATCCGACGGACCTTGATTATATTTCGTTCCTCTCGATCTCAGCACTCGTCATTGGCGTGATGGTTGGTGGTCTCTTGCAAGCAGGCAGTGCTGCGGCCCGCGAGTGGGAGCAACACACGATGCCTGAACTGCTGCTGAGTCCGGCTCCACGCACCGCGATGGTGCTGGGCAAGATGCTCGCGGCCATGGTCATCAGTCTGGCAGGAAGCTGCATCTCGCTCTTCTTTGTCGTCGCAGTGATTGGAGACTGGCCAGTCTCTTGGGGAGAAGCCCTGGCCTGGACAACGCTCTCATCGGGCATCTTCGTCGCCGCAGGCACGTTTCTGGGAACCCTGCTCCGTCGTCGCCAAACCCTGACGCTGCTGGTGCGAGGATGTTCCGTGCCGCTCTTCTTTTTGAGTGGCATTTTTGCCCCCCTGTCCTTCAGTACGACAGGCGTGCAGATCCTGGCCCGCTTATTCCCGGTGCATTACCTGCTGGTCTTGGAGCAGCATGCCTTCTTCGGATTTCAGATGAACACGTTAGGGATCGGTGGCAATGTTCTCATCTTGGGAGGATTTCTGGTCGGGTTTGTCAGTCTCGCCACGTTCACCTTACGCTGGCGCGTTGCCGTGTAGGAACACGGACAGAGGGAAGAGGAGAACCATCATGGGTTTGTTTTGGCGACACGTCTGGAGCAACGCAGCGAAAGATCTGCATCTCTGGCTCCATCAGTGGTACAACATCGTCGCAGCACTGGTCATGCCCCTGACGTATGTCCTGGTGGTCTGGCTAGGAGCAGCAGCCGTCGGGCAAAGTCCAGTCGCGCTGGTGGTCGCCGATCAAGGACCTGTGGCCCAGCAGATGGCGCGAGCTATTCAAGATGCGCAGGTCTTTCGTCTGACGGTCACTGATGCCGCGACAGCCAGGGATCTCTACGACACGCTGTCAGTGGTTGCGATTGTGACCATCCCGGCCAGCTTTGATCTGGAGGTGGAAAGTGGAGACACTGCACCTATTCTCGTCGAAGCGAATAACCTGAACCTGGACCTGACGAATGATCTGCGGCGGGCGGTTCCCGACGCGATCAGCGTCTCCTATCAACAGCAAACGCCTGACCCTCTAGGAGTGATCGTTGCTGAGCACGATCTGCGCAGCCAGGATGTCAGTATCGAGCAATTCTCAATCTTGCCCATGATCTCCCTCTTGTTACTGGCACACGCGGTGATCTCCAGTGGGATGGGGATCGCTCGTGAATGGGAGGATCAGAGTATCAAAGAACTCCTTCTGAGTCCAGCCTCGCGATCAGCGATCCTGTTGGGGAAAGTCCTGGCTGGCTTTGTCGCGACGTTCGGCCTGGGCCTGGTGCTCTTCACCCTTGGGTACCTCCTGGGATGGACGCGTCCGCAAGGGATTTTTCTGGGAACCGCCCTGGCCACGATTGCGCTGATGGCGCTTTTTGCCACGGGTCTCGGCATTGCGGTTGGAACGACCCTCCGCCGCGTCCAGTCCGTGACCTCGCTGGCGACCACGCTTTCCGTCTGGCTCTTTTTCTTGAGCGGCGGGATCAGCGTCCTCCAGTTTGAACCAGCGTGGCTCAAACAGATCGCGCTCTTCGATCCGTTGACCTACGGGACTCATGCGCTCCAGATGGCCACCTTCTACGCGTCGGCAGATCTGCTTGCACGTGACCTGTCTGTGCTGGGTGCTGCGACCCTTCTGGTCCTTCTGGTTGCGTGGCTGGCGTTCCAGCGACGGTTCGCTCGCTAATCCCTAACCCAGTCAAAGGGGGGAAGAAAGGAAAACATCGATGAACCATGCAAAATGGATGAGAGCCGCCGTCTATCACGGGGCAGGCGATGTGCGCATTGAGCAGGTCCCCGTGCCGCCTCCACCAGGACCGGAAGAAATCAGTGTGCGCGTCCTGACTGCGTCGCTTTGCGGCACCGATGGAAGTCAGTTCCTCACACCCACGATGATTCCGCTTGCCCGCCCTCATCCGATCAGCGGCCATCAGGGACCACTGATCCTGGGACATGAGGTGTGCGGCATGGTGGTGGCAAAAGGAACAGGCGTGAAGCACCTGACCATCGGAGATCGCGTCGCTATAGGAGCTGGTTGGTGGTGCGGCGTCTGTCCGCGCTGCCTGGAAGGTCGCTCAAATATCTGTGAGCAAGCCTTTGTCTATGGGCTGCATGCTCACGGAGGTCTGGCTGAGCGGGTCGTGTTTCCAGCAAAGATGTGCGTGCGCGTCCCCGCAGCATGCTCGTCAGAGGCCGCCGCACTGGCGCAACCATTGGCCGTCGCCCTTCATGCGCTCTCGCAAAGCCAGCTCAAAGCATCCGAACGCGTCGCCGTCTTTGGGGTGGGAGGCGTGGGTAGCTTGCTCCTCGCCGTTCTCGCGATGCAAACCGATCGGAAACCCTCAACACTGATTGCCATCGACATCGATCCCGTACGGCTAGCGAGGGCTCTAGCGCTGGGC
>DAOTTJ010000164.1:0-16757 GCA_034437695.1 Ktedonobacteraceae bacterium
TCGCCACGTACATCGCCTCCTTCTCTAGAGAGAAAATCATAGAGTTCAATAAAGTCGAGCAGGGGTGTACGATATATCTCGTACTCCCGCTTCTGCTTTTTCCCATCCTTAAACCAGGGGAAGATCACCTGTGGAAAACCTGATACGGGATCGGCAAGGTTACTACGAACCGTTTGATAGTGGGTGGCAAAAGCATAGATACTGTTCATTACATGATCGCGCTGGTTTGGCCGCCCGTTGCTAAGAATCGCCAGACTCTCACCGACTGCGGTGGTCAGGTTCATGGCAAAGATGGCCTCGCGCATCTGGTGCAACTTGGTACGTCCCAGATTGGCCCCATCTTTGGAGCGAATAGCGCTGAGTAGCATCCGCAAACGATCTGGCGTATAAGGACGCAGAGTCGCGTAAAAATCCTTTCCCGCCCCCCTCTTCGTATCCTCTACGTGGTATGTAGTTTCGTAGACGGCCTTGAAATCGCTGCTACTGCTGCCTGTGACCAGAAAAAAATTGATGCGCGTATCATCGCCAGCATTTTGCTCGGCACGCGCATCTGCGCCCACTTTTTTAGCGAATTTCAGAGATGTCTCGGCCATATCTTGTAAGAGGCCAAAGGGATATTTCACCGGAGCGAGCACCGCACTCACCGACAACGTGTGATCTCCCTGCGTCTCACTGCGAAAGGTTTCAGCCAGCGTCAGAGCTACATCCATAGCGACCGAGGCGGGAACAACCATGCAGATATCGTCGCCGCCGAGCAGGAGGATATCAAAAGGGAAGAGCGCACCATCATCTTGCCCACTCTTGCGTTGTTCTTTGGGTTTTATATGCTCGGCAACCTTGAGATGTTGAGCTATCGCGGTGCAGAGAGCTGTATCCAGGGCCGCATCGACCTTGTTTGCCATCGTTTGGCGGGCGAGTAGAGAGGAAGCATCGGCAAAATGGCTGCCCATATTGTTTGCATCGGCATAGATCAGTCCCAGATAGTCCTTTGCGCCTTTGAAATCGCGAAAGACATTGAAATCAGATGGGCGGGCGGGCTGCTGGGATAAATCATAGTCCATGCTTGCCAGGCGGGGAATGATACGGCTCCAGAGCGATTCCCGCATAGAAACGTCCTGGCCATAGGCAATCTCCTTGACATAGTCTTTCACGTTGCCATCTCTGGCCCGTTTGCACAGACAACTTGTGCAATACAGCATGTCTTGCTCATCGGAAGCGCGAACAATGCTTTTGCTCTGACTCGCATCAGCGTACTCAAGCCCGCAGGCATCACACAGGCGCAGAAAGGGATGGGTTGCCAGGGTATACAATTCTGGTGGATGACACTTCGCTTCCTGAAGCTGCCACTGTAACAGCTCAAACGTCTCCCCGATATCTTCAGGACCAATGCCCTTGATATGGTCCGGGAGAGGTTGCAAAGAAACAACGTATGTCACAGAAGCGCCCGCGCCAGTCTTATCTCTATAGGCTTGCTGGACGCTCTTCCCAAAGGCATGGGCCTGTTCTGTAGGCACCAGAAAGAGACCAGAGCCGCCGTTGGCATAAACAGCCTCGGCCCCATGCTCTGTCGCGCATTGGATCATAGCTATGCGATTGAGGTAATCAAGCAGTGAACTCGCACCACGAATCTCTTTTAGTTTATCGGTCCCAAAGACATAGCGCTTCACATGGTCCGTATCAAATGCGATGAGCGATAATCCCATGTAAATCTTACCTCCACTTAGCAAAAGAGCATACAATTATACATAAAGCCAGAGGGTGTTGGCGAAGAACATTCCAGGTCCGCTTTAGAGAAGCGGCAGGTGCTTTGCTCAACAGGCTTATTGCGTAGAAGCATAGAGATGATAGGTATGGTTCGATTATAATCGATTGTATATCTCACAGCAAGCAAATGAGAGAACTATATACAAATTACCTATATCACTCTCTGGTAGTTTACGGTTTGTTCGCCTTTAAGCGAAGCGCTGCCCTGACAAACAGCGCTTCGCCACCAGCAAATACTTTCTAAAGCAAAGATACCGTATTCGCTTATAGATAAACAGTCACACGCATGTGTCGGTGAGAAAGCGCGTATCTGGTACCTACCATTTAGACAAAAGATACTGTTCGCAACAAATATTCCTTCCATACGAGGGTCGGGGACAGCCGGCGTGTATTTAGGGAGAAGCTGGCTCTTCGGGAGGAAAGAGCATCGCCAGCACTTCGGCAGATACAGCAATCATTAGATGCTTGTTTCGTTCAGGGACGTTTTCCCAGGCAACACGGGTTGCCTGATTAGTCTCATATCCAAACGCAGGAGCCAATCGTTCATAGGCTTCATGAAAAAATTGAGCGACAGATTCGGCATCAGGCACAGATGACCTCCCTGGTGTATGAGAGAGCGGCGAACCGCCCAGCAGATTTTGCCTGGCAAGTTGCCAGTAGAATTGGCCCAGCGGGGTCAACCCCACCGGATGACTATGCAGCGCAGCGAAATACAAATCGTCATCGAAAAGAGGGCGCAAGAGGCCTGCAACTTGATAATGTTTGAAGATCTTAAAGATAGCCACGTGTTCAAACAAAGTTTCAGCGTGTGTAACCTCATACGAAGGGTTAAGAAAATAGGGATAGTCCATTTGCGGAAAAAACTGCGGCAAACGGCGCAACTCGCTGTCCGTGATACTTGGTGTACAAAAGCGCAGAGGCGAGAGCCGGGTGGCGTTCGATTTATAGATCGGTCGTTGGTCCCAGGGACCCAGCGCCTGCTCCACATAGGCATAGATCGAGGCGGCAGAGACACGGCCACGGACATCTTTCGCCCCACCCTTTAACGCCCCAATCACCAGACGGGTGAATTGACCGTGTCCATTGCGCTCTTGAGCTATCTCGTTTGTGCGAGCGGCACCAAGCAACGTGACACCTGGACGAAGGGAGAGATTGGCTATGTCTTGCTGCTGGTCTGGCTCCCCCAACGCGCCACTGTAGCAGCTATCGATCAGCAAGATCACCTCACGTGCCGGCGAATCATTAGCCATTTTGAGGATGTCATTGAGAGGAATACCAGGGAGTGTACCGGTCCCATCCTGAGTGACGAGGTAGACACCGCCTGCCATCGCATATCCATGCCCGGAGAAATAAAAAAGCACGGTCTCATCAAACGCAAAGAGTTTTTGCAGCTCCTGCCTCAAGACATTACACGTCACGCGCTTCTGACCGGGCGCATCAGAAATCTCTGCTGAACCGAATAGCATGTGACAGTCAAAATTGGGATCGTGGTTCTCGTGAAAGGCGAGCACCTGGTGCATAGCCAGGGCGTCGTTGACGCACCACAGAAGGTTGTCGAGATGCTCGTAATCATTGATACCAACAAGTAGCGCACGTCTTTCCACAACTATGCTTCCTCCGTTTGCATCAGCTCTTCCGCTAACTTCTGTCCGCCTAGCGCTTCATCATACCAGTAACGCCAGTCGTCACTCTCAGCAGAGGGGATGCGGCATTGGTGCAAAAGCGCCAATGAGCGAGTAAAGGTATCGAATGCCTCACGGGCATGAATAGCCTGAGCCTGTGGAGATGCCGCATTTTTGCTGATATGCACGGCGAGCATAGCGCGATCCACAAGATCGAGTGCCTGAACAAAGTTCTCATCGCCATAGACCTCAGCGTCATCGCTCATTGTTCCTGCCTTCACTCCAGTCGTCATGACCATATCTGGCTGCGCTTTCATCGCGGCAAACAAAATATGGAAGACATCGTCAGAGGCCATCAAGGCTATCTGCGGTTCAACCCTATCCATCAATGTCATCTCTACGGCAGTCGCGAGCAGCGCGGCATGCAACTGTTTCTGTTCTACGTCGCTTAATTGCATTTCACCAGTCAACCGCTCGATTTCATCGGGATTTAACGTCGTTAAATGGCGCGGCGATTTGAGCGACTGTTGCAAACGGCGCACTTTTTCGCGATGGAGAACCACGCCTCGATCATCCAGATGGCTGAGACGCAAACCGCGGACGGCCAGAATAGCTTCTAACTCGCGCACAAAGATATTCCAGTGGTTGCCTGCATGAAAGGAATGCATTGTCACAAGCCAGACCTTTCTTTCTGCCCTCTGTACTTGAGAGCGCATCTTGTATTTTAAAACGTATGTGCATGCTCTTCTCTAAATTATAAGCGATTGTGTACGCATTTATCATAGAGCATTGCCTGAAACATTTGCCAGTCACACGCGTGTGTCTCTCCTCGCAGCGACTGAAAAGCGAGAGGGCCGCGATCCATTGCAGACCGTATATTCGCACAAGATAGGCGAAGGAAGCGCGGCCATGAGAGATTATCGGGTGCTTATCTCTCTGACAGGGAGGCCGCGAGCGCTGGCTTCGTGGGCGAAATCGGCAGTCATATCGTCGTCACCGCGAGATTGACCCTCCCAGACAATCACTGCGAGCACGCCCAACGGAGGAAGTGCATCTCCCCGCGCAAGAGTCTGCGCCCGATTAAGTATAACTCTATTCGTATGCAGGAATGTCGCCAGGTCTTCTTTGTCTTCATTGAGAAGCTCAAGGTGTCCAGCGACTTCCACATCTCTGATAATCTGGTCAAACAGTGCGCCCCACGCTCCGGGACGATCGCAGACAGAGCGCGTACGAAAACGCTCAGGTGAGAACGGCAAAATAATATGCCGTTCTATCCCCAGTTGTCCTGCCGCCTGTAAGGCGAGAAGGTCGGCCCCACAGGCGGCCGAGGAGACAAAAGCGGTAGTCGATTGCTCCTGGAGCAAGGCGAGAACCTCCTTATAGACATCCGAGCTTTTTGCTAGTGGAAAACGAGGCACAGCGGTAGCGTGGGCATCGATGCGACGACCGGCAAGGGCAATAATCATGGGTGACCTCCTCATATTGCGTTTTATCTTTTCGTACATATCATAAGCAAACAGCCAGGCCTAAGCGTCAAAGCGCCTCTAGCGTTTGACCGCGGGAATGCTCAGTTCCTTCCTGGATAGAGTACGCCTTTGATTAATAAACGGTAAGATGCAAAGCGAAAACGCGAAATATGCGAAGCGCTCCCCTTGAAAAGTGCTGAGTCGTTGCGAAGTGGCTATACTTTATACTTCCAATGTCAAGTGATGTGACGCAAAGAAGGAAACAAGCAACCATACAGAACTCGTTTCCACTATCGACAAATGCGCATAGATAACACTGACCTGATCGAAGAAAGAAAGATCGCATGGACCAACATGATATGCATCATGTGCGCCAGATCGCACGTTCGCTGGCACAGCGCGTTTGTTTGGAGCCAGCATTCCGGGCGAATGTGTTGGAAAATCCAGCAGAAGTCTTGACTACTGCTGGTTTGCCGGAAGCGTTTATTTCGGCATTTATGCGCGAAACCCAGTTGAGCGAAGTCCTCGGTTATGAGATGAACCAGCAATGTTTGATCTCTGATATCGGTCATCTTCAGGACTTTATCTATTAGCTCTCCATTTCCATCTTTTGCACGCGTAGCTTTGTAGTTTACAAATATGTCTTGTCGTGGGGACATACGTATGTCTTATTGACAGGGATATAGCTCTGTGGAGAAGAAGCTCACGTCGGGCGCAAGATACTTTTAGTAAAACGCTTCTCGTTGAAGAAGGTCGACCAACCTATGCTGGAACGGGGAAAAGCCGATCCAATCAACGCTGCGCTAGACTTATCGTTTCGCTATCTCATCAGGAGGGGAAAGAACACTATGAGCAATCTCGACCGCGAAAAAGTCCGTACTCAGTGTGCTGAACTGGCCACACGCATCAAGACCGATGCATCTTTTAAGGAACAGGTCATCAACGACCCATCAGGCACCCTGACCGCCCAGCATCTACCCGCTGAGGTCATCCCTGATTTTCTCCAGGAAGTCGGTCTGGCTGCCGAGGTTCAGGCCTATTGCATCTGGACCTGCGGCGTCACCCTCGCCGAAAACTAAGCTCACCCATTGCAACCCTAAAGCTCAATGTTACCTGACACCTCCTTTCCTCGCTGATATACCCCATCAGCAAGGAAAGCGTGCCAGGTGACAGGATATAAAACATATACTTCCGTTATTTTCGTCAAGAGAGGAAAGAACACCATGAGTAATTTCGACCGCGAAAAGGTCCGCACACAGTGCGCCGAGTTGGCAGCACGCATCAAGACAGACCCGGCGTTCAAAGAGCAGGTCATCAACGATCCATCGGGTACCCTGACCGCCCAGCATCTGCCCGCCGATGTCATCCCTGATTTTCTCCAGGAAGTGGGGATTGCCCCTGAAGTTCAGGCGTATTGTATCTACACCTGTAGCGTGACAGGGGAAACCCTGTAGTGTCACAGTGGCTACCAACAACTCATCCCTCCCACTTCATTCAATAGATAACGCTGGCACTCCCCCTCAGCATTGAGGGGGAGGCGACAGTTTCTCGCCAGGCGCTCCTTTGCCGGGATGTAAGGGAACGCAGCCATACATAAAGGGAAAACAGCTATGGGGGTACTATGGTCAAACAGACTGTCCGAGCACGCAACGAACGATCCACTGATGCATATCATTGATGAGGTATATGCGTCTGAAGATGCTCACAGCAGACCCTGGCGTATAAAACAGAGTACCGATCCCGCGCGACAATGGATCTCTTTCTATTGTGCATCTAAAGCACTCCCCAGGTACGGCTGGAAGCTCCATATCTCAGCCAATGTCGCCTCCGCTGAAAACGTATTGCGCCAGGCTCTGCCAATCCTCCTAAGCGAGGCAACCAGTTTCAAAATTGCGGCCTCAGTGCAACATCTGCGCCGCCTCAATCAAGGTGGCGGTGGAAGCAGCCAGGTCGGCAAATTTATTACTATCTATCCCATAGACGACGCGACTGCGGTACAGTTGGCGGCCAAGCTGGATGCGGCGACACACGGACTTCATGGTCCAAATATTCCCTCGGACCACCCACTGCGACCCGGCAGTCTGGTCTACTATCGCTATGGGAGCTTTAGCAGCGACCAATTGCTGCAACAGCTCGATGGCACGATTGTGCCAGCTTACCGTAAGGATAACGAGCTGATCCCCGACCAACGCTTAACACGCTACACAGCCCCGGATGGCGTCGTAGATCCTTTTGTAGACGCAGGGATCGCAAGTACACCACCTACTCCTCAGCGTCTGATCGCCAGCCGCTATCTGCTAATGAGCGCAATTGCCGCTTCCCCCCATCATATTGTCTACCTGGGTACCGACCTCGATGAGGCCCGCACCTGCATCCTCAAGGGACCAGGCTATAATGGACAGCAGGGTTCAATGGATCGCTCTTTCGCTGAACGCCTGCGTCGCGAGGCTCAACTGCTCGCTCGCCTGGCACCCAACCCACATATCCCTGCGTTCTACGATCTCATCCAGCAGGCACACGACCTTTTCCTGGTCATGGAAGATGTGGAGGGTGAGACGCTCAGCGACTATGTGAACCAGCTAGCCACGCAGGGTCGCGCCACTCCTTTGCACCAGGTGCTAACCTGGGGGAAAGAACTGACCGCCCTCCTTGAGACGCTGCATACTCAGGGATTTATCTACGCAGATATGAAATCGACCAATGTGATCATCACTCCCGCAGGAGAACTCAAGCTTATCGACTTTGGCTCGACCAACCTGATCGGCAAGCAAGGCGAAGGCACACCAGGCTATATGTCTCCGCAGCAGGCGCAGGGCGAGGCATTGAGCGTTGCCGACGATATCTACAGTCTCGGCGCACTACTTTATTTTATGGTCACAGGGGTAGAGCCAGGAGGCGCAATGCGGCAGGGCGCAGCGCTTGAACGACATCTTGCGCTGCTGCGCCCGGACATTAGTGCGGCGCTACAAACGATCATTAGCCGCTGCCTCGCAGCTTCACCAGAGCGACGCTATCCCTCAGCCGCAGAACTCGACTCGGCCCTGGCTTCGGCTGAGCCGACAGCGCTGCTGCAAGACGCATATATGGATCACAACAATGCACCGGCGGAACACGAGAGCCACTATCGCCTGCTCGCCAGCAAACTACTCGCGACACTCTGTGCTAGCGCAGAAGAGTCTGCAAACCACAGTGGGCTGGTCTGGAAAAGTTCGCATCCACTCATCTATGGATTGAACACACGCGACCTCTATGCAGGTAACGCGGGAACGGTGCTGGCGCTGGCCGAACTGGTCGCAGAGTTGGGCGACACCCAGAGCAGGACAACGCTTGCGCGAGGCTCGCAATGGCTAAAAAGCGCACCCGCCATCGGTCCGCAAGAGCTGCCTGGACTCTACGTAGGCACGGCAGGCGTAGGGGCAGCGCTCCTGCGGGCAGGCCAGGTCCTCCACGAGGAGACACTGCTCGCGGCAGCCAGCGAGCGTGGACGCCATATCCTCACGCTACCCTATGCCTCGCCTGACCTGTTCAATGGTCTCGCCGGGCGGCTACGCTTTCACCTTCTGCTCTGGGATGAGTATGGCACTGAAGAACATTTGCAGGCAGCACTCACCTGTAGCAGCTACCTCCAGCAGTTGGCCAGTATAAATGAGCGCCAGGAGGCAAGCTGGACCATTCCAGGCGGATACGGCAAGTTGAGCGGCCAGACCTATCTGGGGTATGCTCATGGCGCGGCTGGCATCGCCGACGCATTGCTCGATCTTTTTGCGATAACCGGCGATGAGCAACTGCTACCTTTGATCCAGGGGACCGGACGCTGGCTGACACGACTGGCACTGCCTGCACTCGAAGATCGCAGCGGCGTCACCTGGCCTGCCGTCGAGGGCGGAACTGCATCGGCCGGGTTCTGGTGTCACGGGGCAGTTGGAATTGGACGCTTCTTGCTGCACCTGGCGCAACACGACTTACTCGCAGGAGCACGCGACCTCGCCCTCAGGTCGGCACTGACCGCATCACGCGGGATGCGCTGGCTCAATGCCACCCAATGTCATGGACTCGCGGGCAGCATTGAATTTCTCCTCGATGTGTATCAAACAACCGGAGACTCCACGTATCTCGCCGCAGCAAACTCGCTTGGACAGTTAATCGAATCCTTTGGCAGCGAGCAGAATGGACACTATGTCTTGCCTGCCGAACAGCCTTCTACCTATACGCCAGATTATATGGTTGGCTATGCAGGCATCGCCTTGACGCTGCTGCGTTTGAGCGCACCAGAACGTCTACCTCACCAACTCAGCCGGGCAGGCTTTCGGGTTTCAGGCGCTACTGCCTTGAAAAGCATTGCTTATGATCGTTCTTGATGCACCGAGGAGAGGGAAATAATGGACCAATCGCAAGAAACCGCCGTTCTGCTTGCTCAGGCTCAAGCAGAGAGAGCACGCCAGGCCGACGAGATTAAAGCCCTGAAACAACAGTTGGAACACGAGCGATTCGCGCAAGAGCTGCGACAGATACTGATCAACTCAGACGCCACCAGCATTGTTCTTTCACCCTTTACTCACTCGCACGTGCTCGATACGGTCGTGCAGACGGCGGCAGAGGTGATCTCCGCCGAGTCAGGCTCGCTTTTCCTGATCGATGAAGAGACTAGCGACCTGATCTTTAAGGTCGCGATTGGACCGGCAGCCCACTCTGTCAAGAGCGTCCACGTGCCGTTGGGACACGGCATTGCCGGCACTGTCGCTTTAACTGGACAGCCAATGATTATCGCCAATGCGGATCAGGACGAGCGGCTGGCTTTCGATATCGCGGCATCGGTCAACTATATCCCGACGAGCATCCTCTGCGTCCCGCTCTTCTACGATGGCCGCGTGATAGGCGCACTGGAGCTGCTGAATAAGCGCGAAAAGACAACCTTCGCACCAAAGGATATGGAGACGCTGGGACAGTTTGCGAACATCGCTGCCTTTGCTATCGCGCAGTCACAGGCATACAACCACCAGGGTTCCATTCTGTACAGATTGCTCGACGCTTTCCAACAGGGCAACCCGGCACGCAGACAAGAGTTGTACCAGCAAGCGCTCGACTTCTTAAACGAGGTCGAGAAGGAAGATACGCTGCACGAGAGAGCATGTAAAATGGCCCGCATAGTTCACGAATTGCTTTTCTCAGGCGAACAAGAATATGAGATGTGTATAAGTGTCTTACAAAGTTTCGCGTCCGCGCTCCACAGCCGCAAAAGTATGGCAACACTGAGCATTTAGAAGCAAAAAAGACGCGAAACTCACAAGGAGAAGCATAAAATGGATAGACCGACGCCTGCATGGAGTTCACAGTTTGCTCCTGAGACGCTTCCTGCACTACAGAACATAGGGCTTATCGACGCGATTAGCTGGGAAGATGCGTTTGGAGAGAGTAAAGGCAAAGGCGTAAAAGTCGCGGTGATAGATAGCGGGATCGATGCCTCCCATCCGGCGCTGCACGGCTCGGTGCAGGGCTATGTCGCTTTCGCGAAGACTGACGAGGGGATAGTTACCGTAACGGAGCCGCACGGCGATGAGAGTGGTCATGCAACCGCCTGCTCTGGCATCATCCGTTCGCTTGCCCCAGAGTGTGAGCTGTACAGCGTGAAAGTGCTTGGAAAGGGGTCGATAGGTTTAGGAGCCATATTTATAGAGGGGCTGCGTTGGGCCATCGCCAACGGGATGCACGTATGCAACATGAGCCTCGGCACCACGCGCAAAGACTTCTTTGCCACCCTGCACGAAGTCGCCGACCTGGCGTATTTTCAGCAGAGCATACTGGTCACCGCGGCGAATAACACACCCATCCCCAGCTTTCCGTCGATGTATGCCTCGGTGATCTCAGTGGCGGCGCACGAAGAACAGGACCCCTACCGCTTTTACTATAATCCGCATCCGCCAGTTGAATTTGGTGCACCGGGTATAGAGATACGCGTCCCCTGGATCAATGGGAAGTGGATCACCGCCACAGGCAATAGCTTCGCCGCCCCTCACATTACAGGTATAGTCGCAAAGCTCCTGGGCAAGCACCCGCACCTGACGCCATTCCAGGTCAAGACGGTCCTACGTGCGCTGTCAGCAAATATGGTCCAACCGCTTGCACTACCAGTCAGAGAAGAAGTCAGAGCAAGTGCTTCCCACACGATGTAGCGTTAGTAGTTACGAGGGTTACTCATGACAACTGTTATTCAGTCGTTGCCAGCGAGACGCAGACCGTGGTTGCTCATCAATCGCAACTATAGTTTGCTCTTTACGGGACAAACAATCTCGCTACTCGGCGATCAGATATCCACCTATACGCTTATTATGTGGATCGTCAGCGTCATTGCTGCCGGACAAGCCCTGGCTCCCCTGGCCGTGAGCGCGATCCTGATTACTTCGATCGTGCCGGCCCTGCTGATCGGACCGCTGGCGGGAGTCTTTGTCGACCGCTGGGACTATCGTCTCACGATGATACGCGCAGATACGCTTCGGGCAGTGCTCTGGTTCGCGCTGATCGCCTTTAGCGGCGTAATCCCGTTGCCATTCATCCCCGCTTCTTCCCTGGCCCTGGTTCGCTTTATCGCCCTTTGCACGGTGAACTTTCTGAGCAGCATGTGTGCACAATTCTTCGGTCCGGCTAACATGGCACTCTTAGGTGAAATCGTTCCCGAAGAGAGGCGTCCCCAGGCGACTGGTTGGAACCAGACGATGCGAGCATTCGCGGTTATCGTCGGTCCACTGCTCGCTGCACCTTTGTTCTTTTTATTTGGTATCCAGTGGGCCTTGTTCATCGATGCGCTCTCCTTTGTTGTCTCGCTAGTGACGATCTGGGCGATCAGCGCTCCTGCTCGCGTCAACGGACGCAAGGCACGCAGCAACGTACGCACGGAATTCAACGAGGGTTTGCGCTTCTCGTTGGGCAATTCAACGGTGCGCACAATTATCATCGCTTCGTGTATCGCTACATTTGGAGCCGGCGCATTCGATGCACTGTTCGTTTTCTTCCTCTTAGAGAACCTGCACACCTCTACGTCGATGACCGGCACGGTCGCTGCGATGCTTGGAGTAGGGACGATCGCTGGTGCGCTGGTGTTTGGGAAGATCGCACTGCGCATAGGCTTAAAAAGGCTGACCTACCTCTCGCTCTTTATAACCGGCCTGGGTATGATCGTCCTCTCGCGCATGACGCTGCTTATTCCGGCGCTGATCCTCTTCTTCTTGCTGGGCGTCTTTCAAGCCTCGCTGCGAATTGCCTGCACGCCTCTGATCCTCAAAGAGACGCCGCGAGCCATGATTGGACGCGTGTCCGCGGTGCTCAGCTCTACCTCGCTGGTGGCCTCGCTGATCTCCGCTACGATTGCCGGTTACCTGGCTGGCATCTTATTCATCAAGCTCCATATACAGTTGCCAGGCATAGTCTTAGGACCCGTCGATACTACCTTTAGCATCGTTGGACTCTTATTTATCTGCTCGGCTGCTTACGTTTTCTATGCGCTCACTGACCGCTCGACGCCACAGCTAGAGAGCGCTCCAGAAGGTAGCGATTGATTGCCTGGTATACCCAGGATCAGGAGGTCTTCGATGAACATGCTAGAGAAACAACTGCGCGAACTGCGTGCAGCCTATGCCACTGGCCGTAGCAAACCGGTGCTAGAGATCTCCGACAGGAATCTTCCTGCGGACCAACAAAGAGAGCCGTATACGCCGATCTCATCCGACGAGCAGGCCGCGTTGTATCAGTGTAGTCGCTATCACACGATGGCTCTGCAAAACGCCCGGCGCGGCGAATATGCGCTGGCTGACGAGCTGCTCGCCGCCGCAGAGCACCACAGAGAAACTGCCCAACTCTCTGCGGCCGGCTCTCTTGTCGCCCAATCGGCACACGAGTCGATCGCAGCCTACCTCGACTATCGCCGCGAAGATTTCGCGACGGGGATAGCACGCATCTACGGTGCGCTGGCCATTGACGAAACGCTGGAAGAGAGCTACGGGTGCGTCTACTTTCACGCACATCGTATCCGCCTCCTACTCAATCTGATCCGCCTCAAAAGACGGCAAAACGAGCGCGAGACGGCGCTGCGCATGGGTTTCGCTCTGCTGGACTACCTGGAGCAGAAGACCTCGATACTACCATTTCCCACCAACTGGGATACCAGTCGCCTGGCGCACCTGTCGCTGGTCCAGCAAAACTTCTTCTTTGAACAGGCCATCTCCGAGCTGAGCTTTCTCATGGTCGGTCAGGCAGCCAGTCAGGCGCGTCTCTTCAATGAACTCAACAGGCAACACACTCATCCAGAGCTATCCATGCCCTGTCAGCTTAGTCCACGCGGGCATCTCTGGCTACAGGCCAGGCAAGCTTTACAGGCAGCAGACATCGAGCGCTTGCTTACCCTGGCAACTCCACTGGTAGCCGCAGGACCAGCAGACGCGCTCTGGCTCTGGTACGGCATCTTGATGGACCTCAGTCTGTCTTGTAAAGAACTCCCTCTGAACGAGGCTTCTCTCTTCTTACAGGAGGTCACAGTGGATATGGCATCCTGGAAATGGGCAGGTCTGCCGCCAGCCTGGCGACTTGAAGCGCAGCAATTATCGTCGGTTCAGATACCTATCTAAGGCAATCACCGGGCAAATTTCGCAGCGAGTGTGAATAGCGAGCGATGCTTCAAAACAATATCGCATGAAAGAAGGAAGACCAGTCATGCTTACACTACCAACAGGTACCGTTACCTTTCTTTTTACCGATATAGAGGGAAGCACTGTACGCTGGGAACGTCACCCTGAGATCATGCGTCTCGTGGTCGCACGGCACGATGGGCTGATGCGCCAGGCGATGGAGACGCATCAAGGCTCTATCTTTAAAACGGCAGGCGATGCATTCTATGTAGCATTCACGACGGTCACCGACGCACTGACTGCCGCAATTGCCGCACAGCAAGCATTAGCGGTAGAGAACTGGCCCGAGGAGATCCTGCCTCTGCGCGTGCGCATGGCGATTCATACGGGCATCGCCGAGCAGCGCGATCACGACTATTTTGGGCAGACCCTCAATCGCGTGGCACGTATCCTTTCTACGGGACACGGAGGTCAGATTCTTTTGTCGTCGGTGGCAAAGGGACTGTTACAGGCCGGCCTCCTCAGGGATATCACGCTGCGCGATCTAGGCGAGCATCAACTGAAAGACCTTGAGCAGGCCGAGCGAATCTTTCAGGTGCTTGTCGAGAACCTGCCCACCGAGTTTTCCCCTCTGAAAACTCGGCGCTCGCTGATGAACCTGCCCACCCAACTCACCCCCTTCATCGGACGCATAGACGATCAACAAGGCGTTGCAGATCTCCTTGAGCAACAAAACGTGCGCCTGATCACACTGATTGGACCCGGCGGTATAGGCAAGACACGTCTGAGCTTACAGGTAGCAACAAATGTCGCCGCCGCCTTTCCAGGTGGAGTATTCTTCGTCGATCTCTCGACGACATTTGATACCGAAGCGGTCCTCTCGGTCATCTGCCAGGCGCTTGGGATACGCGAGGTTGGCAACAAAACATTGTTCGAATGTGTCAGGGAATTGTTCAGCGAAGATGCACTGCTCGTGCTGGATAATTTTGAGCAGTTGGCAGAAGCCGCCCCGCTGGTGAGAGAACTGCTACTCCACTGTCCTGGGCTGAAAGTGCTGGTGACCAGCAGAGCAGCGCTCGCACTGACCGGCGAACATGAATATCATGTCGAACCTCTAACCTTGCCAGCGTCTAAAGCGACCGCCGATCTCAGCAAACTCTTAAAGTGCGAAGCTATCGCCCTATTCGTTCAACAAGCGACAAGCGTCTGGCCGAGCTTTCAGTTAACGCAGGCCAATGCACCTGCCGTGGTAGAGATATGCAAGAAGCTCGACGGTCTGCCCCTGGCGCTTGAGCTAGCAGCAGCCCGGATCAGAATGCTCTCGCCACAGGCACTACTCAAGCTCCTGAACAGTCACTTCCAGGTGCTGAAAGACGAGAAGCGCGACCGGACCGCAAGACAACAAACCTTACACGGCGCGATTGCATGGAGCTACAATCTATTAAGCGAGGATGAGAAAAAGCTGTTCAGCCAGCTTGCCATCTTTAGCGCCGGCTGTACATTAGAGAGCATCATAGCAGTCTGTCCTGCGGCTACCGAGCTGACCAGCGACCTCTTCGATGTCCTGCTTTCGCTGATCGATAAGAGCCTGCTGCGCCGGCTGAACTATGAAACCGACGAGCCGCGTTTTACTATGCTCTACACTATTCGTCATTTCGCGCTGGGAGAGCTGGTCAGAGCGAACCAGGAAGGAGAGCTGCGGCGTAGTCAGCTCGCCTACTATCTGAATATAGCCGAAGAGTCAGCGCGTGCGCTCACAGGTACCGAGCAGCGGCACTGGTTGGAACGCCTGGACTCCGAGCACGACAACTTGCTGGCTACGCTTCAATGGTGCGCCGAGCAGCGCGAGAGCGAACCAGGCGCACGCCTGGTCGGAGCACTCTGGCGCTTCTGGTTGATGCGCGGACATCTCTACGAGGGTAGGCGTCAGCTAGAGGTCTTTCTCGCCATGCAAAGCGCCGGAAGCACAGAGACGCGAGCAAGACTGTTAGAAGGCGCAGGGATCTTGTCAAGTCGCCAGAAAGACTACAAAGCTGCGGCGATCTATGCCGGGGAAGCGCTTGCACTGAGCCAGCAGCTACACTCGCAAGAGATCACAGCCAGCTCGTATACGCTGCTGGCAGAGATCGCCTATGTCCACGGCAAGGCCGAAGCAGCAATGGACCTCTTTGCTGAAGGACTCAACATCCGCCGCACACTTGGCGATCAACGCGGCACAGCCAGCTTGCTCAATAACATGGGCAATATCTCCTTGAGCTATGGCGATCAAGAGCGAGCAATCGCACTCTTTGAAGAAAGTCAGAGCCTGTTCAGCCTGGTGGGCGACGAGATGGCCCAGGCGTCGGTGCTGAACAATCTGGGCGAAGTCAAGCGACGCCAGGGCGACCTAGAGCAAGCACGCCTGCTCTATGGACGGAGCCTGCAACTGAGTCGCACGCTTAAATATAGCTGGGGAGTCGCGACAGTCCTGGTCAATCTGGGCAGTATTATCTGTAACCAGGGCGATTATCAACAAGCCCTGAACTATTATCGAGAGAGTTTAAGCCTGTTTGATCAGCTAGGCGAGCGCTCGGGCGTGACCCACTGCCTCGAAGGCATCGCAGAGATTGTTTATCGCCAGAACAACCTGGAGTATGCAACACGCCTGCTGGCCTTTGTCGAAACACTTCGTCAATCGCTCCACGCGCCCGCCTTTCAATTAGCTCCAGCCACACAGGAAAATATCAGCGAGAAGCTTCGTTCTGCTCTCGGCAGCGAAGTCTTTGCAACTATCTGGCAGACAGGCCAGGTCTATTCCTTGGACCAGGTCCTGGCCGAAGCATCACAGTTAGAGATCAACGGAGAGCCAGCCACAGGTGCTCTTTGATCAACGATATTAGATTACTTTTATAATAGAAAAATGTCTCTGTTTTGCATGCAAAACAGAGACATTTTTAGCACACACATCGATTTATTGAAAACATGTATAGCTATATATCTCTAGCTTGGAGGCCACGGCCACCCTGGAAATGTATTGCTATGAACCGCAGTGATCAGCAGTACAATCCATAAAATAGATCCCAGGATAGCAAACTGATACCGTAAGGTGTTGCAGAGGAGGACGCACATTCTGAATACAAACGCATACAAACGATTCTGTCGAAACATCCAGTTTACTCCTTTTGACTTTCTCATACCCGGTAGAGAGACCGCTGTGCCTCATGAAGGCTGGAATGCACACGTCTTTGCCATTCCGTTTTCTATCAACAACAGTATAAAACATATTCACTTCGCAATGACTTCGCATATTC
>DAOTTJ010000165.1:0-4915 GCA_034437695.1 Ktedonobacteraceae bacterium
CAGGAGATCTACGACTCATTGAGTAGCGAGCAGCAGGCGCAGACCAGCGTAAGCAGACTGCAACAGGGGCTGCGGCTGATGGATTTTCTGACGGCTGGTTTCAAAAATTGTACTGTAGACGATAGCAGTATTGTAGAAAATGGTTCGACGGGAACGGGCAAGATCCTGCTTGTGCCTGGGCGTGGACCGTCAACCAGCGTGACTATACATCTTATCGATGAAAATAGCCAATGGAAAATAACGCAAAATGCAGTTATTCCTTAAAGAGGGCTAACTGTATGTATTGAGAACAGGAAGATAACCTGCTTTTCTTGCCTAGAATGGCTTCTATCCTCGCGAGTATGTACAGGTGTTAGTGGATTCTTTGTGAGGTATACACTAGCCAGCATTGCCAGGTTTATCTAGACTGGGCAGAAGTTTAGAAAAGATATTGCCTGTTTACCTATCCATCAAAGGAGACATTTATGGAAGCTGCTTTAAATAGTTCGTATGGCCGTGTGCTTCTCGGTGCGACACCCTATAAAATTGGGCGTGCTCCCGATAACTCATTAGTAATTAGCGACCCGCAATCCTCGGCTTATCACGTCGAGCTTGCGCCTGGGCCTAACGGTTATCAGGTTATGGATATGGGCAGTATGAATGGAACGTTTGTCAATGAACAGCGTCTCCCTCCACGTCAGCCGCGCCCCCTCAACCCTGGCGATGTCTTGCGCATTGGCAGCAGCAATTTTACCTATGAAGTCAGGGGCGAAGGCTACATCGCGACTGTTGCAGCCGGTTCTGCACCCGCCTATGAGCCTACTATGATGGCTACGCCCTATACACCGCAAGCTGTGGGATACGGCAACGTCGCGCCTCCGCCGCCCTCGCCCTATCCTCCCCAGGCGGGTTATCCCGTTCAGCCCGGCTATCCGCAGCAGCCCGGCGCATTTGCGCCCGGCGCACCATCGCCTGCGAAAAAGAGCAGCCGGGGTCTGATCATCGTCATCGCAGTCGTAGCTTTGCTCGTCTTGATAGGAATTGGCGCAGGTGCCTACGCTTTCGTACAGAGTCGCCCCAGCCCTCAGAAAACGCTGAGCGCCTACTGCAACGATTTGAAGTCGGGCGATTACCAGGGACTCTATAACCTCTACTCTGCTCGCTCCCGTAAGCAGCTCACCGAGCCACAGTTCGCGCAGATTCTAGGGCTTGCAGAAAGTGGCGAAGGTGGCGTCAAGAATTGCACAGTCAATTCCGTCACCCAGACCTCCAGTACTACGGCAAACGGTAGCGTAACCTATACCTTCGGCAACGGAAAGACCCAGACCGACAGCGGACCATTGATCTTGGAAGATGGCCAGTGGAAGCTAGATTCTTCATCGAGTGGCACAAATAATTAAATAGCCCATCTATCCTATAGCACAAGCCCCGCCGAGCATAGGCGTGAAGTGAAGCAGGAGTGCAGAGGTGCTCTCTGCTACCTTCATGCCTATGGTGGGGATCGCAAGCCCTCGGCTTGCAGAGAAAGAAATAACCCTGAATAGCAACTCTTGTATCTTCGTGATACACTACAGACGGTCAGATACATACCCGTGCATCTTCTCTTCTGAGCACAAAAGAAACCCTCAAAGGGGGAAGCGATATGGCTGTTCGTATTGGTCAACAATTAGGAAATTATCGCCTGACCAGATTATTAGGGCAGGGTGGCTTCGCCGATGTCTATTTAGGGGAACATATTCATCTTAATACACAGGCGGCAATCAAGGTTTTAAGAACGCAGCTCTCCTCAGAGGATGTTATAAACTTTCGCATTGAAGCCCGCACTATCGCGCATTTAGCGCATCCAAATATCGTTCAGGTATTAGATTTCGGTGTCGAGGAGAGCACTGGTACGCCTTTTCTGGTGATGGCCTTCGCCCCCAACGGCACCTTACGTCAGCGCCATCCACGCGGCCAGCCGCTCGCGGCTACTACGATTATCTCATACGTCAAACAGGTGGGAGCAGCTCTGCAATATGCGCACAGCCAGAAGCTTATTCACCGCGATATCAAACCAGAAAATATGCTTGTCGGGCGCAATAACGAGATCTTACTCAGCGACTTTGGCATCGCCCTGCCGACTGCCAGTGCGCGTGAACAGAGCATTCTCGCTCATAACGCGCCGCCCGATGAGAGTAGTTGGAACCCGGTTGGGACAGTAACGTATATGGCCCCGGAGCAGATCCAGGGTCGGCCTTCGCCGGCCAGCGATCAGTACGCGCTGGGGGTTGTTGTGTATGAATGGATCTGTGGGGTGCCGCCCTTTGTTGGTGGCTATGTCGAGATCGCCATGCAAAAGATCTCGGCCACACCCGGTTCACTGCGTGCTCGTCGACCGGATGTGCCAGCCGATGTCGAGATGGTTGTGCTTCATGCGCTGGCCATTGATCCTCAGCGGCGCTTCAAGAGTGTCCAGGCTTTTGCCACCGCTTTGGAGCAGGCTTATAATCCAGCTATCTCTACAGTTATCTCTGTCCAGTCGAATACCCCGCGTATCTTGCCCGTCGTAGCAACATTGACTGGGCCAGATGGACCTATCAAAATTACCGGCGAGGTTGTGTCGCTTGGCAGGCATCCTGGCAATCGCATTGTGCTCGCGAACGATGTAAAAGCCTCTGCACGCCACGCTGAATTGCGCCTGGCTGGTCGCAGCTATTGTGTGGTCGACCTGAGTAGCACCAATGGCACGTTTTTGAATGGTGAGAAGCTGGTGCCAGAAACGCTGCGTGCGCTCAAGCATGGAGATACTCTGGTTGTGGGCGATACCTCCTTTGCTTTTACTACCGGCGAGGGTGAACAGAGCCGTCCCTCCTCGGATGGTTCGACTGTGCGGGCTGAGGAACCGCCCGCAGTCTCTGCGCCAGCCACGCCTGGGATACCATTTGAGCCGCTCCCACCGACGCCAGCCACGCCCGGCTATGCTGCGTATCGTTCTTCTGGCAACCCGAGCGCTCCTCTGCCACAGACGCCTTCGGGCGGCTTTCAAAACCCGGTCGCTCCGGCATATTCTTTTAATCCAGCACAGCCGATGCAGCCTGGGGCTAGCCTCGGTGGGCCAGGGTTCAATCCCGGATATATGCCTGGACCAGGGAGCTTTAGCGGAGCAATGCCAGTCGTGCCAGCCCAACAGGAGCAAGTGGTCAATCCCGGATATATGCCTGGACCGGGGAGCTTTAGCGGAGCAATGCCAGTCGTTTTAAACGCGCAGGGTCCTGTTGGCAACAATTATAACTACGCCATGCCGACCCCGATGCCATCGGTTCCGTCCGAATTTTTGGCTCCACGGCCAGTTCAACCGCCGGGCTTTGTGCCGCCGATCGATCGGTCTTATCCGCCTATCCCGCGTCAGCCCATGCCCGTTCGCCCACGCAATCGTTTCAGATTGATCGCTGCGATCATCCTGCTCGTCGTGCTGATTGCTTCTGTCTCGACCGGCTTGATCCTCTATCGCAACTCTCTGCCTACCCCTGGCAAAGTGTTGAATGCCTTTTGTACCGATCTACAAAATAAAGATACGACAAGCGCCTGGAACTTGCTCACTCCGCAGTTGCAAACAAAGCTCGGACAACAGGCGCTCTTTACCAGTTTCTTTGCTAACACCACTACCTGTAGCGCGGCTACGCCCCTGCAATCCAATAATAGTGCAACGTCCTCACTGACCCTTGTCTCGCCTGTACGCAGCACGAGCGATAACGTCACTCTGGTCCTGGAAAGCAACGGAACCTGGGAGGTCGACAACGAGTCGAGTCTCACCGGCCTGGTCCAGCTTCTCCAGCATTTTTGTAGTACGATGGTGCAGGACGACCACACCAGCGCCTATAGTGACCTCTCTACGGTTTTGCAAACCAGTATCACCTCGACTCAATTTCCGCTCTATTTTCCAACCGCCACTTCGTGTACCTATGCAGGTCTTAGCATGACCAAAGACGGAGCGCAGATCACTATCTCGCAGGGGACTACCTCGGGCGCAGTCGACAATAACCTGACCAAGCTGGTCGTCGATGGCACCGGGGCGTGGAAGATCAATGATTTCGCCAATCTGCCCACGAAAACATTGACTGCGTTTTGTACCGACCTGCAAAATGGCGATTATCAGGATGCCTATAACCAGACCTCGACGGCTTTTCAGGGCGGATATCCCGAAAGCACGTTTGCCAGTGATTTTGCGATTTTTAGCTCGTGTACCCCCAATCCTCTTGCTCAGGTCCAGGGTAATCTCAGCTCCGATCTCACTTTCACCTTGAAAAACGGCGGTACAGTCCCGTTTACCAGTTTCCTGGTGCGCGACAGCAGCAACGCCAGATGGAAAATTGATAGCCTGACCAACTTCCCCGATCAGACAGTGAACACCTTCTGCGATGATCTGAATAGTAAGAGCTACCAGGATGCCTATAACCAGCTTAGTCCTGGTTTGCAGGCGAATGTCTCCGAAACGGTCTTTGCCCAAAACTATGCGGGCGTGACCAATTGTGTGCCTGTCTTTCCCTCACAGAGCGGCAATCAGGCAACCTCTATAATTACCTATACTCTGACCAATAACTCGACGGCTAAGCAGGCAGCGACGTTGGAGGAGATTGGCACCGATAACTGGAAGATCTCGGACCTAAAGAATGTTTAGGTGGTTTTTATAGAGCCGTAGGCTTGAGCAAATAGTTGCTAAAAGTATGGCGGAATCTTCCGCTGTATTCATGGAACTACCAGCGGGCTTCACGCCTGGCGTGGAGCAGCAGTTCAAGACGTGATCAGACCCTGGGGTGTTTGCACCAGCTCCAGGCTCTCTGGCTTTGCATTAAGTGTAAGCGAAAGCTGAAGGTGTGCAAAGTGTAAAAACTGTTTTGAACGTTGCGAGGAGCACTTTACTCCCAAAAGGAGAACTTAACGTTATGACGCATCTCGT
>DAOTTJ010000166.1:0-7837 GCA_034437695.1 Ktedonobacteraceae bacterium
GTGTGTTTATCCTCAAGAACGTATTGATGGTATGGTGAACTGGTTGGAAAGCTACCTGGAGGCCAAAGCGAAAGGCAAATTGGCAGAGATAGGTGTTGATATCGAGGAGGATGCTTACTTGAGTCAGATAAACCTGCCAGCACAGATTGCCTGTTGGCGTGCCCTGGTTCACTGGCCCATTGTTCATCCTCAAAATATGTGCTGCCCAATGTTTGTCTATGCTGGCTTAGCGGATAAGCGTGTAGCTACTCCACTGGAAGAACGACGCCTGGAAATCGAGCGGGCTGGCATTCAACTCCGCTTCTTCGAGAATCTCAACCACGAGCAGGAAATTACCGAGAGTGAAATTCTCCTGGAACCTGTCTTGACATTCTTGCGCGGCTAAATGGAAATGTATATCCAAGTAGATGCACATTTCTCGCTCATTCCTACCTTGGTACCAAGGAAAGCTTTTTGCATGTAATATCGCCCACGCCCACTACTTTGCGGCTGGTGACAGCTTCCGTAGCATTCCCCCAGATATGGAGGTAGCAGAGAGATGCTCTCTGCACTCCTGTTTTGCCTCCGACAAAACAGGCAAAACAAAAGAAAAAGTTTGTTGGGGACACCCCAGATTACCTGTCCCCCGGACAGGGTGCCGGCAAAGGGCTGCCGCCCTCTGCACTTCATGTCTATGGGCAGGGGTCGCAAGCCAGAGGCTACAAAATTTGGTAAAATTCTGGTATACTGAAAATATTATCTCCCCAATGATGTGGCGTGTACATGCAAGCTTTTTTTCTTCTTAGCAGGATATGACGTATGGTCATGTCTTTTGTCGAAGCATTTCCGAGTATCGCGTTCTTGAGAGCCTGGAGTGCTTTCAGGATGCTGGCATCTCCGATGAGATGGAGTTCGACCAGGGGTCATCAGATGTGACCCATGTTTTCGGGACTGTATACACATTCTGTCGAGAAAGGTAGACTTCTATGGCTTCCAATACAGTCGCCATCCCTGAAGAACATGGTCTTGAGACACACGGTATCGAACGTGTCTCGCCCCAGACACGCACTCATGTTCGTATTTTTGATAATTTTACTATGTGGCTTTCGGCCAACCTCGTGATCTCAACTATCGCGTTGGGTGCTCTGGCTTCGCAGGCTTTTTTCTTGGGTTTCTGGGATAGCCTGGCGGTAATTGTCGTCTTTAATATTCTGGGGACGCTGCCTCCGGCGATCTTCTCGACGCTTGGACCCAGGACGGGCTTGCGCCAGATGACTATTTCGCGCTTTGCCTTTGGCTGGGTGGGCGGTATGGTCATGGCATTGTTCAATATCGCCGCCTGCATCGGTTGGTCGGCGGTCAATGTGATTGTGGGTGGCCAGTTAGTGACCGCGCTGGCCTGTGGCGCAGCAGCTCCTGCTCAGTGTACGACTACGGTCCTGGGTATTGCGATGAGTGGAACGGTTTTGCAGATCCTGGGTATTTTATTGATCGCCATCTTGACGACGATCGTCAGCATTTATGGTTATCGATTGGTACACAGCTACGAGCGGTTCGCCTGGGTGCCGATGGCTATCATCTTTGTGATTATCACGATTGTCAGCGCTAAACACTTTGTGGTGATTCCGACGCCTGCCTGGAACGCGGCTGAGATCGCCGGGTTGGTTTCGTTTGGCGGCGCTGTCTTTGGTTTTGCCACTGGCTGGAGTTCGTACGCGGCGGACTACAATGTCAATCAGCCGGAAAATACCCCTGCGGCGCGGGTCTTCTGGTTGACCTTCCTGGGGATTGTCATTCCGTGTATTCTGCTGGAAGTGCTCGGTATGTTGTTGGCTGACTGGCTGGGAACCGATGTTATCGGTGGTCAGTTGCTGGCGCAGTCTCTCTCCCCGCTTGGTGCCTTTGGTAAAGTGCTGGTCTTTTTGTTGGCTCTGAGCATTATTGCCAACAACATTCCCAACGACTATAGTCTGGGTCTGACCGTCCAGGTGTTGGGACGTTTCTGGCAGAGCGTGCCGCGCTATGTGTGGACCCTGATTGGCGCTGTGATCTATATTATCATTGCGATTGCCACGGCCGGTAGCTTTAACGAGACGTTGAACAGTTTCCTTCTGCTGGTCGCTTACTGGCTTGGTCCCTGGGCGGTTATCCTGCTGGTGGAGCATTTTCTTATTCGGCGAGGTCGCTACAATCTCGCTGATTGGAATACTCCCGGTCGTTTGCCGATAGGTTGGGCGGCGCTGGTTTCGATGGCGCTCGGCCTGGTCGGTGTGGTGCTTGGCTTTGCTCAGGTGTGGGTTTTTGGAACGAAAGTGCTGCCGATCACTGGACTGATCGGTGGCCTGATCAATAAGCCGTACGGTATGGATGTCGGTTTTGAGCTGGGCGTAGTCATCTCGCTGGTGGCTTATCTCATCTTGCGTCCGATAGAGTTGAGGGCCAATGTCGCCCGCACCTTCCCCGAATCCGAGTAGAGTCGCCGCTAGACGACGACCCTCTCTTTCTTCTCATGCGCACAAAGGCAGGTGGTAAACAACCATCTGCCTTTGTGCGTCTTAGCTAACTAGCACACTCTGCCAGCCTCTTCAGATAGTGAAAAGGGTGAAGCTATTTTTGGATCAAAAAGGCCAGTTCGCTCGCGAAGGTGAAGCGTTTGACCGACCAGCCGGTAGTCTCTAGCAAGCTATACAGATGGGCTTCGTAGTTGGCCGCCATCCCTTTAGCTTTCCCCCCCAGACTATGCACGGGAAAAGAGACGACGATGTAGCTGGCGTTAAGCGCGTGCAGGAGCTTGAGTCCCGCCGCTTTGTCTAACTGCTCAAGACAGGGCAGCGCTTTCAACACGAACGCCACGTCTACCCGGTGTGGCGGACACGCCTGCGTAACGTCGCAAGCGAAGGTCTGACCCTGCACTTGCATAAGGGTCAGAAAGGCTGCGAGAAAGGCAGTGATGTCCTTGTAGATATCGCATGCATAGTATTCTACGGGTCCGCTGAGTGGCATCCAGGGGAGCGTGAGCGGGTGAAACCCGCAGGCGATATCGAGTATCGAATGGATAGGCGGGAGGTCGGCAAAGATGGTCTGATAGAACTGATCGAGGAGAGGCAGGCGTTCCCTGGTTGAGGCGTGATAGGGCATAATCGTCTTGAGATAGGCCTGCACGTTCGCGCGGTTGTCGGTGAGCAGGAGCTGCTCCAGAGTAGCCAGCCAGAGGGCATAGTCTTTTTTCTCGGCCAGGAATGCTCCACCAATCTGATGGAGTTTGCCTTTGGTGGCTTTAATCGCTTCCTTGAGATTGCTGTGCCTGATAATCTCGCGCCCTCCGATCTCTCTCACCAGGTCGTCGCTGATATCCTTATACTTGGAACTGGCCAGAACCGCTTCAATAAGCTTCGCTAGCTGGTCGTCCTGTGTTTGCGTGCTCATGGGAACGTTCCTTCAGATATTCTGTGAGTTGGACAAGAAAGCGCAGGTTGTGGATAGTTGCGAGTCGAAAGAAGAGACTATCGTTGATTTTGAAGAGGTGATGGATATATCCTACCGAATAATGCGTACAGGTCAGACAATCGCAGGTGCGCGAGATCGGGAAATCGGACTTAATATGTTTTTTGTCGCTGATATACGTATACGAGATGCGACTGTCGAGCAGGGAGACCTGCGGATCATCGTCTTCAAAAACATACAATCTGCCGTTCCGCGCGTCTCTGGTCGGCAGTGCGCTGTCAAACAGATCGTAGCCGATCTTGTAGCACGCCATGATGCTTTTCGGATGTCCTACACCGAGTGCATGCATGGGAAACTCACGCGGGATAAGTTCTCTGGTATAGGTAATGATATCTGTCAGCAGATTGCCTTGATTGTCGAGGGGCCAGCCACCGTAGCCGAAGCCATCAAAGCCGATCTCCAAGAGCACTTCGGCGCAGCGCTTGCGTAGTTCGTAGTAGCCGCCGCCCTGAACTATGGCGAATAAGAGCGGCTGCTGATCCTGAGGCAGCTTCTTCTGCTCAATAATGCGCTGAAATTCTTTTTTACAGCGCACCGCCCAGTCAAGCGTGCGCTCAACCGAGCGTTCTTGAACTTCAAAGGGAGCGTCTACATGGGTACATTCGTCGAGACAGAAGAGGATATCGGCTCCGTAGCCAAGCTGCAACTGAATAGTCTTCTCGGGCGTGAGGTGGAACTTACGCTCGGACCCCTCAGGCTTAAAGGCGATCCCGTCGGCATTGATGGAGCCAAATTTGGGATTTTGCTGGATAAGCGAATAGGCCTGAAAGCCACCCGAATCCGTCACAATTGGATGTGGCCAGGCGCTCATCTTGTGCAGTCCACCCAACGCCTGGACGGTCGAAGAGCCTGGTCTTTGCATTAAGTGAAAGGTATTCATGACAAGCGCCTGGATACCGCATTGCATTAAGTCGGTCGCATCGAGCGAACGCACCACGCCAAGCGTGCCATCGGGCATAAAGAGAGGTAGTTGCAAGCGGTTGCGCAGCAGTTGCAAATAACTGCCAGGTTGATACATATCTGGTCTCATGCTCCCTACAAACCTTTCACTGGTAGTATATATATGGAGAGGGTTGCTTGCTACGCTTCTCTGCTGAATCCCACAGGGTGTATAAGATCCTGAGCAAGTTCTCTGCTAGAGTAGCATATGAGTTCTGGCTCTGTCAATTTATGTTTCAGACAATGCAGGGTTTGTTAGTGCTTCTCAAGCCTGCGGCTTGCGCCCCCCATAAGCATGAAGGTAGCAGAGGGATACCCTCTGCACTCCTGTTATGCATGGTTTGCCGGAGGCAAACCATGCATAACAAAAGAAAAAGGTTGTTGGGGACACCCCAAGCCCCGACTCCTGCTTTTGAATGGCTATGCGGACATTGTCTGCTCAGTGATCCCGATCCATCTGGTAGTGGACCTCTCGGCCCTGTTCGTCGTCTGCTCGTCTGAGCAGGCTGCGCGTGGGCGAGGTGCTGGCGATCTCGCGTCCAGCTTTGAAGACGTGCAGACGTGGTGGCAAGAGGCGCAAGGCCTCGAAGGCGTCGGCGGCGTCCAGGATCAGAAAATCGGCAGATTTACCCTCTTCGATGCCATAGGTATCCTGAATCCGCAGCGTGCGAGCGGCGTTGCTGGTAATCAGGTCCAGCACGTCCTGGATCTCTGCGTAGCCGCTCATCTGGCAGAGGAAGAGCGCCAGTTGGGCGGCGGCCAGCATATCGCCGCGTCCGAGGGGAAACCAGGGGTCCATAATCGAGTCGTGGCCAAGCGAGACGTTGATGCCGCTGGCCAGCAGCTCTTTGACGCGTGTGATGCCTCGACGCCTGGGGAAGGTGTCGAAGCGTCCCTGGAGGATGACGTTGTCAAAGGGATTGGCGACAATATTGACCTGCGCCCGTTTGAGCAGGCCCATCAGCTTGAACGCATAGGCGTCGTTGTAGCTGTGCATCGCCGTGCAATGGCTGGCTGTGACGCGACCTTGCCAGCCCTGGTGGAGTGTGTCGGCTGCCATCACTTCTGTAAAACGCGAATGTGGATCGTCGGTCTCGTCGCAGTGACAATCGATGTCGCGCTGAAACTCTTTTGCCAGTGCAAAGACGTAGTGAACATCCTCAATGCCCATCTCATTGGTCCATTCGTAGTGCGGAATGCCGCCCACGAGGTCGCAGCCCAGCTCAATGGCCTTGCGCATCAGGGCTTTGCCGTCTGGAAAGGAGAGGATGCCATCTTGAGGAAACGCGACTAGCTGTATCGCGCAGATATCGCGTACCTCTTCCTTGACCTCTAACAAGGCCCGCAGGGCTGTGAGTGCTGGATCACAGACATCGACGTGGCTGCGAATAGAGAGCGTCCCCTGCGCGACTTCCCACTCGATAGCTTTGAGCGCACGCTGTTTGACCTCCGCCACGCTGAGTGTGGGCTTGCGCTCGCTCCAGATCTGAATGCCTTCAAGCAGCGTCCCGCTTGTGTTGTAGCGCGGCTGGCCCACGGTCAGCACTGCGTCAAGGTGGACATGTGAGTCGATAAAAGGCGGCGCGAGGAGACGCCCCGCCGCATCAATCTCACGCGTTGCGCTCGCGTTGGACAGCTCAGGGGCGATTTTTACAAAGCGGCCAGCCTCAATTGCCAGGTCTACCAATCCTGTCTGACGGTGCAGTTGGGCGCGGCGAATAAGCAGGTCGTAGCGCATAGATAGTTTTCCTCACAGGCATAATGTTAGGCGCGAGTGGTTGAGTGTGATTCTTCATCGCTCACATTATAAACCCGTCAGGCGAGTGTTTACCAGAGGGTGTTGGTTTGTGCTACGAGCAAGCGCGAGGCTGATGCCGATGTGCCATAATAGAGATCTGACAAAGTGCTTTACCCCAATAAGGAGGCTGGCGCGTGCAAATGCCTGCTGTAACTGATTCTCCCCGGCAATATTATAAGTGGATAGTGACGCTGGTTGTGATCTTCGGTGCCTTTATGAGTATTTTGGATCAGACCATTGTCAATATTGCCATTCCGCGTTTAGAAACTGTCTTTGGCGCAAACCTTGACAGTGTGCAGTGGGTGTTGACAGCGTATGTGCTCACTCAGGGCGTGATTACACCAACCACCGCTTTTTTTGCCGACCGCTTCGGCACCAAACGCTTCTATATCATCGCACTCTGCGTCTTTACGCTGGGTTCGGCGCTGTGTGGTCTGGCCTGGAACCTGCCCGTGCTGATCTTTTTCCGCATCTTGCAGGGCATTGGCGGGGCCAGTCTTTTTCCACTGGCGATTACCATGCTCTATCGCGAATTTCCGCCTCAACAGCGTGGACTGGCCAGCGGACTGCTGGGGATTGCGGCTCTGCTGGCTCCAGCGGTCGGTCCGACGTTAGGTGGCTATTTTGTAACCTATGTGGACTGGCGGTTGATCTTTTATGTCAATGTGCCGCTGGGTATCATCGGCGCTGCGCTGGCGATCTTTCTCTTGCGCGAGGTACGCACCCTGGAACGCGTGCGCTTCGATCTGCTAGGCTTTGGTCTGGTGGTGGTAGGTCTCTCTGCTTTGCTCTATGGACTTTCAGATGTCAGCACAAATGGCTGGGGATCGGTCCAGGTGGTGAGTTTGCTGATTGGTGGGGTCGCGCTGCTCAGTCTGTTTGTACTCTACGAACTTAGCCTGATCTGCGCCGAAAAACAGCCGCTTCTGGATCTGAGTATCTTTACCAGCCGGCCCTTTCTCACCAGTATTATCACCAACCTCCTGATCACTTTTGCCTTTTTCGGTGGTATCTTTCTCTTCCCTATCTATCTGCAAAATCTGCGCGGACTCAACGCTTTTCAGTCAGGTCTGCTGTTGCTTCCCCAGGCCTTTGCCTCGCTGGTGACGGCTTTGATCGGCGGGCGGATGGTCGATCGCTTTGGGGTGCGCGTCGTGGTTATTCCGGGACTGCTGCTCATCGCGTTTGCTTCCTGGCAACTGACCTATCTCACGCTGGATACATCGTATCTCTGGCTGCAAGCGATGTTTTTCTTACGCGGCCTCGCGCTCGGGTTGATTATTCAGCCGCTCAATGTCTCGGCGCTTTCAGCGCTGCACCCGCGACGTTTTGCTCAGGCGTCTTCGCTCTATACGGTGGTGCGTTTTGTCGCGACTTCGCTCGGCATCGCTGTGCTGGCCTCGCTGGTGCAGACCCAGGCACAGGCGCACGCTACTGCTCTGGCCAGTCAGATCACGCCTGGTTCAGCGCTGGCCAGACAGGCGGCGAGTATTCAGACTCACCTGGTGCAGCAGGGCGCAAGCGTGGCCAGCGCAAGGGCCGCCGCTGGTCAGCAGATTGCCCATATTGTTCAGATCCAGGGAACTATGCTGGCCCTTCAGGACACGTTCCGTTTTA
>DAOTTJ010000167.1:0-4706 GCA_034437695.1 Ktedonobacteraceae bacterium
GCCAATACCTGGACGAAGATGTCTATAAAGCACTCAGCGACCTGCCATTGAATTTTCGCATGCCCGTCATTCTGGCCGATATCGAGGGACTCTCTTACAAAGAGATCGCCCAGGCTTTGAATATCCCGATCGGGACGGTTATGAGCCGCATCTCACGCGCACGTCGACACTTACAGCGCTCACTATGGGCCTATGCCCGCAATCAGGGATATCTCACACCAGAGGAGGTGACTACGCAGGTGCCACCACCGCGCGATCAGGCCGGCTAGAGATACGGCCATTACCCACGGTGCCGGGCCAGGAGCGGCACGTCGTCTCTGACCGACGGATAGATACCGGCACGTTGTAAAGTAAAGGCGAATAGACTCCCTTCGCCTGCTACTCCGCTACTTTCAATCCATAGACGACCTCCCATCGCTTCTACCAGGCGCTTGCTGATATAGAGGCCCAGACCAGCTCCGCGCACCGGACTATTGATGTCGCGCTCCAGGCGATTAAAACGCTCAAACAGTCGTTCCTGTTCCTCTAACGGCACACCTAGTCCGTAGTCGCGGATCGAGACTCTGACCAGGTCCTGGGTTTGCATGGCCTGGAACTGCACTGCTGTACCCGGCGCTGAATACTTGAGCGCGTTGCTCAGTAAGTTGAGCAACACCTGGCGCAGACGCTGGTCGTCGGCCTGAACGTAGAGTCTGGCCGGCACCTCGATTTCGACGTGACGCTGCTCGCGGGTGGTCACGACTTCTACTATCTCCAGGACGTGCTGGATCGAAACGATAAGCTCAACCGGGGCCAGGTGGATACGCTCGGTCTCGGTCTGTAGACGGCTGACATCCATGATATTGCCCACCATTAAAGCCAGCTCTTCGCAGCCACGGTTGGCCTTGAGAATAAACTCGCTGCGCATCTCGGCAGAGAGTTCATCGCCGTATTGACTCAATAATTCTATATAACCCTGCACTGCCGTCAGAGGGGTACGCAGTTCGTGCGAGGCGGTCATAATAAACTGGTCTTTGAGCTGATCCAGCTCTTTCTGGTGGTCGTAGGCCGCTCGCAAGGCGATTGTGATCTGGGCATTCTCCATAGCCGCAGCACACTGGCGAGCGAACATGCCCAGAATACGCTTCTCTTCAACTGAGAAGACGTGCGGCGTGGGAAAAGAGCATAACAAGACCCCCATGCGCCTCTGACCCTTACACAGGGGCAACCAGGCAAACGGCTCCTCCGATAGATGTTCCAGACAGGTGGGGATCGTGCCTGGCCGCCCCGACGAACCGAGCTGGTTCGCGCCCTCGCGAAAGCAGGCCGACCAATCCTGCTCCTGAAGCTGATTGATCCAGGTCACCTCCAGCAGGGAGGGTCCCTGACCTGCGTGTACGACGCGGTGCAAAACTGCGCTCTCCGGCACATAGAGCCAGATCTCCGCTGCACCCTGCATGGCCTCAGCAGCCACGCTGGCGTAAGCTACGGCCACCTCTTCGATACTCGTATAGGCGCGTTCCAGACGCGTCCTGGCGCTGTATAAGGCATTGAGCATAGCCATATGCCGGCTGGCCTGGACGTACAGACGCGCTGTTTCTAGAACCGAGGAAAAATGCGAGAGCAGCAGATGGAGCACCTCAAAATCGGGACCGGCGTAGCCCTGACCGTCGCCGCGCTCGCCCAGACAGAGAACACCAATCATACGTCCCTGCGCCCGCACAGGGATCAACAGGGGATTAAATCGCTCATGAGGAGAGGTCACGAGGTAGCGATGCAGACCACTCGCCCCCTGACTGCTCTCGTCGAGAGCTTCGCGCAGAAACAAGGGACGCGGAGCGGTGGCCAGACGTTGCAACGCTGCGTGTTGTGCGTCCATCACATCGACCTTGCCCTGGCGAAAAAGTTGCGCGAAATCGGCGAGTTGCCAGAGCAACTGTCCACGTACCATACCCTGGTTCCGATAGGTCTCTTGCGGAGGTGCCAGGTGATAATAGCCTGTACGCTCGTCCAGGATATAGAAACACACCTCCTGCGTCTCAAACGCCTGCATGGTCGCCAGCACCAGCAGTTCCGAGGCCTTATTCAGATCAAATGTCTCGCGGGTCAGTAGCTCTGGACGCTGCATATGGCGCTTATAATAGCGTATTTCGGGAAAAAACAGGCGCTCGGTCAACGTATGCGCCAGCCACCAGGTGGTCGGCCCAAGCACAGCCATGAAGAGCGTGACGCAGATAACCTGCTCGGCGCGGAGACCGGGATCGCTAAAGACCAGCCGACTCAGCAAGATAACCAGGTAACAGAGGACGGCCAGACCAATCATGCCCACAGCCCAGGCTACGGCGCGGCGAATATAGCGGTCAAACACCAGCACTTGATAGCGCAGGATCGCGTAGCCGAGGGCCAGTGGCAGCAGCAGCAGCGGCAGCGAACTCAGCTGTCCGTCAATGACATAGTGGGTTGGGACGCCCAGTGCCAGCGGGAGAACCGTCAGAAACAGCGGTGGGGCAAACGCCAGGACGACGCCTGCGACAAACAGCCGCAGTTGTTGGCGAATACGCAGTTCGCTGGCGAAACAGTACGCGCCAATAATGGTCAGCAGGATACAGACCAATGCTCCCACATAGTAGAAGTTAACCATCAGACTCAGCCACGCGGGCGGGGCGAGCGCCAGGAGATTCTTGCTGACCGCGTAGGCAACAACCAGGCTGGCCAGCGCGATATGCGCGACGATATAGGCTTTTAAGAGCCACTGGCGCAAGCGCCGTCGCCACCCGAGCTTTGCCTGCCGTCTGCCGCGCAGATCCGTTCGGTAGTTGTAGGGGAAAACCAGCAGCAGCAGAGCAAACGCGGTCAGTGCAACAACTCCGCTGATACCTGTAGCGGTGGCCAACAGCGAGCCGGACAAGTTGTGGACCGTTTCATTCGCAAAGATCACTACCATCGCCAGCGAGAACAGCAGCAGCAGATGAGCCACGCGCCGCTCACGAGCAAAAAGCCAGACGAGACTACCCACCGCAAGGTAGACCAGAGCGGTGAATGCCGAGAAGCCAAAGCGGGCCAGGTTGAAAAACGACATACCTGCGCCCGCAGAAAACTGCGTCAGAGCGTTCGCGCCGAGCAAACAGAGATAGAGAGTACTGGATGCCAGGATCAGTCCCCAGCGTCCCATACGTGCATATCTGCGGCGTAGTTGAGGCATATTCTCATCCATACTTCTCACTACTGTTCTTTCACTGCTGGCAGTGTTTCATGCAAACCCAGGATTTGACGTGAAACCGGCGAGAGAGGTATACATTGTTCGAGCGTACGTAGACAGTCGCGTGCTCGTTCTCGGTAGAGGAGAGCAATACCCCAGGTGGCGAGGATACCCTCGCGCAGAGCACGCACATAGATAGTTTTTTCATCGGCTGGCAGCGAGTGCAGACGATGGAGAGCCGTGTCGATCGTCACTGCGTCGAGCGCCTGTGTTGTGCGCAGTGAATGAGCGGCCAGCACCACAGGAAGCGTCTTTTTGCCACGGACCAGGTCCGACTTGCCGCCAGCCACATGGTTGAGCGGGAGCAGGAGGAGCGAGAGGCCGTGAGCGTCGTTATCGAGCTGGGCGGCGATCCCGAGCAGGCGGCCCAGCTCGGCGCACTGGTCAACCTGCGTCTCGCCAGCGCCAGCGCACATTGCGCTCAGACGGCAGGCCAGACTCAAGAGCGTTCCGGCCTTCTCGGCGGCAATCTCCAGACACTCCTCGCGACTCAAAGCACACGCCAGACGCTTTTCAGCCAGGAGATCGCGTTGCTGGCCAGTCGAAGCCAGCAGCAAGGCACTGTGTAACGTCTCCAGCATACGCGTCAGGAAGTCGGCTGAGACTGCGGGTCCGCCAGCAAGCACCAGACGCGGCACCAGGGAGACCAGAGTCAGCGCGACGTTCAACATGCGAGCCAGACCCAGACGCTGCATCAGCGGAGTTACGTCCTCATCCATTGCATCGTCAAACAGGTCGGTGGCACAGACAAGGCATTCGATAGCCAGAGCTATCTTACACGCATACTCGCGGTCAACGTCGGCGTTGAGATCGCGAGCCAGGCAGAAGACCGTCAACGCCCACCTGCCGTCCGGGACAGAAGCGGGCCGGTGCAGCAACTTTCCCTCGACCTCTAAAGCGACCAGAACATCTGCACGCAACACGGGTTGCAAATCGTTGAGGTAGTGCTGGAGCCGCCCGGATAAGAGGTCTCGCTCCAAGGCGAGCATTTGAGACATAGCCATCGTAGACCTACGCGTGCCACCACTGCTCGGCTGACTGCATAGCCTGACCAGACGCCAGATGTGGCAACAGGCGACTAATGATCAAAGCTACGCGGGGTGAAAAGCCCTGGCATGCAATCACGCCTGACGGATCGTTGATTAGTTTGTAGCGGATCGTCTGATCGACGCTCACGCGATGTATAAATTCTTGAATCTGCTGCTCTTCCATCGGCGCATTTCCTTCTTTATCACCTTGCATCCTGGCTCAGGTAGCCAATCGTTTGTAGAGGACAACCATACCCATCTTCGACCACTCGTCCGGGGAGAAAACGGCTCTGATCCAGATTGCTCTGCGACCGAGAGGTCGAGGCAGATCTGGCAGCATCGGGGAACATCTTGCTCTACCAATATATCTGCTTCATCCCACACTTTCTATTGTACTCACGTCTCCAAATCCTGGCCCTCCCCCCAGAACAAAAGATCGG
>DAOTTJ010000168.1:0-7100 GCA_034437695.1 Ktedonobacteraceae bacterium
GTGCCGGCGAAGATGACCGAGCCGGTTACGCTGATATTGACATCTCCTCCGCTGCCCGAAAGGTTGAGAACGCCATTAAATTTGTTCACGGCCAGCGTACCAGTCTGAGTGCTAGCAGTGATAGTATTGGGGAGCAGCGAGTTAAAGCTGGAAGGCAATGTGATCAGCAGGTCGAGCGAGTCTGTACTTCCGCCGATGACACTGGCAGATGTGGGAAGGGTCACAGCAACGAGCAGGCAGTGTGTAGAGAGGCAGGCGGGGTCGCCACTCTGGTTGATTGGTCGGCTAGTCAGCACAAGCTGATTAAACTGGCTATTGGCATCGTTCTGATCGGTGGCCTGGACTTTTTTTGTGCTGATCAGAGCGGCGGCGGTGGCATTCTGGTCGACACTAATTGAGACATTCCCCACCTGATTCTTCACAATCAACTGTGTAATGCCGTCAAGCGGCAGAGATTGCTGGCTCTGTTTGGTATAACTTGATTTTCCCAGGCCGAGGTTCTGTCCCAGCGGTGTGTTGTGCAAGACTAGAAACGCGAGCACGCCGATGACGACGGCCAGGGTGATCAGACCGCCCAGGCAGCCGACCAGGACATTCGAAAAGATACGCGAGCCGCGGCCACGTCTGCGCTGTGGACGATAGTTTGTCGGACGCGAGGAAGAGCTGCGACGATCAGCGGCGGGTATATGACCTTGCTGGTCGTCGGCTTCATCGTAGTCGTTTTCGTTGTAGACAGGCTCGGGTCGTGGAGCACGATACGTAGAATCGTCGGGGGGCGTCCGTCGGTTAGTCCGATGAGCGCGAGGTGGGACCCCAGGTGGGTCCAGCGGCGTATCATCCTGCTCATAGCGAGCGGTAAATTTGCTGGTTGGGTTAGGGGTGTTCGGGCGATCGCGACGTACTGGTGATTGCTCTGATGGTCGCCTGCGAGGTGTGGGCGGCTCTGTCTCGTCTGGCTGGCGCGAATAGATGGGCTGGCGCGGACGTTGACGCAGGCGCGAATATACCTCGTCGCGCGATTTGCGCGTGGGATGGGGACGCGAAGGTCGGTCGTCGCCCTCGGGATAGATACGTCCGCCACCCGCCGCGCCACGGGGACGTGTGCGTCCGCCCGAACGGCTCGGAGGGTCGAGAGGATCGTCGTGAAACGTGTCATGCGAGCGCGAACTAGACCGATTCTGATTGATGGGGTCCAGAGAGTACCCACGCAAGGAGCCGGGCGTTTCCGCTGCGTCATCGTCGTCGTTCCAGGTGCTACCTGGTTGATCGGTATTTTTGCTCATAAAACACGTCCTTGTCGAGTAGAGAGAGTCAGAGGCATACACCAACACTCACTCTGTTATATCTATGCTGTACAGTGACGGCTTGCGGCCCTCCAACAGGCAGGCAGGTAGCATAGCTACAAGACATAATACACCAGCAATCAGGAAGATGGAAGTGTAGACATCGTGGGCTGCGAACGTCGCCACGTGGGCTACATAAGCCGCGAGATTGGCGGGAGAATTCGCGAGATTTGCAGGAGCTTTAAACGCACGCACAACATCATAGAAATGTCCTAGCCCCCACGTAGTCAGCACCGACAGACCCAGAATCATACCAACCATACGGAGGACCGTGACAACTGAGGCCGCCATGCCCATCTGGTGAGTACGTACCGCGTTAATAGCGGTTGTGCTGATCGGGGCAATCACCAGACCGAAGCCTAAGCCACAGATGAGTGTACTGACGGTCAACTGAAGCTGGCCAACCTGAATTGGCCAGAGATGCATCAGCCAGAAGCCCAGGATAGTGGGCAGCAGACCCAACAGCGCGGTGAGACGACAAGTAATCCGCTCACAGAGCCAGCCACCAAGCAATGCCCCAACAGGGATCATTACGGTCAGACGCAGCAGCGCCAGACCACTGTCCAGCGCACTGCCATTCTGGACAGTCGCAATAAAAAGTGGGATATCAGCCATCGCGATGATCAGCGCAGCCCCAACCAGCAAACTGACCAGCGAGCTGGCGGTAAACGGTAGGCGGGCGAAAAGCGATGGCTCTATAAGTGGGAGCACGCGGCGGCGACCAGTCGTAGCGTCAACCTCCCTGGTAACACGCCGCTCGGTCAGTAGCTCGGTTAGACAGAACAAGAGAAAGAGGGCGAGGGCAAGAGCGAGCAGCAGCGGGTTGTTTTGCACGGGCGCGTTGGTAGTCGCAGTGGCGAAGGTAGTTGTGCCGGTAATGGCTTCCTGCGAAAGGCCCAGGCTGAGGCACGTCAGCGAGGCGGCCAGCAGCGCTGCTCCTAGCAGATCAATGCGTACGCGGCGAACGCCTCCCGCGACAGGTTGAGCGAGTATAGGACGCTGGCGCGGCTTGAGGAAGAGCAGAATCAAGACTATCAACAGAGCTACCAACGGAACATTGAGATAGAAGATCAGGTGCCAGGAGAAGGCCTGGACAAGAGCAGCGCCATAGAGAGGTCCAAGCACGCCTCCTGCCTCCGTCACCATGCCAATCAGACCGAGGGCCAGGCTGCGTTGGCGTGCTCCATAGTAGTCGCCAGCCACCGCCATCGCCAGGGGGATAAGCGCACCGCCGCCCACGGCCTGGACAAAACGGGCAGCAACCAGCCAGACCAGACCTGGCTGAAGTTGCGCCGGATCGCTGAGATCTCCGGGGGCAGCGACATTCAGGCCAACGTGTTGAAGAAAGGTAATATCAACCTGATTGCCCAGGATAGTAGCCAGACCGCACACCAGAGAAGCCACGCCAAAGATACTCAGACAGACGACAAAGACCAGGCGGCGTCCATAGAGGTCCGAAATCCGCCCCATCAGAGGCATCGCAATCACATAACCGAGCAGATAGGCGCTAATGATCCAGGCAGCGCGGTCGAGTTGCTGTAAAGGAATCTGTAGATCGGTAATGATGCTTGGGAGAGCAGTTACTACCACCGTCTGATCGAGGGCGGTCAGGAAAACAGCGCTACACGCAGCAAGCATGGCAAACAGAGCGAAAGCTGGCCCGCGCTCCTCGTCTGGCGGCGCAGGCACGGCGGCCTTTTCTTCGGGTGCCTGGCTCTGCATAGTGACTCCTCCTCGTATAACAGAGAACAACATTTTATGAGTCATCCCTGATTTTGTAAATCAGGACAAACATCCTGCTTGTGTTGCAGGTCGCCTGCGGCGACCTGCAACACAAGCAAAGAAGGTTTTTCGGGGACCCAGGAAGCTAGCACGAAGGCTAGACGGCAGGAGCAGTAATAGTAACATGCTCATTAAATTTTGAAAGGGTAAATGTGCGTGTAGTATCTACCGAGTCGCCCTGAGCAGCAATACCTTTAATAACAATCAGGTAAGGTAAATTATCGCTCTTCCCGATACAGGTTGTGACATCGTCCTCGGTGCCTGCGGGTGCGCCGCCGCCAGTAATGCCGGCCAGAGCACTGGCAGCCAGTTTGCCGGTCACGCTCCAACAAGGAGTGCTGTTGCTGCTAGAATCTATGGGAGTGCTGGGGTTCTGGATCTGGCCCAGGAGAGCAGCCACGCCCGTCTGGGGATCGGCCAGGGTACGTGGATCGAGCAGGCCACTAGTTTTTTGCCAGCCGCCGATCACATTCAAGTACTCATCGTTGCCGATTGTGATAATCTGTGCCTGGACCACCGAGCCACTGAAGAGAACCTGAGCATTGGCCTGAAGTTTATCGGGTACGACGATATCGCCATCTGCGCTCTGGATAGGGAGCGTGCCGGAGCTGCCGATATTGGTTGCTTTCAGCGTAAAGTGGTAAGCAGAAACCTTGCGGATAGCAGTCTGGGCATCTTTGATCAATTGTTGCGCGGAGGGAGCAGGTCCGCTGGAAGAGCCGCCGCCGCAGGCAACGAGGAGCAGAGCGATAGTCGCGAGACCGCATAGATGTAAAAGAGATTTTCGTAACAAGGATTGATTTCGGTTCATAGATTTCCTCCGTATAGCAAAGCAAATAGGTCAACGCGCAGGTAAGACGAATGCACAACGAAACCTATTCTATCATAGATGACAAACGCCTCTGCGTCAGGTTTTTTGTGGTGAAGCAAGTCCAGAGCACTTTCACCAGAAGCGAGAGCAAGAGCGTTACAAAGATCTGGACTTTTCAAGAGCTGATCTGCACGTTATAATACAATGCAATTAGACACATTTTCCCAGGGATTGGCAGGAGAACACCATGATGAGCGATCGAGCGCGGTTTCGAGTGCGGTTTTGGGGAGTGCGCGGGAGCTATCCTACTCCGGGACCGCAGACGCTCCGCTATGGAGGTAATACAGCGTGTGTAGAAGTTGAAGTTGGCGGCCAGACCTTGATTCTGGATGCGGGCAGCGGAATTATCCGCCTGGGGGAGGACCTTTTGCAGCGCAGTGCAGGTCGGGCGTTACACCTCGCGCTCTTTCTCACTCACGGCCACGGCGATCATTTGCTTGGTCTACCTTTCTTTGCCCCATTATACGAACCGCGTACGCATATTGCCTTTTTTGCGCCTCGCCTGGCGGGTCGCGATGTTGAACAACTTGTAACCCCACTGATGTCTCCGCCGTATTTCCCTGTAGATATACGGCGTCTTTCATCGAAGCGTGCCTTCCATACACTCACCGGTAGTGAACAGATTGTGTGGCGCACTGGCACGCACGCACCCTCGTTTGAGGAGGCTCAGGAAGCAGGAGATACCGGAGAGGTACGCGTTTTGACCTATCTAAGCAGTAGTCATCCTTTAAATGGTGCGGCCGTCTATCGCATTGAATATGCGGGGCGACGACTGATTTTTGCGACAGATGTTGAGTGGCGCGAACGCTGTGATCCAGCATTTCTGGCCTTCGCCGAAGGCGCGGACGTTTTGATCCACGACGCGCAGTACACATCTGATGACTACCAGCAGGCCAAACAGGGCTTTGGCCACAGTTCCATTAACATGGCAACGGAGGCGGCCAGTGCAGCCCATGTGGGACAACTGATCCTCTTCCATCATGAGCCAACCTATGATGACGCCAAGCTCGACGCTTTACAGGTAGAGGCCCGTCAGCATTTCGCTGAGACGTATTCTGCCTGTGAAGGTATGGAGATCGATCTGTGATCGAATGTATAGTGGGAGAATAGCTCCCGTGTGCGAGGATAAACGAACATGTCTCTGATAAATGTCATACTGGCCTTGATGATCATTGGTAGTTTCATGATCGCGATGGTTATTCACCAATATACCCAGGCTCTGACCGCTTCACTCCTGGGCGACCCGACCCCTCGCAGCCAGGGTCGTCAGAGTCTCAACCCAGGGGTGCATATCGACCCACTGGGTTTGCTGTTAAGCATAGTCATGGCTTTTATGCCGGTCGTTGCAGGGCCGATGGCTCTGGGCTGGGGCAAGCCGATTAAAACCGATCCCTGGAAGCTGCGCGGAGGTCCAAACGTCGGTACGCTGCTGGTCTCGCTCTCCGGGATCGTCGTCAACCTGATAGTCGGCTTTCTCGTCGCATTTCTTATACGCTTCTTGCCGGCTGACCTGATATTAAATGGCTTCTCCATTCGCTTCATCCAGTTTGTCACCGTGTTTGCCAGCGTCAATATTGCATTGGGACTCTTTAACATTCTGCCGCTCTACCCGCTGGATGGCTACCAGATCCTCTACACGCTCTTGCCAAGTCGCCAGGCTCTAAAGTTTGCCAGGTCGGCGCAATATGGTCCGCTGATCATCATCGCTATCCTGTTTGTGCTGCCGTTTCTGGGAACAGTGACACGTACCGACGGTTTTTTCCTGTTCCGTCTATCGTACTTCTTCCTGCAAGGCGTACTCAGTCTTGTCTCGCTGGCCTCGGGCTACCCACTACTCATAACGATCTCCTACTATCTGTTTTAAACTATCGTCATGAGCAACCCTTTATCTCTTGTGCGCTACCGACTTGGGCAGGTGCGCCAACAGCTCGGCTTCGTCCCGCCTCTTACACCACAAGAGCTGGCCGAAGTTGCGCAACACCTGCCGCCGCCCGCCCTGGCACTCTTTGCGAGCATGTCTCGTGCAGACCAACAGCATTCGCTACGCGTCTATCGCGGGCTGCGCGATCAGGGTTGGACAGATCAGGATATGCTGACAGCAGCACTGTTACACGACGTAGGTAAGGCCGAAGGGCGCGTCCCTTTCTGGACGCGTCCTGTGATCGTGTTGGCCAAACGTCTTACTCCCTGGCTCTTGAGCCGTCTGACCGTTTATCCTGTTGCAAGTCAAGCACTTCCACGCTGGCAACGCTCTCTGAGCTACGCCTGGTGGCATGCTGAAGTGGGGGCCGATATAGCAGCACAGGCTGGTCTGAACGGCACTGTCGTTCACTATATACGCCTTCATCACCGTCCTGATAGTCCCGCACTCAAAGCGTTACATCTTGTAGACGAGGCTTCCTGACCTATGCTTGAACAGACCGAACCCGAGGCGCTCGCCAGCGCCGCAACTCCATCCTCACCCGGTGAAAGCAGCGAGCAGATACGCTATGTAGTAAAGCTTCCGGCCTTCGAGGGTCCACTGGATCTGCTGCTTCATCTGATTGAAAAGCGACAGATGGAAATCACAACTATCTCCCTGGTAGCTGTGACCGATCAATATATCGCGTACTTGCGGCAATGGCAGAACCAGCCAGAACAGATGCCACTGGCGAACATGGCGGCGTTTGTCTCAATCGCGACGCGGCTGCTTTTTATTAAATCACAAAGCCTGTTACCACAGGTTTCCAAAGAAGAGATGACCTCCGAGATGGAGAGCGCAGCCGCGATGGCCGAAGAACTGCGCACGCACCTGATAGAATATAAACTGGCCAAAGAGATAGCCAATCATCTGCGCCAGCGCGAGGAACAGGGTTTGCAAACCCACAGTCGCTCGAACCTCTTGAGCGGTATCGAGGCCCAGCTCGCCTGGACGCCACCAGCCCTCGGCGGCCTGGAGATCAACGCGCTTGCCCGGACCTTTGCTCACCTGCTCGAACTGCGAGCACGCGATGAAGCAGCGGGCGGCGAAGAACTGATGCCCCTGGCCCGCGTACGCGTCAGCCAGCGCATCGCCGAGATTCGCGAAATCCTCAGCGAACGTACGGTTATCTATCTCTCGGAGA